>CAZTYB010000016.1:0-32047 GCA_964617595.1 uncultured Oscillospiraceae bacterium | reverse complement strand
TTGGTGAGGAACTCACCCATCAGGTGCTTCTCGCCGGTGGCGGGGTCACGGGTGAAAGCAACGCCGGTGCCGGAATTGTCATTCAGGTTGCCGAACACCATGGGCATCACGTTAACGGCAGTGCCCCAGGAATAGGGGATATCGTTGTCCCGGCGATAGATATTGGCACGGGGGTTGTCCCAGGAGCGGAACACGGCACGGATTGCCTCGTACAGCTGAACCTTGGGGTCGCTGGGGAAGTCAACGCCCAGCTTCGCCTTGTACTCGTCCTTGAACTGGCCAGCCAGCTCTTTCAGGTCGTCGGCGGTCAGCTCCACGTCGAAAGTGACACCACGCTTCTCTTTCATCTTGTCAATGAGCTGCTCGAAATATTTCTTGCCCACTTCCATGACCACATCGGAGTACATCTGGATAAAGCGGCGGTAGGAGTCCCACACGAACCGGGCGAATTTGGGATCGGGGTTGCCCTTGATCATGGCTTCCACCACGTCGTCGTTCAGACCCAGGTTCAGAATGGTATCCATCATGCCGGGCATGGATGCCCGTGCGCCGGAGCGGACGGAGACCAACAGGGGATTCTCCAGGGAGCCGAATTTCTTGCCGTTGATCTGCTCCATCTTGTCCACGTATTCCATGATCTGGGACATGATCTCGTCATTGATCTTCTGGCCGTCTTCGTAATATTGGGTGCAGGCTTCGGTGGAAATAGTAAAGCCCTGGGGAACAGGCAGACCGATATTGGTCATCTCGGCCAAATTGGCGCCTTTGCCGCCCAGGAGCTCACGCATTTTTCCGTTGCCCTCGGTAAACAGGTAAACGTACTTATGAGACATAAATGATACCCCTTTCCAGTTTTCGAGCGATGCATTTTCGCTTCTTTTTGTGCATTTTTGAATAATGATAATCAACGCCCAGATAGTATAACATGACATAAACGAAAATGCAAATGTTTTCGAAAAAATAATCTTGAATTTTTCCCGAATTGTGCATTCTATCCGATATTTTTCTTGTGGATTCTGTCAAAATGCCATGGGGAATGCAATTCACGTCCCTGATTCTTTCTCCCGGTACAGCAGCATGGATACCCAGGTCACCACATTCTCCCCATATTGGAACGGCAATCCGTTATCTTCCAGCGTGGGGATGACGTTGATCCCGTGGCTTTCCACGCAGGGATGCATTTTCTCCGGGAACCGGCAGGGCTGACCGTCCAGGAAAGCGCACCGGGGGCAGATGGCGCAGGACTCTGTAGAGAGGATATAGGGTTCCTGCCCCATCTCCCGCAGGAAATCCGCCACCTGATCGGTAATCTCCTCGTGCTCCCGGCGGGTTGCCAGCGTTTCCGTGATGTCTGCAATGTCTGCCACTTCCGTGACGGTTGCGATCACCAGGCACTGGCCGTACCGGAGGCATCTGGCTTTGCACGCTTCCACCGTCCCCACCCCCGGGGGGCAGGCCCAGGAGGTACCGTACTGGCTGCATTCGTGTTCGCAGATCCACCGCACCCGCTGGGAAAATTCCAGTTGCTCCGGCGAAATGAAGAAATAGGCGTACAGCGGCAGCTCCGCCAGCCGCTGTTCCAGTCGTTCTCGATTCATGTTTTATATATTCCTTAATTAAAAAATATGGGAGACATTGTTTGCAGTGAAAATTCTTGACCAGGTATATACCCCGCAGTCGTTGGGAAGTTGTGCTTCTTCCAGCTCCTCAATTCGGTCAACCGTACCGTCCAGATAGTCCAGCAATCTTTGGCGGCAGCTTTTCAGCCGCTGGATGGCGCCGCCCAGACGGGTATCCTGGACGTCAAAACCGTGGGGCTTGTTCTCCCGGAACCATTCCTGCTGGAACGCCCGATGGAATGCCTCCATCCGCTTGATAGCGATGGGGTAATCGGTGGATGCCAAATCGGCCAGCGCCTCCCGGTTCCCGGACTGGTAGGCTGCCCGGGTACGCAGACCCAGTGTCGCCTTTACGCTGAGCAGATCACACAGGGCAATATACTTCCGGAAGAGGTATTCATAATCGCCGGTTTGCTTGACGGCACGCAGTTGTTCCCCCAGCTTGCGGTAATATTCCCCGTCCCCGGCATCGCAGCGGTGATCCAGCAGGCCGGTGAACACATCGTTATAGATCAGGTATTTGCTGGCATCGTTGGCGTGCCCGCCGGAGGGCAGCAGGAGCTTGTCCAGGAGCATCCAGTCGTCATAATCCACGCCCATGATTTCCCGGAATCGCACTTTCAGCGCATCCATATCCGGCTCCCCATTCACTGCCTGCGCCGCATACAGTAGCGCCGGAGCCACGGCGAATTTGGAGCATTCGTCCCCATCATCCCCCCACAGGGTCATAAAAATCTGGTCAACGCCCCAGTCCCGGCAGGCACGCAGCGCCGGAGCGGTGGCGGCGATGCTGAAAGCATTGTCCGGGGACATTCCTTTCCACGTCCAGGCACCCCCGGCGAAGATCACGCTCTTTCCAAAGAGCTGATTGGTGCGGATCATATTGACGTAACGGTTCTCGTCCGTGGAATAGTAATCCCAGTAGACCAGATCCACATTCTCCGGCAGACTTGCCCGGGCGGTGATGGCGGCGGGATCCACGTGGCTTTGGTAGTAATTTTCGCTGTTCAGCGCCAATTTGCAGAACATATCGCTCCAAATCATCGGGCGGAAGCCGTATTTTTCCGCAATCTGGCATACCCGGTGCAGGTGGCGATTGATGATCTGGAAACGATCCTGGAAACCGTGCTTTTGCAGGTATTTCCCCAGCCCCACCTGGTATGCTTCGTCCATACCGATGTGCACTCGGCGGCTGCGGAAGCACTCCGCTAACGTGGCGAACATCTGCTCCACCAGCTGATAGGTTCCCTCCTCTTCGGCCAGGAGAATGTCCGCTGTGTCCCGGATGTCCTCATAAACGGCCTCCCATTTGAACATGGCGTTCAAATGAGCCAGTGTCTGAATGCAGGGAATCAATTCGATTCCTTGTGCAGCGCAGTATGCATCCATTTCTTTCAGCTCTTCCTTGGAGTAGCGGCCACGCATATGGCCGAAATAGGGTTGCCCCGTTACTTCGTAGGTATCCTCCGTATAGAGCATCAGGGTATTATAGCCCATTTTCGAGAGCATATCGGCAAAAGATTTCACCGTTCCAATTTTCATAACAGCGTTGCGGGAGCAGTCCAGCATCACGCCCAACATTTTTTCCATATGATTCTCCCTCCGCCGGTGGCTGCCCGGCTCTTTGTTGCAGGGCTATGGTATCATATTTTTCTCCAATTTTCCATCAAAGAATTATTTCCGCTGTTTTTACCAAAAAACCTCCCCGGAAGTCCTTTCTCCGGGGAGGCAAATTGTTCATTCTTACGGGTGGATGGAAGAATGAGAATAGATGAAGAATTCCTCCTGGCAGGGGAGCGCTTTCTTCTCTTTTTCTGGGAAGAATTTATCAAACTCTTCCGCATCCTTGGGGTCAAATTCATCGGCAGAGCTCCCGACGAATTTCCATCGCCGGCCGTCAAAAGCATCTTCCGTCAAGGATTTCACCAGCATGGCGGTAGGGAAATACCCATCCCCCACGCACACGTTCACTTTCAGGCAACTGACGAATCCACGGGCAACATAATTGCCGGGGTGACCGAAAATTACCACGCTGTCGTAGCCCATTTCCTTTGCCCGTGCAAAGGAAAATTCGATCATTGCCTTGCCGATGCCCCGGCGCTGATATTCCGGGTGCACGGCGATGGGGCCAAAGGTGAGGGTTTTTCGCTGCTCCCCGTGCGCTCCCATCAGTTTGCCCACGGTGTACATTATGTTCCCGACAATTTTACCGTCCAATTCCGCAACCAGATTCAGTTCCGGAACGAAGTCCGGGTGGCTGCGCATTCTATGGGCAAGGTAATGTTCATTTGCCCCCGGCTCATTTACGTTCCAGAAAGCATCCCGGATCAGTTCCTCCACCTGGCGCTGTTCCTCCGGCTGTTCATTACGAATGATGATATTATTCATTACCAAATCTCCTTCTTTCGTTGTTTTGTGAATTTCGCCACGCCCTTGCTCTACTCCGTGGACGGCACTCACCCGGGCGGGGATGCCGCCATTCAAAGGGGATGATTCGATATATCCATAATCTTGTAAATTCAATTTTTATTTCCTCCAAATTCAGTTACATTTTTCCTTAGCACACGTTTGTTTTTCTTCGCTAACTGAAAATGGGCGCAAAAATACCGCAGCAAAAGCAGCCCTCGTTTCCGGCTGCACACTGCGGCACCAAATATACGAAAGGTTACTTCAAAAACGGCACACCAAAACAGGGGGTGAACCCCCATTCTCATTGCGCCCTATTCAGTTAGCCGGAAACGACCTCACGAATCATAAATAAAATCTCCTTTCCCGTCTGCTGATGCAGACATCAACTGGGGTAAGTATAACGCTGTTGCAATACTTTGTCAAGCACTTTATGCCCCTTTTTCGCCGATGAGATTGCTGTGATATTCTTCTTCTCCGGCCAGAATGCGGTCATAGTAGCCCTGCTTCCAGTCGATATAATCAATAGCGGTTTGCAGCGCCTGAATGGAGCGCAGCAGGGACTGCTTCTTCTCTGCCAGGATCTCTTTGCGCTGGGGGATGGAGTGTTCACCCTCCAGACAGAGGGTCAAGTATTGCTTCATTTCCCCGATGCCCATGCCGCAATCTTTCAGGCAATTTAATGATTGTATCCATTTGATATCCCGGTCGTCGAACACCCGGTAATTATGGTTGTCCCGCTTTACGTTGGGCACCAAACCCTGATTGCAGTAGAATTTCAGATTTTCATAGGTCATATCGGTCAGGGCGCAGGCCTCTTTCATGGAATACATAGGGTATCTCCTCCCATTGGAACTGAGCCGGTAGTAACTACCGTGAGAATCATTATAATATGGGATTCGTCATCCGTCAAGTCCGGCGGAGTCCAAAGCCAGAGAACATTTTCTGGTTCTCACATTTTGCGAAATGATCGTTAAATGTCCGATTGTTGCGCATTTTGACCGGATTCCTTGACATTGGGCTTTGGGAGATTATAATAAAAGCAGCAAGCCAAAGAAATCTATTTTTGGAGGATTCACTATGATTCGATATGTGGACTGTACTGTGAACCACCCCGGGGACGGCACCTGCCAGCACCCCTACAAGACCATTAGCCAGGCAGCAGCCGTGGCGCAGGCCGGTGACGAGATTCTGGTTGCTCCCGGCATTTACCGGGAAGAGGTCAGCCCCCGCTGGGCGGGCACCGAACGTAAGCCCGTCGTTTACCGCTCCGCTGAGCCCCTGGGCGCAGTGATCACCGGCGCAGAAATTGCGGATAACTGGGTGCATTACCAGGGTGACGTGTGGCTGCTCACCGTTGCGAACACCGCTTTCGGCGCATACAATCCCTATACCACCCTGGTTTGGGGCGACTGGCTGGATCAAATCACCCCCTGCCACACCGGCGAAGTTTTCCTGAATGACAAGTCCCTTTACGAGCGGGATACCCTGGAAAAGGTGCTGGACCCGGAATTCAATGACGAATCCTGGGATATGGAATTCACCAAGCACACCTGGTACACCGCCCAGAGTGAGGACGGCACCCATACCCGGATCTATGCCAATTTCCAGGGGAAGAACCCCAATGAGGAAAAGGTGGAGATCACTTATCGCCCCCACTGCTTCTACCCGGAGCAGGAGCACGTGGACTACATCACCCTGGACGGGTTCGTTGTTACCAAGGCGGCGACCCAGTGGGCACCCCCCACGGCGCTACAGGACGGCATGATCGGCCCCCACTGGTCCAAGGGATGGGTGATCGAGAATTGCGAAGTTTCCCATTCCAAATGCTCCGGCATTTCCCTGGGTAAATATCTCCAGCAGGGCAACGACAACAAATGGTCCCACTATAAATTCAAGGACGGCACCCAGACCCAGCGGGATTGCTCCCTGATCGCCCAGATCGACGGCTGGAGCAAGGAGACCATCGGCTCCCACACCGTCCGCAATTGCGACATTCACGATTGCGGCCAGACCGGCATTGTGGGCAATCTGGGATGTGTCTTCTCCACCATTGAGAATAACCACATTCATCACATCAATAACAAGCGGAACCTGGCCGGTGCGGAAATCGGCGGCATCAAATTCCATGCGGCCATCGACGTGACCATTCGCAATAACCATTTCCACCATTGTGTCCGTGGTATCTGGCTGGACTGGCAGACCCAGGGTACCCGGGTCAGTGCCAACCTGTTCCATGACAACTGTATGCCCCGGGATTACCTGTTGCAGCGGAAGAACACCATGGGACTTGGTCTGGGTGAGGATATCTTTATCGAGATCGCCCATGGCCCGTGCCTGGTGGATAACAATATCATGCTGTCCGAGCGGGCGGTGAAGCTACCCACCCAGGGCGTGGCTTTTGTCCACAATCTGATTGCCGGTTCCGTCACCGCCGTGGGCAGGGGCGTGAAGAACGGGTCTGACAAATATGATTCCACCCGTTATACCCCCATCCACATGCCTCACCGGACGGAGATCACCGGATTCATGTCCATTCTCCATGGTGACGTACGGTTCTATAACAACGTATTCGTCCAGCAGCCCGTCCGGGAGAAACTGGCGGAAATCTGTGCCCCCCTGCCCGGCGATCCCATGGAATGGGACGACTGCAACCTGGTCTGTGGCACCGTGCCCTATTCCGGCTACATGAAGCAGGAGCAGTGGGAAGCCTGCTTCGAGGGATACTGCGGCGAGGGCTGCGGCGTGAATCGTGACCGGTACTATATGCCCTTGCCTGTGTGGACGGGCGGCAACGTATTCTTCAATGGGGCGAAACCTGCGGACATTGAAGAGAATTTCACCGTCGATACCCAGCACCATGTCACCCTGGAGCTGAAAGAGGAGAACGGTACCTATCGCCTGGAGACGGATTTGGGTCAGTACCTGCCCAAGGGGGAGACCATCACCTCCGATACCCTGGGCATGGCGTTCGAGCCGGAGCAGCGTTTCGAGACCCCGGAGGGGGAGGATATCATCTTCGATACCGATTTCTACGGCATCAAGCGCTCCGCCAATCCCGTAGCAGGTCCTTTCGCATAATCATTAAAAAGAGGCAATCATTCAAAAGTGCCCGGCTCTTCTTTCGGAGCCGGGCACAAAGCATCTGATAGGGAATTATTCGGCGGAAATCAATTCAATGTGGAAATTCAGCTCTTTTCCCGCCATTTCGTGGTTGGCATCGAAAGTGACGGTGGTATCGTCCTTGGCAACCACTTTCACCAGGAAGGGCTGACCCGCCTGGTTATAAAGGTAGACATTCTGCCCCACGGTCAGTTCTTCGGAGCCGGGGAGCTGAGCGATCTCCACGGGGAAAATCATACCGGGGTCGGCTTCGCCATAAGCTTCTTGGGGGAGCAGGTGGATGTCCACCGCTTCGCCCACTTCCATATTGGCAACGGCGGCATCAAAACCGGGGATCATCATCCCAACGCCGCAGGTGAATTCCAGGGGCTCGCCCCGATCATAGGAGGCATCGAACTGGGTGCCATCGTTGTAGGTGCCCCGGTAGTGCACCCGGCAGGTCTTGTTGACGTTCTTCCCCTCCATCTGAGGAGCGCCGTGGCATCCACCGTGGCAACCGCCGCAGCCACCGTCGCAGCTGCATTCTTCCCCCTCACCGTGCTCGTGGTGGCAGTTCACGCCGGCGGATTCCAGGGTGCCATTCAGGTAAGCTTCCACCGCTTCGTCCGCACTGCCCTGGATACCGGATACTACCTCAATGCCCACCAGGTTCAGTGCGGCCTGCATTCCGTCGCCCAATCCGCCGCACAGAACGGTCTCGACCCGGTACTCTTTCAGGAAATCCGCCAGCGCCTCGTGGCCGGTGCCGTTGGTTCCAACCACCTGGGCGGAGACGACCTTGCCGTCTTCCACCTGGTATACTTTGAACTGCTCGGTGCGGCCGAAATGCTGAAATACATTCCCGTTTTCGTAATTAACTGCAATAATCATCTTTGTTCTCCTTACAAATCAAAAAGGCGGCATAACCGCCCCGTTTTCTCTATGATAGCATAGCTTTTCCCGCCCGTCAACAAAAAACGGGGCTTTTCTTTTTGAAAAAATTGTGATATAATCCTTTTTTAAAGAAAATTAGACATTCTCGGAGGCATACTGTGGAGCAGTGCATCGTTGATTTTCATGTCCACCCATTTCAGGATGAAAGCCATTGCCTGAATTTCTACCCGGAGCGCAGTGACTTCACCGCCGCCGGACTCAGGAGCGAGCTGGAGCAGGCTGGGATCACCCATATCTGCGGGAGCGTACTGCAATGGAGCAAAATAACGGATTTTGACCAGGTGCGCCAGCTGAACCGCTATGCGCTGGAACTCCGGGAGGAACTGGGCGACTTCTATACCCCCGGCTTCCATATCCATCCGGCCTATGTGGAGGAATCCTGCCGGGAGATGGAGCGGATGCACCGCCAGGGTGTCCGCCTGCTGGGGGAACTGGTGCCCTATATCCACGGCTGGCAGGGAGGGGAAGCAGCACTGATGGACATTCTGTCCGCCGCCCCGGCGGGATTGGTTTGCTCCTACCATACGCCCACGGATCTTCACATGGAGCCGCTGTTGCAAGCTTACCCCGAAATTCAGTTCGTGGCCGCCCACCCCGGCGACCGGGAGCAGGTGGAGTCCCACATTGCCATGATGCGCAAATACGGGAATCTCCACCTGGACTTATCCGGCACGGGGCTGTTCCGTTTGGGGATGGTGCGCCACCTGATCGATAAAGTGGGGGCGGAGCGCATCCTCTTTGCCACGGATTATCCCATTTGTAACCCCAGAATGTATGTCCAGGCCATTTTTGGGGAAAGACTTACCGAAAAAGAGCGGGAGCTGATCTTCTGCAAGAATGCCCAAAGAATCTTAGGTATGGCCGGATGGGAGCGGAACCAATGAAGCAACGAATCTACCGTTTCCTCTGCCGCCTTTTTGCGGTGGGACTGTGTTTGGCGCTGCTGCTTGCTTCTGCGCCCTGCGCCCGGGGGGAGGAGACATTGAACCTTGCTTCCCAGGCGGCGGTGGTGATGGATGCACAGACGGGCACGGTACTGTATGAAAAGAATCTGCACCAGACCCTCTACCCCGCTAGCATCACCAAAGTCATGACTGCTATGCTGGCCTGCCAGGCGCTGGAGCCGGAGCAGATACTTACCGTTTCCCAGGCGGCGGTGAATGCCGTACCCAGGACATCTTCCCATATTTCCCTGGCTGCCGGGGAACAGCTGACCGCAGAGCAGGCATTGTACTCCATCGGCATGGAATCGGCCAACGATGCGGCCAATGTGCTGGCGGAGGCGGTTTCCGGGAGCCTGGAAGCCTTCGCCCAGAAGATGACGGAGACGGCGCAAGCTCTGGGGGCAAAGAATACCCATTTTGCCAATGCCAACGGCCTGCCGGACAGCGAACATTATACCACTGCCTATGATATGGCGCTGATCACTGCTGCCGCCTGGAAGCAGGGGGATTTGGCAAAGTATTTTTCCACCGTGAACTATACCCTCCCTGCCACCAATCTCTCCTCCGCCCGGAGTTTTCAGAATAAGGATCGGCTGCTGGAGGGGGGACAGTATTACTACCCCGGTGTTCAGATGGCGAAAACCGGCTGGACCACGGCGGCGCAAGGGACATTCGTTGCCGTAGTGACCCAGGGGGAGACCACATTGGTGGTAGTTACGCTGAAATCCCCGTTGCTGGAAGATAAATACAAAGATACCCATAAATTGCTGGACTATGCTTTCTCCCATTATACCCGGGTAACAGTCAGCGGTGAAAAAGTGGCTGCAGGGCAGGAGCTGGGGGAGTACAGTGTGGTATCCGGGCAGAAATTCTCCTACCTCATTCCGTCGGATATGAGCGCCCGGGATATATGCTACACCATAGAAGAATCGCTGGAAACGCCCCGCAGCAAACAGCTCAGCCGCACCGTGACGGTGAGCGCCACGCTGAATGAACTGCGCCTGACGGATGTGCAGCTGAAACTGGAGCGCCCGGAGGAACCAAGGGAAGCATTCAGTCTGGCGGAATTGCTCCAGTCCCCAACCGCCGCATTGGAGCGCTTGCCGGTGATCCCCCGCTATCTGGTAGTCGTCGGGGTGGGGGCGGGGACGGTGCTGCTGCTCCTGTGGCTTCGCCGCCAGATTCAGCGACACCGCCGCCGGAAGCACCTGAAAGCCCGCATCCGCCGGATGAAGAAAAAGATGGAGCAATGAAAAAATCGCATATAATTAAGGAAATATGCAGGCAAACAAGAAGAATGTCGTGACAGACTGTAAAGACAATACATGGAGGGCAGTATATGAATGAATTGATAAACAATAATCTTGTTGAGCAAATCAAAGCCCTGCTTGAGGCATCACGGCAGAAAGTCGCTGTTGAAGTCAATACAACACTTCTCCATACGTATTGGCAAATAGGTAGGATTATTGTTGAGGACGAAGCTATGCATATTGGTGACTGCGAATATGAAAAGCAATCCCTGCGCCAGCTGTCTAAAGTGCTGACGACTGAATTTGGAAAAGGCTTTTCTCGTTCCAATCTATCCAATATGTGTCAGTTTTACTTGACCCACAAAGATGTCCAGACAGTGTCTGGACAGTTGTCCTGGTCGCACTACTGTGAGCTACAGGCTATTTCTGATGCCGACAAGCGGAATTTTTACGAAAAAGAATGTATCAATTCCCGCTGGTCTGTTCGTGAACTAAAGCGGCAGATTGATAGTTCGCTGTTTGAAAGACTGCTGCTTTCAGATGGAGATGCAAATAAGAAGAAGGTACTGTCTCTAGCCTTGAAAGGCAATGAGATTTCCAGACCTGCGGATATCATTCGGGATCCCTATGTGTTTGAATTTTTGGGCCTTCCCGAAGACAATGCTTTCCTCGAAAGTGACTTGGAAAAGGCTCTTGTTGAACGAATCGAGAAGTTCTTGCTTGAACTGGGGCGCGGATTCATGTTTGTAGGTACGCAGCAACGTGTAACATTTTCAAATCACCACTATTATGTGGATATGGTATTCTACAATAAGATTCTGCGCTCCTATGTGTTGATTGAACTGAAGACGACGAAGCTCATGCCCGAGGCTGTTGGGCAGCTTAATATGTACCTGAACTACTATGCAAGTGAAGTCAATGACGAGGGGGATAATCCGCCTATTGGAATCATTCTCTGTACTGACAAAGGGAATTTCGATGTGCAGTATGCCCTCGGTGGATTGTCTAATCAAATTTTTGCTTCGAAATATGTTTTGTATATGCCGGATAAGGAACAGCTGATTCGTCAGGTGGAAGCGGTATTGGAAAAGTGGCATGAAGAAGAGGACGATTGACTCTGACACTTGGAAATACGCTGGCGAATCGTTGAAGTCAGAGTTCCCTTAGATTAGAATTTGCTCTGTTCCTTGACTGTAGAATAGACAGTGTTATGAAATCAGCTCCCGGAAGTGGGCAAGCGATATAAGGATGATAAAGATGAAAACAAACGATAAACCCACATACATTAGTTTGTTCAGCAGCGCCGGAGTTGGCTGCTACGGCTTTAAGTTGGAGAACTTCGACTGTGTAGCAACAAACGAGCTGATTGCAAGAAGATTAGATATTCAGAGATATAACAACAAATGTAAATATGAAAGTGGATATATTTGCGGCGACATCACAGATGAAGCGACAAAATCCGCACTGTATGCACAGATCGACTTATGGAGAAAGAAAGAAAACGTACCCCGTATTGATGTTGTCATTGCCACACCACCATGCCAGGGAATGTCCGTAGCAAACCACAAGAAAAAATCTACGGAAATCGTAAGAAATTCCCTGGTAGTTGAGTCCATCAAGATTATTAAACAGGTCAATCCTCGCTTTTTTATATTCGAGAATGTTCCTGCTTTTATGAAAACCATTTGCACCGATCTTGATGGTGCAAACAAAACGATTGCCGAAGCAATCGAAAAGAATTTAGGAACAGAGTATTCGTATGCTTCCCGAATTATCAACTTCAAAAATCATGGTGCCTGTTCCAGCAGACAGCGTACTGTTGTTATTGGCGTTTCTAAAGATTATGCGGATGAAGTTTCTCCCCTGGAACTTTATCCTGAGCTTGTAGAAGAAAAGACCCTCAGACAAGTAATCGGAAACCTGAAGCCCTTAACAGAGTTTGGTGAAATAGATGCGAATGATATATACCATTCTTTCAGAGTATATCCCGAACATATGAGAGTATGGATCTCCGACATCAAAGAGGGAGAATCTGCTTTTGACAATGCCGATGACAACAAGAAGCCCCACCAAGTCAAGGACGGAAAAATTGTAATCAATCAGCAGAAAAACGGGGATAAGTATAAGCGGCAGTATTGGAATAAGGTTGGCCCGTGTATCCATACGAGGAATGACCAACTTGCAAGTCAGAATACGATTCACCCAAGTGACGACAGAGTTTTCAGCATCCGGGAACTGATGATGATGATGACCGTTCCATACTCTTTCAAATGGGTGGAAGCAGACTTGGAAGCACTCAATCAGCTTCCCGTTGCTAAAAAGAGAGCTTTCCTGAAGAAAGAAGAAATCAAAATCAGACAATCTTTGGGAGAAGCTGTTCCTACCGCAATATTCCAAGCCATTGCCAGGAAAATTGCTGATGTTCTGAATCATACGCCGATCAATACTGCAACGATCAACAAAATTGTAACCGAGTATGGCTTGGCTGATGTTGGAAAGCTTAAAGATTTTATCGTTAAAAACGAAATGTCCCTATCCGCTGCCACATTGGGCAAAATCGCTGAATTAGCGAATACAAGTCGTACCGATAATGCTGCCTTTTTTACCAGCAAAACGCTCATCACAGAAATGATGAAATCATTGCCGGATACAGATCAGCAAACGGTAAGGATTCTTGAACCCTCTGTGGGGGTAGGTAACTTTATCCCTCTTATTTTGAAGAAGTTCGAGGGCAAAAAAATCATCCTGGATGTGGTGGACATTGATGAACATAGTCTAGAGATTGCCAGGTTGATACTGGAAAACTACAATATTCCTCAAAACTGCATTATCAATTACATTTCCGATGACTTTTTGCTCCATGAGTTTGAGGAGAAATACGATTATATCATCGGAAATCCTCCGTTCTATAAAATGAAATCCGACAACCCTTTCTTGAACGTATATCGTCAAAAAGCGATCAATCGGGATACCACCAACATCTGCTCCTTTTTTCTTGACAAAGCAATGAGCATTGGGAATTATGTAGCATTGGTTTTCCCGAAGTTTTTGCTGAATACACCGGAGTTTGCCAAAACCAGAGAATATCTTTCTGGAAAAGCGGTTGAGAGTATAATTGATTTTGGCGAAAAGGGTTTTCCGGGGGTGTTGGTTGAAACTTTGGCAATTTTCATCAACAACCAAGGTCGGCCATCGAAAACCAATGTTTTTTCTTTTACCCATGGCATTCGCATCGAACAAACGCAGGACTATATTTTTGACAAAAAGCTTCCTTACTGGATCATCTATCGGGATGCTGAGTTTGATCATGTCTGTAAGCAGCTGGATTTTAACGTTTTCAAGGTTTTTCGTGATCGGCAGATAACAAACAAGCTGTTGTCCAACGCCGGAGATATTCGGGTTTTGAAGTCTCGCAATATCAGCGATGATGGAAAAAATGTAATTGATATTGAGGGGTACGATTCGTACATATCCTTAACGGAGGCAAGAGCACTCTCTGTATTTGAATACTTACAGAGAGAAGATGTCTATCTGACCCCCAATATGACCTATAAACCTCGAATGATGAGAAAGCCAAAGGGTGTACTCGTCAACGGTTCTCTGGCAATTCTTATTCCGAAAGGCGAAATGATTCCCACTGAGGCGCAGCTTGAGTATTTCTCAACACAGCAGTACAGGGATTTCTATCAAGTGGCGAGGAATTATCAAACCAGATCGCTGAATGTGGATGCTTGCTCGGTATTCTTCTACGGACTTTTGCGAGAAAACGAAAAGACTGCACCGATTACCGAAAAACTGGATGAACGGGAAAATGTTCAGATTTCAATGTTCAACTAACGAAAAGAGATGAACGAAATGTTAACGCAACAAGCGATCATTGATTTTTGCAATCGGTATGATTACGACATCAGAAAAAGCGGTAATGGCAGATGGATTGACCAAAAGTGTGCAGCAGATGTGGTTACTGTCGTTGCCGACTGCATTTATAACTATGCCCTGCAAGATGAAGATGGGATTTTTACAACACCGGAAATATGGCACGATAACTATACCGTTGAAAATGTTGAATCCATTTTTAAGAAACCTGGTGTAGAAAGCGATGCTGCGAAAAATGAATATGATAAATTCTTTCAACAGCCAATGGAGATGCTGGCAAACGCAAATGTCTTGAAGAAAACGAAGCGGGGAAATCGGAATTTTTATCAAGTGAACAACTTGGAAATTCTCGAGTACATTGCTTTGCATGAGCGTAATGCGCTGTTTTTCTTGAAGACCTATATCGAGAAAGTTTTGCGGGACAGCGATATTTATTCTGACTTTGAAGCATTCTTTAAAACACAAACCAAAGATACCTACCAACGTGTAAAAGAGGCATTCTCAAGTTTTATCATCCGTAATACCAAAATCAATGGTATCGTGGAGTGCAATCGTATTTTCATCAAGGTATTAAACCCACTGGCATATTTCAATGATTCACGTGGTACTGAAAAAGGCAGATTGTCTGAGCAGGTCATCACCTATGATATGTTGATGTATAATCGCAATAATTTTAGAGATGTATATGCGGATAAGCCCAAGGGCGTAACACGAAAAGAGTATGCTGCGGCGCATCCGGTGGAAGTCAACGAAGCATATTATCACTATCAGTCTGCAAAAGCAAAGAGATTCCTCCGCCTATTCAACGATCAAAATCGTGGTGGACAGACGGAGCATCTTGAAACTGCTCATATGCAGGATAGAGCGATTCATATGCATCATATTTTCCCGGAAGCGGTGTATCCCGAAATCTGCTACTACTTGGAGAATATGATTGCCCTTACCCCGACACAGCATTTGAATTATGCCCATCCGAACGGTCGTACACAGGAAATTGACGAGCAATATCAACATTTGCTCCTCCTCTCCAAGGCAGACCGAATCCATGAAAATCTGACAGATGTTGCAGCTGAAAAGATTTATGAGTTCTCTAATTTCCTATTTGTTCTCAACGTCGGCTTTGATAACGACGATGTATTGGAAATTGCGGATATGGATTTCTGCTCCGTGGTTAATGCGATCAATGTGCATTATGCAGGGTAGCTACGCTTGTATCGCAAACTCGCAAAACACAAAACCCGTACTGGTAAATCGCCAGTACGGGTTTTCTGCGCTCAATGGGGATGCATTTTATATAAAAGCGGAGGTTATTTGTGGTACAGGATCCGGATGGAGTTCAGCAGGCACAGCATGGATACCCCCGTATCGGCGAACACTGCCAGCCACATATTGGCGAATCCAAACAGGCTCAGCGCCATCACCAGCAGCTTCACTGCCAATGCGAACCACACATTCTGCCAGCTGATGCGGCGGGTACGCCGGGCAATGGCAATGGACTGGGGGATGGAGGACATATCGGAATTCATGAACACCACGTCCGCCGCCTCAATGGCGGCATCTGCACCGGAGCCCATGGCCGCACCCACATCCGCACCGGCCAGCACCGGTGCATCGTTGATGCCGTCACCGACGAACATCACGCTGCCCCGCTGGGTACGCACCGCTTGCAGCTGTGTCAGCTTCTGCTCCGGCAGCAGACGGCTGCACACCTGGTCAATTCCCGTTTCCTCGGCAACGAAGCGGGCGCTGTCCTCCGCATCCCCGGTGAGCATCACCGTATACAGCCCCTGGCGTTTCAGCTGGCCGACTGCGCTGACCGCATCGGTTTTCAGCGTATCGGCGATGACGATTTGACCGATCAGGATGCCATCCTTGGCAAGGAGCACCTGGGTTCCGTATTCGCTCCCCTGGAAGTGGGTCAGATCCACCGTGTTTTCTTCTATCAGCTTCTGATTGCCGCAGAGGATCCGGTGCCCCTCCAACTCTGCCTGGATGCCCTGCCCGGCCAATTCCGTCAGATGGGTGGGCTTGGAAACTTCAATCGAATGTTCCCGGGCAGCGGCCAGGATGCTCACCCCAATGGGGTGGGTGGAGAATTGTTCGCATCCGGCGGCCATGGTCAGCAGCTGCGCCTCGTCCACACCGGCGTGGGCGGGAATCACCTGCTGCACCCGGAAATTACCCTGGGTCAGCGTGCCGGTTTTGTCCATGACCACCGCTTTCACCTGCGCAAGGGCTTCAATGGAGCTGCCCCCTTTGAAGAGGATTCCCTTTTTGGAGGCGGCTCCGATGCCGGAGAAGAACGCCAGCGGCACACTCAGCACCAATGCACAGGGGCAGGAGATGACCAGGAAGGTCAGGGCGGTGAATACCGATGGGGTTCCGGATGCACCGAAGAGCACCGAGTCCATCCCCGCATATTCCTGGGCATCCACAAAGAAATGCCAGTTCGGCAGAATCAGCGGCAGAACCAGCGCCACCACCAGCGCACTGATCACAACGGCGGGGGTATAAACCCGGGCGAAACGGGTGATGAATTTGTCGATGGCAGGTTTGCTGGCCGCTGCATTCTCCACGGAATTCAGGATTCTGGTTACCATGGAATCTTCCAGCGGCTTCTCCACCCGCAATTTCAGGGTTCCGGAGGTATTGACACAGCCGGAGAGCACCTGGCTCCCGGTACCCACTTTTACGGGCACCGGTTCGCCGGTAACGGCGGAGGTATCGATGCGGCTCTCACCCTCCAGTATCACGCCGTCCAGCGGGATCCGGTCGCCGGGGCGCACCAGCACAATGTCCCCGATTTTGGCATCCCCGGCGGGGATCAGGTGGGTTTGCTCCCCCTCTATCAGGGTCACGTTCTCCGGCCGGAGATCAACGGCGGACATGATCTGCTTGCGGCTCTTTTCCACCGCACGATCTTCAAAATATTCGCCGATGCGGTAAAACAGCATGACCCCCACTGCCTCCGGGTATTCCCCGATGGCGAAAGCGCCCAGGGTGGCGATGGACATGAGGAAATTCTCGTCAAAAATCTGACCCTTGCCCATGTTCTTTGCCGCCCGCAACAGCACCTCTCCACCCAGAATCAGATAGGCAGGAATCAACGCCAGCAGCTGCGCCCACAGCGGCACATTCGCCAGATTCAGCGCTTCCCAAAGGGCGAACAGCGCCGCCCCAACGAGGATCCCAATCAGGGGGGACTTCTCCTCCGCTTCCTCCCCATGGTGCGCCTGGGGTGCTTTCAGGGTGACCCCATCCTCGATTGTATCAATGGTTCTTTGCAGCATGGGGATCAATCGATCCGGCTCCTTGGCCGTCAGGCGGAGCTGACGGGTGGCGAAAGTGATGGTGCACTGCCCCACATCCTCCAGCTCGTTGAGCTTCCGCTCAATCTTGGCGGCGCAGTTGGCGCAATCCAGCCCCTCCAGGGTATAGACTTTCGTCACCATACCGGCAGTGGATTTGTGGGCATGGGCAGTATGATGCTCTTCATGGCAGCAATCGTGGTCATGGTCATGATGGTGCTCGTGACAGCAGTCTTCTTCATGGTGGTGATGGTGCTCGTGACAGCAGTCTTCTTCGTGATGGTGATGATGTTCATGGCAGCATTCATCCCCGTGGGAGTGATGCTCATGGGAATGATTACAGCAGTGCTTTTCCGTGGACATGGAAGATTCCCTCTTTCCCTGATTGACTTTTTAAGATGATTAGGATACAATGCATCTGTTATCGAACACTTTGTATGGAATCTATTATAATGATCTTTTCCATGAAAACAAGAATCAAAAATTTCCCGTTGTACAATACCGGACAAATTTCCCAAAATGTTCAGGAGGCATTATGGACAGACGACAGCAGAAAACCCGTACCGCAATTTACCGTGCCTTTACCACTCTGCTGGATCGGCAGAATCTCCATTCCATCACCGTCCAGGATATTATTGACGAGGCGAATATCGGCCGCAGCACTTTTTACGCCCATTTTGAAACGAAAGAAGAGCTGTTAAAGCAGCTCTGCCAGGAATTATTTGACCACATCATCGGCACCGCCATGGATAAGCAGGATACCTGCGGCCTGTATGCCTGCAAAAATGACCCCCATTCGGTCATCTGTCATATCCTGCTGCACTTGCAGGAGAATGACAATAATATCCTCACCCTGCTTTCCTGCGAAAGCAGCCCGATTTTCATGAGCTATTTCAAATCCGGCATGGAGGAACTGGTTCGCTCCAAATTGCTGGGGGAGCCGAACAGCTATGCGGACGTGCCCCGGGAATTTCTGGTCAACCACATTGCGGGGAGCTTTGTGGAAATGGTGCAGTGGTGGCTGGCCGGGGGACGGAAAGAAACGCCCCAGGAGTTGGACGGCTACTTCCGCACCGTCACGGAACCCTTGCTGAACCGGCGCAACCAACCGTAGCAAGATCGCTACCGCCGGTTGGTGGCGAAATTGCCGGGAAGGTGATATGCTCTGTAGCGGAGGTGGACAGGATGATTTTTTCAGAAAAACTGAACCTGTTGAGGAAGAACAAGGGATATACCCAGGAAGAATTGGCGGAAAAGCTGTGCGTATCCAGGCAGGCGATCGCAAAATGGGAAAGCGGGCAATCCTACCCCGATATCACGAATCTGATCCAGATCAGTAACCTCATGAATGTTACGGTGGATTACCTGGTTCGGGATCAGGAGTGCGGCCGCAAGCCTGCTCCCGGAGATATGGGGGGAATGGATGAGCTGATTCAATTTCGGCTGAAAGCCAGCCGGAATACCTATGCAGGCTTTATGAACGAGACGGCTTCCTCCCGGTTCGATTCCCATGACTATAAGTTTGAGGAGGGGGCGTTTACCTATTACGATACCTACCTCGGTGGGGAACAGTTCGCTGGGCAGGAAGCGCTCTGGAGGAACGGAACCGCCGTATACGCCATGAATTACTGCGGCAGAGTCCTGGGGGATAATTTCAGCGGAAATTTCCTGAAAGAAGCCCTGCGTGCAGCGACACCGGACTGCCCTTACAGAGGCCCCGCATTTTATCAGTCGGGGGATTACATTTACAAGAGCAATGTCATTGGGAATTTTGACTGGTTCCAGGGACATGAGGAAATCTATTGCTGCAATGATAAAGTTTACGAATGCTATTTCCATGGCGGACTGATAAAATAGAGATAAAATGGAAAAGACCTTGCGGATTTTACTCCGCAAGGTCAATTTTCGTTTACGTCATCCCATATGCAGCACGATGCCCACCAGGGCAGAGAATGCAATGAACCAGATGGGGTGAATTTTTTTCAGCTTGGGGATCAGATTGGTTCCCGCAAATACCGCCAGCGCCAGTACCGCCGCTTTCCAGCTCAGGGTAGCCTGGGCAATGTCGTAGATGGATTCTACATTCAGCACGGCGAACAGCACGATTTCCACGCCCGCTGCACTGATCAGCGCTACGGAAGCCGGGCGCAGACCATACAGCGTTGCATCCACGATCTTGCTTTCCCGGAAGCGCTTGAGGAAGTAAGCGACGATCAGGATCACCACGATACTTGGGAAAACCAGCCCCAATGTGGCAACAATGGCACCCACGATACCCATGATGGGGCTACCCAATTGCTCACTGCCCACGGTGTAGCCCACATAGGTGGCCATATTCACGCCCAGCGGCCCTGGGGTGCTTTCGGATACGGCGATCATATCCGCCAGCTGCCCGGCGGTGTACCATCCGGTCTTGGCGGAAATATCCTGCAAGAACGGAACCGTAGCCATGCCGCCGCCGATGGCGAACAGGCCGGTTTTCGCAAATTCCCAGAAGAGTTTCAGCAGAATCATTTGCCCCGTACCCCCCATTTTGTAAATGCGATTCCCAATACCCCTGCAACCACCACGGAGTAGATGGGGGAGAAATCGAAGAATACCGCTGCCGCAAACAGCACCAGATACAGTCCCAGGGTCGCCTTATCCTTGACGGCGGATTTGATCAATTTGGTCACCGCATTCAGGATGAAGACACAAACGCACACCCGGATGCCCCCCAGGGCATCCTGCACCCAGGCGATTTCGGCGAAATTATTGATCAGCGCCGCAATGATGGAGATGATGACCACCGAGGGGGATACCACACCCAATGTGGCGATAACGCCGCCGGGGATACCCTTGTTTTTCCGCCCGATGAAAGTGGCGGTATTCACGGCGATGACACCGGGGGTGCACTGGCCAATGGCGAAATAATCCACCAATTCCTCATCCGTTGCCCATTTCTTCTTCTCGACTACTTCCCGCTGCAAGATGGGCAGCATCGCATAGCCGCCGCCGAAAGTGACGGCACCAATGCGGAAGAAGGTAAAGAACAGATCCCAAAGTTCTTTCACATATGTCCCTGCTTTCTTTCATGATATCCGGGGTATTATAGCACGCAGACGGCGGAAGTGTCAATTGCCGATGTCGCACAAAATGGGGCGTGGGGAACGCCCTTAGTTCAGTGCATCCAGGATATCGTCCAATGCATCCTCCATATCTTCGTGGAGGGTTGCCCAGGAGTCGTAAGCTTCGCTGTTTTGATTCCGGGGTTCCAGGGTATCCAGCTGGCGGATCAGGTCGCAGGTCTGCTGCTTCAGCGCACTTAACTGCTGGGTGTCCAGCTCATTCAGTTCCGGGAAAGTGGCCAGGAAATCTTCAAATGGCTCCATTGCATTGGGGGTGAATTTCAGAATACTCATAATGGGCTCCTTCCAAATCGTTGATTGCATTATCATACCAAGAAGAAGCAAAAAAAGCAAAGGTTTTCGGCGAAAAAGGCAGTTGCACTTTTGGAAAAAAGGCGCTATACTTCATGGGCAATGATATAGAGAAAGGCAGTACCTGCTATGATGAATATGGAATTCAAACGGAAACTTACCATTCCGTCGGAATTGAAAAAGGAATACCCCGTTACCCCGGAAATGCGCCGGAATTTTCTCCATCGGGATGAAGAACTGAAAAAAATCCTCTCCGGTGAGGATGATCGTATCGCCCTGATCATCGGTCCGTGCTCCGCCGACCGGGAGGATAGCGTGCTGGATTATGTCGACCGGCTGCGCCAGCTACAGGAGCGGGTGAAAGAAAGTATTTTTATCATCCCCCGGGTCTATACCAATAAGCCCCGCACCACCGGCGCAGGCTACAAGGGAATGCTCCACCAGCCCGACCCGGATGCGGCTCCGGATATGCTCAGGGGGCTTATCGCCATCCGGGAACTGCATATGCAGGTACTGCGCCGGACGGGGTTCTCTGCGGCGGACGAAATGCTGTACCCTGAGAATTACAAATATCTGGATGACCTGCTGGCCTATGTGGCGGTGGGCGCCCGGAGCGTGGAAGATCAGCAGCACCGCCTCACCAGCTCCGGCATCAGCGTGCCCGTTGGCATGAAGAATCCCACGGGGGGCGATATCTCCGTGATGATGAATTCCATCAATGCGGCGCAGCATAGCCATACTTTCATTTACCGGGGGTGGGAAGCCACTTCCGCCGGGAATCCCTATGCCCATGCAATCCTCCGGGGCTATACCAACAAGCATGGAAATTCCCGCCCCAATTACCATTTCGAAGATCTGATCTTCCTGCACGAATGCTATGCAGCCAGCGGTCTGAAGAACCCCGCCGCCATCATCGATGCCAACCACGCCAACTCCGGCAAGAATCCCTATGAGCAGGTGCGCATTATCAAGGAAGTATTGCAGAGCCGCTCCTACCACCGGGATGTGAAGAATTTGGTCAAGGGCTTCATGGTGGAGAGCTATCTGGAGGACGGAAGCCAGCATATTGGTGACGGCGTTTATGGCAAATCCATCACCGACCCCTGCCTGGGTTGGGAGAAGTCGGAACGTTTGGTACTGGAAATGGCGGATATGGTATAATTTTGGAGGCAATATGACAAAGGATTTAACCACCGGCTCCCCCCTGAAACTGATTTTGCAGTTCACTTTCCCTGCCTATCTGGGGATGCTGTTTCAGCAATTTTACAATATTGTAGATACGGTGATCGTTGGTAAATTTCTGGGCGTTGCCGCCCTGGCCGGGGTGGGCGCTACGGGCTCGCTGAGTTTCCTGGTGCTGGGACTGTGCATTGGGATGTGCAATGGATTCGCCATTCCCGTTGCCCAGAAGTTCGGTGCCGGGGATGACGAGGCGCTGCGTAAATATATCGCCAACAGTCTCTGGCTCAGCGGGATCTTTGCAGTGGTATTGACGGTACCGGTGTGCCTGTTTTGCAGACCGATCCTCCGGCTGATGGATACCCCCGCAGACGTATTTGAGTACGCTTACGAGTATATTTTCATTATCTTCCTGGGGATTCCCACGGCGCTGCTGTATAATGTCCTTGCGGCGATCCTCCGCTCGCTGGGGGACAGCAAAACGCCCCTGGCGTTCCTAGCGCTTTCGTCCGTAATGAATATCGTGCTGGATATTGTCTCCATCAAGTGCTTCGGCATGGGTGTGGACGGCACCGCCTGGGCGACGGTGATCTCCCAGGGAGTGTCCGGGGTGATCTGCTTCATCTATATGCGAAAGCGCTTCTCCGTGCTACATATGTCCCGGCAGGAGCGGCGGATGGACGGGAAGATCATGGGGCGGCTGTGCTATATGGGTATCCCCATGGGGTTGCAATATTCCGTCACCGCCATCGGCAGCCTGATCATCCAGACGACCATGAACGGCTTCGGCTCCAATGCCGTGGCGGGCGCCACTGCGGCCAGCCGGATCCATAGCTTCCTGGCCTGCCCCATCGAGGCGCTGGGTGCATCCATGGCGCCCTATACCGGGCAGAATCTGGGGGCGGGGAAGATCGAACGCATCAAGCGGGGAGCCCTGGCAGCATCGGTCAGCGGATTCGTGTGCGCAGCGGTGCTGTATGTGCTGATTTGGTTGTTCGGTACGCCCCTGTGCGGGATCTTCCTGGATGTACCGGACGAAGATGTGCTTGCTTACGCCACCACGTTCCTGCGCATCACTGGGGCGGGGTACTGCCTGCTGACACTGGTGAACGTGGTTCGCTTCTCCATTCAGGGGATGGGATTTTCCGTGCTGGCGATTCTTTCCGGGGTGATGGAGATGATCGCCCGTGCCATCGCCGGCTGGGTGATTGCACCGAAAATCGGCTTCGCCGCCGTGGCGCTGGCACACCCGCTGGCGTGGATTTTTGCAGACTGTTTCCTGATTCCTGCATTTTTCCTGTGCATCCGTAAACGCAGCGCCGGAAACTGATGACGGCTGGGGAAAATTTGTCGTTTTTCGGAAATTTAGGTTGAAAAATGAATATATAAGTTGTATAATATAGTAGGCGAAAGCCTGAATAACAATTCAAAGGAGAGCAAACATGAAGAATCTGACCCGCATTGTGTGCCTGGTGATGGCAGTTATGATGGCTATGACCATCCTGGCTGTCCCCGCTGCCGCAGAAAATCAGCATTTCGACAAGTTGACCCTGGAATTCGTTCCCTCTAAGGACGCCGACGTGATCATCGCCGGTACCGCAAACCTGCCCGAGCTGGTGAAAGCTGAAATGGCTCGCCTGGGCTACGACATCGACGAAGTGGACATCACCGTCGGCACCAACTATGATGCCACTGGCGAGGCAATGTCCGCCGGTACCATCGACCTGGGCTGGCTGCCCGGCGGTACCTACGCTCTGTACTCCGACGATACCGAAGTCATCCTGACCGCTACCCGTAACGGCCTGTCCAACGACAGCGAGAACCCCGCTGACTGGAACGGCGAAGCCAATGCTACCCAGAAGGACGGCCCTCAGGTCACCTACTACCGCTCCCTGATCTACGCAACTCCCTCCGCTTACGGCCAGGAGCTGGCCGCTAAGGTCAACAACGGCGAAGAGCTGACCTGGGAAGACCTGGACAAGGCTACCTGGGCCGTGCAGAAGACCTCTTCCTCCGCCGGTTACATCTATCCCACTCTGTGGCTGATGGAGCACTATGACGGCAAGAAGATCTCCGATCTGTCCAATGTTGTGCCTCTGGACTCCGGCTACGGCACCGCTTTCTCCTACGCTGCTGCTGAGCAGGTGGACATCATCGTCTGCTACGCCGACGGCCGTAACGACTACGAAGCTTCCTGGACTCTGCCCACCGATGAGCAGGACGAGACCGGCAAGCAGGGCATGGGTCGTACCGAATCCATCTGGAATGAGCTGAACGTCATCGGCGTTACCGACGGCATCTACAACGACACCGTCGCCATCTCCAAGGACTGCCAGTACTACACTCCCGAACTGATCGAGGCTCTGCAGAACTGCTTCATCAACATCATCAATACCGACGAGGGCAAGGCCATCTTTGATGTTTACAGCCACGCTGGCTACGCCATTGCCCAGGATTCCGACTATGACGGCGCTCGTGCCGCTCTGGAGTTTGTTTCCTAAGAATATGAAGTGATTCAGAAAGCGCCCTGCATTTTACAGGGCGCTTTCGTCCTAACTGCCCCATTTGCAATGCACGTAATTCCGCCCTTTGCAGTGCGGGCAATGTCAGCAACTTAAACGCACCCCCTTGGCTCCCTCTCAGAGGGAGCTGTCAAAATCGGCTCTTTAGAACCGATTTTGACTGAGGGAGTGTCCTATAATAGGTAGTTACAGCTCAAAAATACCAACGACACTCCCCCTGTCGGCCTGTTCGGCCGACATCCCCCTCACTGAGGGGGACAAGGGGCGCTACTGTATCGAACCTTAAGTTGATGACATTGGCAGGGCGGAGAGCCCGCTATATTACAGAAAGAAAGAGTCGAAAGCATGATTAGTTTCAAAAATGTTTACAAGACTTACCCCAACGGATTCACCGCACTGAAGGGCATCAACCTGGATATTGAGCAGGGTGAGTTCGTGGCTATCATCGGCCTGTCCGGTGCGGGTAAGTCCACCATCCTGCGCTGCATCAACCGGATGCACGATATCACCTCCGGAGAACTGACCGTGGACGGCATCACGGTGGACGACCTGAAGGGCAGGGAACTGCGCCGCTACCGCCGGAAAGTGGGCATGATCTTCCAGAGCTTCAATCTGGTCTCCCGCAGCACGGCCATCAAGAATGTACTTACCGCCGACGTGCCGGATATGAATTTCTTCCGGGTGCTCTTCGGCATCTTCACCAAGGAGCAGAAGATGCACGCCCTGGAGAGTTTGGACAAGGTGGGTATCCTGGACAAGGCCTATACCCGCTGTGACCAGCTCTCCGGCGGCCAGCAGCAGCGTGTCGCCCTGGCACGTACATTGAACCAGAACCCCAGCATCATCCTGGCGGATGAGCCGGTGGCCTCCCTGGATCCCATCACCGCCAAACAGGTTATGGAGGACTTCGTCCGCATCAACAAGGAGTACAAGATCTCCATCCTGCTGAACATCCACCATGTGGACTTGGCTCTGAAATACTGCGACCGGGTCATCGGTATCCGGGCGGGTGAGATCGTATTCGACGGCCCCGCCAGCACCATTACCCAGGAGCAGATCGATGAGGTCTACAATGGCACCAAGGTGCCCACCATGGGCGATGGAGAATGATCATGGAGCAGGAAAACATCACCCTATACAAAGAAACGCTCTTTGATAAGATTTTCAAACCCCAAGTCATTACCCTGGACAATGGCCATACCGTTCGCCGCCGCCGGAGCCGGATGCCCCTGATTTTGCTGGTGCTTCTGGTTGTGATCATCTGGGCGCTGCACATGACGGAGTTTGACCCCTCCGTGGTCGTGCGCCGGATCGGCAAACTCTGGGACTTGATGCGCAAATTATTCCATCCCAAATGGTCTTTCTTCCCCAAGGTGGTGTCCCCCTTGCTGGATACCATCAAGATGTCCATTCTGGGCACCGTGATCGGCTGCGCCGTTGCGCTGCCGGTGGCGATCCTGTCCTCTTCCAACATCAACAAGAATGCCATCATCGTTAGTATCTTCCGCTTCGTCCTGGGGCTCATCCGCACGCTCCCCACGCTGGTGATTGCGCTGGTGTGTGCGCTGATCTTCTCCCTGGGTACTTTCTCCGGTACGGTGGCCATCGCCATTTTTACATTTGGCGTGGTATCCAAGATGCTGTACGAAAGCATCGAGACCATCGATATGGGGCCTTTCGAAGCCATGGAAGCCCTGGGTGCAAACAAGTTCCAGGCATTCTGGTCGGCCTGCGTGCCCCAGATTTTGCCCGTCTACCTGAGCCATTGCCTGTACTGCTTCGAGATGAATGTCCGTGCTTCCGCCATCCTGGGTTACGTGGGTGCGGGCGGCCTGGGCATCACCATCAACGAGCGCATCGGCTGGCGTGATTACGAGAGCCTGGGCATGATTCTGCTGACCCTTTTCGTTGTGGTCACGTTTATTGAATTCTTCAGCGCCTATCTGCGCAAGAAACTGAGTTAAGGGGGGAACAGTATGTCGAAAGTCAAGAATAAGAGCGTGCTGCAAACCCTGGATCACAAACTCACCGTGGCGGAGGCCTATGCCCTGCGCCCCCGGAAATGGCTGACCTATACTGCCATTGTGCTGGTGCTGGCGGTTCTGATCGGCTGGTCCGGTGCTGATGTCCATTTTAGCGGACTGACCGCTACCGGCTCCACCGTTGCCCGGGGCGTTGTGTCCGGTATCTTTGACCCGGACCTGGATCTGCTGTTCGGAACGAGTGATACGGACGTGCCCTACCTGCTGCTGCAAACGGTGGCCATTGCCATTTTGGGTACCCTGTGTGGTGCGATCCTCGCCATTCCCTTTGCATTCCTGGCGGCGGAGAACATTATGCCGAAGCCCATTGCGTATCTCTTTCGGGTATTGATTCTGCTGATTCGGACGGTTCCCAGCCTCGTCTGGGCGCTGATGTGGATCCGTGTTACCGGCCCTGGCGCTGCCTGCGGCGTGATCACCCAGAGCGTGTGCTCCATCGGCATGATCTCCAAAATGTACATCACTGCCATTGAGGATTTGGATACCAAAATCCTGGAGAGCCTGGATGCCATGGGTTGCACCCCTTTCCAGAAGATTCGCTACGGCGTGATCCCTCAGCTGACGGCAAGCTTCATCTCCACTACTATTTACCGCTTCGATATCAACCTGAAAGATGCGACTACATTGGGCATCGTGGGTGCGGGCGGCATCGGTGCATCCCTGGTGCAGTGCCTGAACAGCCGCCGCTGGGCGATGGTCGGCTCCTTTGTATGGGGACTGATGGTGCTGGTGGTTGTGATCGAATTCTTCTCCACCAAGGTTCGTACCAAATTGGCTCAGGGGAAATGACGGGTGAAGCAATGGAACGTCAATTAACCATCTATTTCACCAGTGATATGCACGGCTTCTTCTCCCCCCTGGACTATGCCACCGGGGAGGGAGCCGCCACCGGTACCGCCAACTGCATGAGCCGTTTCCACAACGATGGCAATACCCTGATCATCGATGGGGGCGATACCTTGCAGGGCAGCCCCTTTACCTATTACCTCCACAAGAACGCTCTGGAATCGGATTGCATCCCGGCGCAGGTGATGAATTGCGCTGGGTACGATTTCTTCACCCTGGGCAACCATGATTTTAACTATGGCCGGGAAAATTTGCAGCGCTACATCCGCACCATGGAGGCACGCTGCCTCTGCGCCAACGTGGCGGGGCTGGCGGGGGTGGAGCAGTACGCCATCGTCACCATGCAGAACGGTTTGCGGGTGGGCTTGACGGGTATCGTCACCCATTATGTGAACATCTGGGAAAAGCCGGAGCATTTGACCGGCATCACCATTACGGAGCCTATTCCCGCCGCCAAAGCGGCACTGGAAGCGCTGCGTGGGGAAAATGTGGACATCACCGTCTGCATCTACCACGGCGGATTCGAAAACGATCTGGATTCCGGCGTACTCCTCTCTACTTCTCAGGAGAATCAGGGCTATCGCCTCTGCCGGGAGCTGGACTTTGACGTGCTCCTGACCGGCCATCAGCATATCCCCATTGCCCCCCGGCAGCTGATGCATACCTACATTTGCCAAACCCCGGACAAGGCAAAGCAGTTCGCAAAAATGACCCTCACCCTGGGTGAGGAAATCACCATGGAGGGCAGTTTGGAAGCCCCCGGCACCCAAACCCATGCCCAGGCGGGGGCAATCCTGGCGCAGGTGGATGCCGCCGCTGCCCGCTGGCTGGATACCCCGGTGGGGCATCTGGAGGAGCCCATCCTGCCCGGCGAGCATATCGTCATGGCGGAGCAGGGTTGCGGGATTGCCAATTTCTTCAATCAGGTGCAGCTTGCCGCTTCCGGTGCCGATATCTCCTGCACAAGTTTGGGCAATGAAGTGAAAGGCTTCTCCCGGGAGATTACCGTCCGGGATGTGGTGGCAACCTATATCTATCCCAATACCCTGCAAACCCTGGCCGTGAACCGGGCGGCGCTGAAAACTGCCCTGGAGCGCTGCGCATCCTATTTCACCATTGGTCAAAATGGGGAATTGGAAGTGAGCGAAACTTTCCTGAAACCCAAGGTGGAGCACTATAATTACGATTTCTATTCCGGCATCCATGTGACCATGGATGTCCGCAAGCCCCTGGGGCAGCGGGTGACCTCCATTCGTTTCCGGGGGGAGGAGCTTCCGGAAGACCGGGAGTTGAAACTGTGCATGAATGACTACCGGGCTTCCGGTACCGGCGGCTACGAAGTGTTCTGCACCTGCAAAAAGGTGCAGGAGGGTACCACCGAGATCTCGGAGCTGATCATGGACTATGTGATCAGCCACGGCAACCTGACCGTTGACCGGGAGAAATGGCTGACGGTTCTGCACTGAGAAAAATGAATTGCACGGGATCAAGGAAAATTCTTGACCCCGTGCTTCTTAAAAGGCAATGTTAAGGCAGGTAACTCCCTTGGCTCCCTCTCAGAGGTGTGCGAAGCCATGCCTTTAGGCTGAGCTGTCAAAATCGGCTCTTCGGAACCGATTTTGACTGAGGGAGTGTCCTATAATGAATGGTAAATGCTCAAAAGAACCAACGACACTCCCCCTGTCATGCTGTTCGCATGACATCCCCCTCAAAGAGGGGGACAAGGGGCGCTCCCACGCCTTAGGTTCATGATGATACTTAAAAAGGAGATTATATGAATATTCTGATTACCAATGATGACGGCATCGATGCCAAGGGCATTGCCGTCCTGGCGGAGGCTGCCGCCGCCTTTGGCGATGTAACGGTGGTCGCTCCGGCCAGCCAGTGTAGCGCCATGTCCCACCGGATCACCTTCAAGCCCATGAAAGTGCAGCAGCGCCAGTTGGGCATCCCCGGCGTGAAAGCTTACAGCGTGGAGGGTACCCCCGCCGACTGCGTGAAAACGGCTGTGGATGCCCTGATGGAGGTGAAGCCGGATGTGGTGCTCTCCGGCATCAACGATGGCTATAATGTTGGCTTCGACATCGCCTATTCCGGAACCGTCGGTGCAGCCATGGAGGCGCTGATGCTGGGCATCCCGGCGATCGCCGTATCCCAACTGGAGGTGGATGATTTTGAGGCATCCCGGCATTATTTGCCCCAGATCCTGCCGGAGTTGCTGGGAGCGGCGCCCTCTGCCACGGAAATCTGGAACGTGAACATTCCCGCCTTTCACTGCAAGGGCATCCGGCGGGACTGCACCGTGTCCCACGGGGGGTACTATAACGGCACCATGGAGCTGAAAACGGAAAATGGCGAGATGATTTCCTGCTATCCGCCCTACGCCCCCGGTGATTTCCCCCTCAATCCGGGAACCCCCGGAAGCGACTTGGAGGCGGTGGCGAACGGATTCGTCGCCATCGGCCGTGTCCGCTGCACGGTGATGTAAAAACGCAGCAGTCCCTCTCACTGAGGGGGATTGACCGCCTACCAAATCTATTATGGCAGTGCCCTGGTTCCAAAATCAATCGGAACCAGGGCTGTTTTAGTGAATTTGCGGTGCGGTGTTAATGCTTTTTGCAAACGAAAAGGGAAATCCGATTGGAGGATTTAAGAGTTCAGATCTATCCACAAAGCGGGGCGGACAACACCAAGACTGTGGAAGATAGAGTGGCCGAGCTCGTCGATGCCGCCGCCGTTTCCGGCATAGGCAGCACTATCCCGATCGCTGCCGGGCTTCTGCTTCCGGCGCCGGTAGGAATCTGGAAAATTCACGGGTGTGCGGCGGCGATGCTCTCTGCCGCCCGGAGGTTCATAATTTGTTTACTGAATTTCCAAATTTAGGTCTTGCTTTTTTGCGCAAGGTGCGCTATGATATGTTAGCACTCAGAAAGAAAGAGTGCTAACGACATAGATCATTGCGCAGCAGATCTGCGCAGTCTAAGATACTTTTGTGATGGAGGAATCGATATGAAACTCAGACCCATGGCAGATAACGTTCTGCTGAAAGCCCACGAGGCGCAGGAGACCACCAGTTCCGGCATCATCCTGGCCAGCACCAATAAGGAAAAGCCCGCCATTTACGAGGTTGTCTCCGTCGGCCCCGGCACCAAGGACGTGACCATGGCCGTCAACCCCGGCGACAAGGTGGTCGTTGGCAAATTCACCGGCAACGATGTGACCATTGACAAGGTGGACTACAAATTCGTGAAGCAGGATGATATCCTGGCTGTTGTTACCGACTAAGGAGGTTTATTCATTATGGCAAAGATGATCGTTTATGGCGAGGAAGCCCGCAAGAAGCTGCAATCCGGCATCGACCAGCTGGCCGACACCGTGAAAGTTACCATCGGCCCCAAGGGCAGAAACGTTGTCCTGGGCAAGAAATATGGCGCACCCCTGATCACCAATGACGGCGTGACCATCGCCAAGGAAGTGGAGCTGGAGGATGCCTTCGAGAATATGGGCGCTCAGTTGATCCGTGAAGTTGCAACCAAGACCAATGACGTTGCCGGCGACGGCACCACCACTGCAACGCTGCTGGCTCAGGCCATCACCCGTGAGGGGCTGAAGAACCTGTCCGCCGGCGCAAACCCCATGGTCATGCGCAAGGGCATTGAGAAAGCCGTTGCCGCCGCCGTGGAGGCCATCAAGGCCAATTCCGTTCCTGTTAACGGTTCCGAGGATATCGCCCGGGTTGGCACCGTCTCCTCTGGTGACGAATCCATCGGCAAGCTGATCGCCGATGCCATGGAGAAAGTCGGCACCGAGGGCATCATCACCATCGAGGAGAGCAAGACCGCCGAAACAGGTCTGGACGTAGTGGAGGGAATGCAGTTCGACCGGGGCTATATCTCCCCCTACATGGTCACCGATACCGACAAGATGGAAGCCGTCCTTGACGATGCTTACCTGCTGATCACCGATAAGAAGATCGCCTCCATCCAGGATCTGCTCCCCATTCTGGAGCCCATTGTCAAGGCCGGACGCAAGCTCATCATCATCGCCGAAGACGTGGAGGGCGATGCGCTGGCAACCCTGCTGGTCAACCGGTTGCAGGGGCGGTTCAACATCGTCTGCGTGAAGGCTCCCGGATTCGGCGACCGCCGCAAGGAAATGCTCCAGGATATCGCCGTCCTCACCGGTGGCCGGGTGATCTCCAGCGAGCTGAATATGGAATTGGCGGATACCCAGCTGACTGACCTGGGTCACTGCCGCCAGGTGGTCGTCACCAAGGATACCACCACCATCGTCGATGGCGACGGTACCCCCGCCGATATCGAGGCACGTGCCCATATGATCCGCTCCGCCATCGCTACCACCACCTCCGACTACGACCGTGAGAAGCTCCAGGAACGTCTGGCGAAGCTCAGCGGTGGCGTGGCCGTCATCAAGGTGGGCGCACAGACCGAAGTTGCCATGAAAGAGCAGAAGATGAGAGTGGAAGATGCGCTGAATGCAACCCGTGCCGCCGTGGAAGAGGGCATCGTGGCCGGTGGCGGTACCGCTCAGGTCAATGCCATCCCCGCCGTGGAAGCCCT
>CAZTYB010000015.1:0-32327 GCA_964617595.1 uncultured Oscillospiraceae bacterium | reverse complement strand
TGTGCTTGCACAATCTGTAAACCATGTTGCTCTTGACAGAAACCCATCCCCTACGGATGTTAACATTAGATTGTGCCAAAATCGACACCGTAGGGGAGGCGTTTCGCCTCCCTCATTTTGCGGTTTTGCCTATGTGTGTTGAATGGAAGCGGCCAAAACCAAACCCGTAGGGACACCCCTCCCGGGGTGTCCGCCTCTTCCGGTTTCCACCGAATGCGTTGGATGGTATATGGAAATGGGATTGAGCCCTTGCTCCACTCTCAGAGGGGGGTGTCATGCGAACAGCATGACGGGGGGAGTGTCGTTCGATGAATGGTAACCGCTCAAAAATACCAACGGCACTCCCCCTGTCGGCCTGTTCGGCCGACATCCCCCTCTTAGAGGGGGACGAGGGGCACTCAGTTCCATTCGCCTTGACTACCCAACGCACCCGCTCAGCGGACACCCGGGGACGGGTGTCCCTACGGTGAAAAACCAAACCTTATGCAAGAGGGACGGGAGACCCGTTCCCTACGCCCGTATCATTAGATTATGCCAAAATTGTACCCGTAAGGGGTTCCGCCCTCCGCTTTTTTCTGCAAAAACCGTGAAATCTTTTCTGCACCTGATGCGCAATCTAAAAAAGCGGCGGGGGACTCCCTTTCGGAAATCCTCCGCCGTTCTTCTTTATACGGATTTTACAAATGGGGGTTGCCCCAAATTATAGCAGATTAACCTTGCAGAAAATACTATACTGCATTGGTTTATGTTTTGCAAGCGCATTATTTTAGTACCAATATTAAGTTTGCGATAAAAAGATATCCTCTGATCCCCGCTATGTCGCTACGGTGCAGAACAGATGCAGGCGACTGATAACATCAAATTGCATACAGTGGGGTGGGGCAACCGCATCTCTGTTAGTTTTTCGGCTTTTTGTGAGTAGCTATCGCACTTACGCCTGAAAGGTGAAGATATAAACCGGATTTTGCCCAGTCATCAAGTGGTAGCTACCAGCCTTTCGGTCATGGGCTGCGGTCAGGCTGACGACACTCTGTTCTCTCCATTCCAGTTCATTCAGGCAATTGGTCAACTCTCCGACTGTTTCCAGCGCAATCGCCGTAGCCACGATGCGGACAGCGGGATTCTTCTGGCGTGCCAGCGCAAGGATTTTTCGCAAATTGCCACTGCTGCCGCCGATGAATACATGGGTGGGAGCGGGCAGATCATGGCAAGCTTCCGGAGCGCTTCCGCTTACGACAGTCAGATTGTCTACGAAAAACTTTTTGCGGTTTTCCTCCAGCAGGGCAATGGCATCCTGTTTTTTCTCGACGGCATACACCCATCCTTTTGTGGCCTGCATCGCCATTTCAATGGATACCGATCCGGTACCGGCACCAATATCCCAGCAGACGGCATCCTCCGTCAACTGCAACAGGGACAGGGAGACTGCCCGCACCTCACGCTTTGTCATCGGGACGACGGCACCATCGGCGGCATTCCCCCGCTGGAACATCTCATCCCGGATACCGTGGGTAACAATGCGGGGGCGGTCATTTTCTATCAGTGCCACGCTCAGGGTATGGAAGTGGCTTTGCATCAACTCGGCGGCGGTTCCCTGCGTGATCCTCTCGTCCTTATAGCCCAGCCGTTCGCCCACGCTGATACGCACGTCTCCCAGCCCTGCCTCCGTCAGGCGGCGGCACAGATCGACCATTCCGTTTTCTCCTCCCACGAGGGCAAACACACGCCGATGGCGCAGCACCTCGGGGACAATATCGTGATCCCGGCCATGGATACTGACCGGCACCACATCCTCGTAGGAGGTTCCCAGCCGGGCGCAGAGGCAGCTCATGGAGCTAAGTCCGGGCAAAATGCGAACCTTGCACGCTTTCAGCAGGGGAAGGAGCTTTTTTGTACCGCTGAAAAAGCCGGTGTCACCGGACATCAGCACCGCATATTCCCGGTATTCCCTGTGAAAAAGAATGAATTTTGCAATTTTGTCCGGGCGAATGGCGCAGAATGTCCCTTGCCCCTCTGCGACAAATTCCAGCATCCGTGATGCACCGACCAGGCAATCGGCATTTTTGATGGCATTGTGCGCCTCCTGGGTCAGACCGCAGACATCACCGGAACCGATTCCCACAATGGCAACCTGCGGCTGCCAAACCAGGCCGTACCGTTGGCACAGCAAATTCATCAATTCAGAAAAGTTTATTCCCTCAATTTGCTGGGGACATCCGATGGCCACTACCGTTACACCCAGTTCCCTTGCAGCCATGAGTTTTTCTTCCAGCCCTCCTGCATGACCGGTCAATTTTGTTACCAGATATTGGGCAGAAGAACTGCGCAGCATGGCAAGGTTCATCTCTTTGCTGAATGGCCCCTGCATGGCAAAAATGTGGGGTGGCTTCAGGCCGGCACTTTGGCAGGCACGCAGAGAGTCCTCCATAGGCAGTACACGGGCGTAGACCCGTTCCGAAAAATGCGCCATTTCGGCATACCGGGACAATTCCTTGCTCCCGGTGGTCAGCAGAATATTTCCCTCCGTTTTGTTTAGGAACTTCACCGCAGCGGTGGTGTCCTCCATAAATACGGCTCCCTCTGCATTGCCACTTTCCCGGATGAGGCGCAGATATTCCGTACCGGTGCTCCGGCAGGCAGCGGCGATATTTTCTGTGACAAGGGCTGCATATGGATGAGTCGCATCAATAACGCAGTCAAATCCTTCCACCGAGAACATTTGCTCCATTTCATCTTGGGTCATCCGCTTGGCAGAAATCGTCACGTTGTCCGCTGGTTGCAGCAGTGTCTCCCCGTACTCTGTGGCTACGCAGGCAGTAACAGCTACCGCTTGCCCACTTAAAAATTCCACCAGTTGTCGGCCCTCTGTGGTGCCGGCAAACACGCAGAGTTTATACATTGCGATACCCCCGGGGCGTGACCATGTTGCCGCCCAGTATTCTGGTTGCGGCATTGCCAATAAATACGGTGCTGAACATATCCACTGGTGTGTTGCGCAATTCTTCCAGGGTCAGGAATACCCGGCTTTCTCCCTCACGACCGATGTTCTTCGCCACAGCGCACACACGCTCCGGCGGCAAATGGCGCAGCAAGATATCGCAGGCACGGCGCAAGGTATCCGGACGTCCGTGGCTCATGGGGTTATATAGCACAATGGTCATATTGGCGCCGGCTGCTGCATCCAGCCGCCTTTCAATCAGCTCCCAATCGGTCAGGCGATCGCTGAGGCTGATGACTGAAAAATCATGGGTCAGTGGTGCTCCCAGCAGCGCTCCACCGCTGCACGCTGCGGTCAGTCCGGGAATAACTTCCACCGCAGGCTCTGCATTTTCTCCCCGCAGTTCATAGATCAGCGCCGCCATGCCATAGATGCCGCTATCCCCGGAGCAGACCATGGCCACTTTTTTGCCCTTTTGGGCTTCTTCCAGCGCCATGCGGCAGCGATCTACCTCCCGTGTCATGGGGGTGGTTAAAAATTCCTTGTTGGGATAATATTCCCTTATCAAATCCACATAGACATGGTAGCCCACAATGACCTGGCATTCCCGCAATGCCAGGTCTGCCCGGATGGTCATATCCTCCCGGCTTCCGGGGCCGATGCCCACAACCGTTAATTTACTCAAAGCGTACCTCCCAAGGCTCCTGCGCAACCGAAACAGTTACGCCATTATGAATGGTTTTGCGTACCAGCAGTTCTTTCGCACCGATCATGGCCGAGCGCTCACATACATTGTCCACCCCGGTATGCTTCAAAACGCATTTGGACGGCGTGAATTTCCCCGGCACCGCCCTCAACTCTTCCGGTGTGTAGAACTTTGCAGGCAATTTGCGCTCCCTGCAAAATTCCAACAACCCTGCTTCATCGGACTTGATATTGATGGACGTTACCTGCTTGATGGCTTTTGGATGAATGTTGTGCTCCGCCAGCACCAAGTCCACCGCCTCCCGGAAATTCTCCACGGGCGTGCCCCGGCGGCAACCGATGCCAAGATGCACGGCGGGCGGAACCAGGAGCAATGTGGTATCGAACGGGTGCTTCCGGAAGCAGGAGATGCAAATCCCGATTCTGCCATCAGCTCCATTGGTCACGCCGTTGGGGAGGGGGGTAACAATGGGGAAATCGCTCTGCATGGGAATATTCTCTTCCAAAATGGTAGCGGAAATCAATTTGGCCGCATTCATGTCGGTAATGTACAGACCTTGCCGTGCTGCCCAGGCATCTACTGAAAATTTTTGATTGATGTCCGTTGCGGTGGTGATGACCGGTGTGGAATCAAGAGCCGTTGCCAGCTTCAGCGCTAGTGCATTTCCCCCGCCAATATGCCCTGACAGCAGCGGCGTTACGAATCTCCCCAGCTCATCAATATCAATGACAGCCGGGTCTACCAGTTTGCTTTTTATATGGGGCGCAATCTCCCGGACGGCAATGCCAATGGAGCCAACGAACACCATGGCATCCGCCCACCGGAAGAGGGAACCATAGAATTCCCTGCTGGGTTTTTCAATCGGCTCAAAATCCGGCTGGCCATATTTCTCCATGGTAAAGGCACGAACCTGGTTTCCGGCAAAGAATTCCGTGACCTGCCGGCCGGTAATGCAGCCACGACGGCTGTATGCAAATATGGCAATCTTCATTCGCCCTTTGCCTCCCGGTACTCGGTGGAAAAGTCCTGCGCATACAGACGGGAGCGGGTATATTTCTCACCCATGCAACCACCAACGATAATCAGCGCCGTTTTGGTCAATCCATTTTCACTGACGGTTCGATGTAATGTATCCACCGTACAGCGAAAAATCTTTTCCTCCGGCCAGGTCGCCTTATAAACGATAGCTACGGGGGTTTCTCCGGCATAGCCCCCCTCCAGCAGCTCCGCCTGGAGTTTTTCCGTTAATTTGGTGCTCAGGAAGAGCACCATAGTAGACTGATGCGCCGCCAGAGAACGGATCGACTCTCGTTCCGGCACCGGTGTCCGCCCGGCCGTGCGGGTGATAATAACCGTCTGGCTGACATCGGGCAGGGTGTATTCCGTCCGCAATGATGCCGCTGCGCCACAGAATGCGCTGACACCGGGACAAACATCGTAGTCAATTCCCTGTGCATCCAGCTCGTCAAACTGCTCCCGCACCGCTCCATAAATGCTGGAATCTCCGGTGTGCAAGCGCACGGTGGTTTTTCCGGCTGCTTCGGCTGCCTTGATAACTTCAAGCACTTCCTCCAGTGTCATTTCTGCGCTGTTATAAATCTTGCAGTCCTTTCCAGCGTATTGCAGCACCTCAGGATTCACCAGCGAGCCGGCATAGATGATTACATCCGCTTCCTTCAGCAGCCGTGCCCCCCGCACAGTGATCAGGTCAACTGCACCGCTTCCTGCGCCAACAAAATGTACCATTGTTATACCTCCGTAATTTTTTGAGTCAATGCTTCCGCATTTTCCGTTTGACCCAGCAAACCATACACTTTGGAAAACAGGATGGCTCCTGTTTCCATTTCGCCATAAGTACGGCCGGCCAGCATTTTCCCGATTTGGTTGGTCAGTCTGGCAAGGGCGGGGTAGAAAATCCCTTCCTCCTGCAAAATGCGCAAAGCATCGTCACAGGCCACACAACTCAGCATTTCCGCTGCATGTACCGCACTCAGGCCGCATGCTGTGGCGTGGGCAGTCAGAATATCCATGCGGCAATCACCGTACTTGGAATGGGTGTTGAACATTCCACCGGCCAGTTTGACCAGCTTTCCAATATGTCCCACCAGAAGAACACCTTTGAACCCCAGTTCCTGGCAAATATCCAGTGAATCGCCGATGAAATTGGATGTCTGCACTGCGATTGCCGGGTCGATCCCCAGGCCGTTTTCAATGAAGTCGGAACCGTAATTGCCGGGAACCAGCAGAATGTATTCTGCGCCGCTTGCTTTGCGCTGCCGCAGTTCCACCCGGATGGTATCTACCAGAGCTTTCTCGCTCATCGGCTCAACAATGCCCGTGGTTCCCAAAATGGAAATGCCGCCCTCGATCCCAAGCCTGGGGTTGAAGGTTTTGGCCGCCAACATCGCCCCCTCCGGCGCAGAGATAATGACCCGCAAGCCGCCCCAATAGTCCGCCAGGCGACAAACCTCCATCACATTTTCCTGAATCATTTGCCGGGGAACGGAGTTGATGGCGGCATTGCCCACCGGCTGATCCAGCCCCGGTCGGGTCACACGCCCAACTCCTGTGCCGCCGTCAATAAAAATGCCAGGAGATTTTGAACGGGATACGGTTGCAAATATCAAGGTTCCTTTGGTCACATCGGGGTCGTCCCCGCTGTCTTTTTCAATGGCACAGGAAGCGGTATCTTCTCCCATGGTGATTTCTTTCACAGGCAACAACAGTTCCATTCCTTTCGGGGTCATAAGGGTGACTTCTTCCCGCCGTTGCCCGGTCAGCAGCATCCATGCAGCTGCCTTGGCTGCTGCAGCGGCACAGGAGCCGGTGGTATAGCCCAATCTCAGCCGCTTTCCGCCTTTTTCAATATACTGTTCCATCATCGTGTAATTTGATATAGCAGCGCATTGCAGATGGCCGCCGCCACATTGCTGCCGCCCTTGCGCCCCCTGGCAACAATGTAGGGGGCATCGTCACCCATAATCAGTTCCTTGCTCTCCACCACATTGACGAATCCCACCGGCACACCAATAATGAGCGCCGGGTTTACTTTGCTTTCCTGCATCAACTCATGCAGAGCAATCAGCGCTGTGGGGGCATTGCCAATGGCGAAAATACAGGGCTGTTCCAGCTGCGCCGCCTTTTCCATGGAAATCGTGGCGCGGGTCACGCCTCGCTCCTTGGCTGCTTGTGCCACATCGGGGTCTGCAATAAAGCAATGCACCTGCCCACCCAGCTTAGCAAGGGTTGCCTTGCTGATTCCGGACATGGCCATGGTGGTGTCCGTCACAATATGGCAGCCCCTTCGCAGTGCCTCGATACCCTTTGCTACCGCATCGGGTGAGAATGCCAGATTGTCCGCATAGTCAAAATCGGCGGTGGTATGGATAACGCGCTTGACCACCGGCTCCTGCTCCGGCGGAAGAATCCGGTTTCCCAAAATCTCCGTAATGATCTCGAAACTGCGTTTCTCAATTTCCATGGGGTCAATGATTTCAAACAATGAGGTTCCCTCCTTTAAAGGAAAATACAGTTTTGCTTTTTACATGGCATCTCTGACCCGGCGGACATAGGCCGCCCGGACATCGGGCAATTCCCCTAATCCCGCCAGTGTCCATGACACTTCGAACCCCTCGCATTCCAGCCGTCTACGCAAGCTGTCCGGAGCATCCCCCGCCATATCGTTCTTGGAGTGATCCCCCGCCACCAGAAGCAGGGGCACCAGATGTACTTTCCGCTTTTCCTGCTTCTTCAGCCGTTCCAGTGCATCGTCGAAGTCCGGTTTCCCCTCCACGGTGCACAGTTCCATTTTCTCTGCAAGTCGCAAATAGAGGCTGTTCGCCTCGTGGCTGGTGCCGTGCCCCATCGCCAGCAGAACCGTATCATCGGCTACGGGATAAGTCCGTTTTACACAGTCGGCAAGGAAATCCAGATCCGCATCATCCCACAGGAGGGGAAGTCCAATCGAAATATGCATCGCCCCTGCGTGCAGCAACACCTCAGTGCGCAGACGATCATATTCTTCGCCGGGGATGAGTAGCGTGGGCTGAATGATCGCCCGCTCGACACCATCCGCTTTCATGCGCTCCAATGCCTGGGCAACGCTGTCCACGGATATGTGATATTTGCTTTCCAATCGACGGCGAACGATGCTGCTAGTGAAAGCACGGTAGAGCGCAGCATTTGGGAAAGCTGCCGTCAGTTCATTTTCCACCGCCTGAATGGTTTTTTCCAGGGTATCCAGATGGGTTGTGCCGAAGCTAACGGCCAGAATTGCTTGTTTCATTGGGATCCTCCTTACAAATTCTTTCGTTTAATGACCACCATATTGGCGATCAGCATGAATACCAGGGCATACGCCCCCAATACGGCGAGACTCAGCCAGTTCACTGCGCCGCCATAGGCCAGCGAACGCAGGGAACTGCTGGCATGGGTCAGGGGCAGGATATGGATCAATGTCTGCACCCAGTCCGGCACCCGATCCAGCGGGAAGAAAGTATTGCACAAGAAGGTCATTGGCAGGATCACGAATGACGAAAACCGTGCAATATCCCCGTGGGTCTTTGCCACAATGGCAGCCGTCACCCCCAGTGCGCTGAAAGCCAGGCCGTTGAGCAGCATGACCAGGAAAAATGCAGCGCTGAGCCGGATATTCGCCCCAAAGGGTGCGGACAGGAGCAGGATCAGCATGCCGCTGTAAATCCCCCGCAGGGAGCCACCCAGCATCTGCCCGAAGATATAGTCCGGCATGGGCGTGGGAGAAATCACCAACTGGTCAAAGGAATGCTCAAATATCCGCTGGATATTCAGCGGTTGACTGACTGCTGAAAAACTGGTATTCATGGTCGTCAGGGCAATGATACCCGGCACCAGAAAATCAATGTACGGTCGATCTGTGACGGTGCTGGTGGAGCCAAGCCCCCAACCCAATGCGATCATATACATAAGTGGGCTTATCAGCGCAGAAACCGTGATGCGGAACCACTCGAATTTGAATTCCACCCACTTTTCCCATAGAACTGTAACAATTACATGAAAGAATACTTTGATCCGCTGCATCATTCCGCCCCCAATCTTCTGCCTACCACATTCAGGAATACATCCTCCAGCGTGGTGCGGCGCAGCATGAATTTGTGCTCCAGCCCTGCGGCATATTCCAGGGCATCCTCTTTCCGGGGGAAAAAAGCACTCTTAGTATGGTCACCATCGAATTCGTCAATGGCAACCTCCCCCAGTTCCTGTATCAGCCGATCCGGTGTATCCAGCCGTGCAACGTGACCCGCATCGATCATGGCGATGCGCTCGCACAGATACTGGGCTTCGTCAATATAATGCGTGGTCAGGAGGATGGTCATACCCTGACGGTTCAATGTTCGCAGCAAATCCCACATCTGCCTGCGGGAGGCTGGATCAAGACCGATGGTAGGTTCATCCAGAATCAAAATCTCCGGTTCGGTTAGCAACGCACGGCAAAGCATCAATTTTCGCTTCATGCCGCCGGATAATTTGCGCACCGTCTTCTTCCTGTGCTCGATCAGACCGCAAAATTCCAAAAGTTCCTTACTGCGTACTTTCGCTTGCTTCATATTCAGAAAGTACAGCCGTGCCTGTAGCTCCATAATCTCATCCAAGGTCATATCACTGCGCAGAGAATTGTGCTGGGTAATCAGAGACAATTTCCGCTTGATGTCCCGCCGCTGGCGAGTCAATGCCTCCCCATCGATCAGTACGCTCCCCTCCGTCGGCAAAAGCAGCGTGGACAGGATGCTGATCAGGGTCGTCTTTCCTGCACCATTGGGGCCAAGCAGTCCGAAGAATTCCCCCGTCTGAATGGTCAGGGAGATATCGTCCAGTGCCCTGTTTTTTGCGCCGGGATATGTTTTTGAAATGTGCTGAATATCGATCATCTGCTCACCTCCTCAATATTTCCCTCCGCTTGCATATAGATCCCCTGCAAGCGGCGCAGCGTCGCTTCATCGGTATCCCACATCCCCCGCTGATTGGCCTCCAACAGCCGCTCACTGATGCTGTGGACCGCCCAGCGATTGACGGATTCCATCCACTGCCGGGTTGCATCATCAAACAGGAACGTTTCCGCAATGGATTGGTACATCCAATCCTCTGCCGTTTCCGCTGTGGCATCCCATCCGAACAGGTGATCCACCGCACAGGCGATGTCCTGCGCCCCTTTGAAGCCGTGGCGTTTCAGCCCCTCCAGCCATTTGGGGTTCAAAATGCGGCTACGCACAATGCGTGCAGTTTCCTTGTCCAGGCTCCGGGTCACAGGCCGGCCGGGGTCATCGGTATGGCCGGTTATCGACATGGGCTTTTTCCCGGAATTGGCTCTTACGCAGGCAACCAATCCACCGTGATAGGCATAGAAGTCGTCACTGCTGAGCATATCGTACTCGACATTGCTCTCATTCTTGATCGTCACACTGACCGTGGACATACGGCGGCGGAATGCCTCTGGGTGACGATCGCCATGGGCTTTCGTGGTATAGCCATAGCTCGACCATGTTTCATAAACCTGCGCCAAGTCCCGGAAATCCGTCCATTGCTTGCTGTCGATCACATGAGCAACGGCTGCCCCGTAACATCCCGGCGCACAACCGTATACCCGGATATAGGATTGATCCCGTGCTTCCTCCTCCGGGATGCCGTCGGCCATCAATTTTTCCATATCCTGGCGCATATGCTTCTTGATATAGTTCATGTCCTCCGGCTCATTCAATGCGGCGACCTTCGTCACCGCCTGATCCATCAGACGGATCAGATTGGGGTACATATCCCGGAACAGTCCAGAGATCCGCAACGTCACATCCAGCCGGGGTCTGCCCAATTCCTCCAGCGGGATCGGTTCAACGCCAAGTACCCGTGTTGTCTCGCCCAGATAAACCGGTCGCACACCCATCAGGTACAGGCACTCGGCGAAGTCCTCTCCGCAGGTCTTCATGGTATTGCCCGCCCAGACCACCATGGCAACGCTCTCAGGCAGCCCGCCCTCCTGCTGGTCGTACTGGGTCAGCATCTGGTGCGCAAGTTTCACGCCAATTTCCCATGCAGCACGGGAGGGAATCTGCGCCGGGTCGCTGGCATAGAAATTGCGCCCGGTGGGGAGAATGGAGACGTTTCCCCGGGTCGGATTCCCGCCCAATGCAGGCGGAACGAAATGTCCCCCGGTGCCATCCATCAGGTGATCCATCTCATCGGTAATATGGTTCAGTTTATCCGTGACGGTTTCACACATAAATTGGAGAACATCTTTCACTTCCGCAGTAGAGGAGGTGAAATGCTCCGCCTTGATAACGGCATCGATTTCCTCCGCACGGTAGTTCTGCTCCGCCAGGGCATCCGTCATGCGGCGGGCAGTCTCCACTGCGCCGTCATAAACGGCAAGGCCGGACACACCGCCAAAATCCTGTGTCGGATTGTCCTTCACCCGGTCGGGGTCATAACCCTGAGCCTTCAGGATGCTGTCGTTCAGGGCGGGGATATTCCCATTGCGCACCCGCACCAGTGTCCGCAGAAGATTGGCGTAGAGTTTCCCCTCCGGAACTTTCCCGAAAATGTGCAGTCCGTCATTGACCACCGAATTCTTCAGTTCCCCCATCCAGACATGGATGGCATCGATCGTTCCATCCGGGTCAGCGAGGAAATCCGTTTCCGTCAGATTCAGATCCCCCGTCAATTCCGCTTCCGCAGACAGGTCAAAAATGCGCCGACTCAGCTGCGGCAGTTGTGCAGGGCGCATCTGTTTGGCCTGATGGTATTCCTTCATTGCCTCATCGATGACGGCAAGTTTTTCATAGGCACCGGCCTCGTCCAGTGAGGGGGGCATATGATCCAATATCACCGCCCAGCTGCGCCGCTTGGCCTGGAGCCCTTCGCCGGTGATCCCAATATGGTAGGGATAAAGGTTGGGGATGCTGCCCAGCGCTGCATCGGGATAGCAATTGCGGCTCAATCCGACTTCCTTCCCCGGCAGCCATTCCAGAGAGCCGTGGGTGCCGATATGGTACACGGCATTGGCACCGAAGCACTCCTCCAGCCAGCGGTAATAGGCGATGTAGCTGTACGGCGGTGTGGAATCGGTGCTGTGGTACAGCTCCATTGCCCGCTCCCCGAAGGCACGGGAGGGCTGCAAGCCGACGAAAACATTTCCATTGATGATGCCGGGAATCAGCATTTTTCCATTGCGCACCATCACTTCCCCCGGCGCTGCGCCCCATGTTTTTTCCAGTTCACCCAGCATTTTTGCACTTAAATTGCCGAACCACTTCCCCCATACCTCCTGTTCAACCACATCGGCGGCGGAGTCTATCATGGCCTCTTCCGATATCCAGCGGAGGTCATTGGTCAGCCCGGAGGAAAGACGATCAGCCAGAGCTTGCGCACTTTCGAAATCGAATTGTGTCCGCACTCCTTCCTGGTTCAAACATTGAACCATGCGGCAGACACTTTCAAATGTATCGAGTCCCTCTGCGCAACCGATTTTGGCGTTTCCGGGTAGAGCATGAAACAAAATGGCAATTTTCTTCTCTTCCGCAGGCATGCGCCGCAGTTTTGCCCAATTGAGCGCCAGGGCGCAAATGCGATCCACCCGGTCTTCCACTGGCAGCCAGGTTTTTCGCTCGATGCCGTCGTCGTCCGTGATCTGCTGCACAGCGCAGGGAACGGAAATGATCTGGCCATCCAATTCCGGCTGGAAAATATTGGAGGTCAGGGACATGGCATCCATACCCTGGGGCAATTTCTCATAATCTTCTTTGGTATAGCGGGTCGTCATCACCTGAATTGCGGGGACATCCCATCCGGCGAAGATGCTTTCGCTGATTTCTCGTTCACCATCTCCGGGCCATCCCATATGTGTCAGGGAGAATCCCGTCAGGATGAGGATCACATGGGGGAGTTTCTTCCCCTCGTATGTAAAGTAGCGCTCCATGGCGTGGCGCACGCCACGCTTCTCGTCCTCGTCATTGGCCATGCGGGTGAAAAGGGGGAGGGTCAGCGCACCTTCCGCTTCCAGCTTGCTCAGGATGGCATCGATATGGCGGGTATTTTCATTGAACACCTGGCTCTGATGGAAGACCAGGCCGACCACTGGCCGCCCGGTTTGGGTAGCTTCTTTCCGGAGCGCCAGGCTGGCCTCCTCCGACAGGACACTGCCGTTCCTGTAGAATCCCTCGTCCAGGGGTGTCTGCGCAGGCGGAACAATGCAGTCCACTGCAAAATGCCGATGGGCAATGTGCAACAGCATAGAACGGAAATTCCCCTCGTCCCCGTGGCGGAAATAGTTCCGGATATCCTGGTATTCCGCCACACTCAGGCGGGAGCTTGGCAGCAATTCCGCAATCTCATCCGGCAGGGAGGACTCAAAATAAACCGGCATACGGCAAACAAGCTGATTCCAAAGCAGATGAAAATCCGGCAGGGATTGCGTCCCTCCATGGAAGTAGACCACCGCAAAATTGCAACGCTCGGCATCGGCAAGCATCTGCGGGATTTTCTCCGAGTGCATACTCAGCTCCCATACTGACCAGCAGACCCCCTCCATCATCCCCGGATGCTCGTCACTCAAATTCCTCAGCGCACGGCGAATATTCCAAAGCCGATCCTCCGTTGCAATCAGGCATAAAATTCGAATCATATTTTTCCCCTTTCTTGTAGTGCCCGGTGCAGAACACAGGTTAGCTCATTTTTTTCGTTTGATGTTGTTCGTCCGGCAGGGCACCCCCCCAGACACGTCGAATAAGAATGGCACGTTTTGCACGATATCGGCGCTACCAGCTGCGAGAGGCGTTCCACTTCCGTCGGCATTCCATTTTGAATATTTCCCAGAAGAACCGCCTCTCTTCCGGCCAGGGAAGAGCACGGCCAACAGTCCCCTCGTCCATCTACGGCGAAGGAGGCGCCGGTTTGTGCAAAGCAGTAATCCCCGCCGCAAAGCGCCAGTTTCTGGCGCTTTTTCAGTCGCTCCAGTTCCCGGAAGCGGAAAGGCACCCCCGCCTCCGCCAATTTTTCTGCCCGTTCAGCCAATGCCTGAACGCCCTGTGTCAATTTTTCTGGATCGGCGGCCAGATTTTGCCCCTGCCCTCGGCCAAGGGGACGGAACAGATCCAGCCCCACGCCGATTACATTCCCCAGGTACAGTGCGAAATCGGCTAGCTGCCCCAGGCCGGAAGCATTCACATTTGTCACAACGGCGGTCAAGCCGCAGCGAAGCCCCACCTGCCCCAGATTTCGAATCCCCTGTACCACAGCATCATAGCTTGGTGTCCCGTCAGGGAAGACCCGAAACCTGTTGGCCTCTGCAAGGCCATCCAGGCTGACACCAATGCCGCATTCAATGGCTTTCAGCCTGCGGCAGGCATCCGGAGACAGCAGCGTTCCGTTGGTCTGGACAGACAGAAGCAACCGTCGCCCCGTTCGTTTGCCGAATTGGGCTACAGCTTCCATCAAGTCCAGCTTTAATAACGGTTCTCCGCCGGTAAACTGAATGCGCATTGTGCCGCCCACTGGGCAGCACAGCTCCACTGCACGCAGCGCAGTTCCCACATCCATATCAAATGACGGCTCTTCGTTGCGTGCTGCATAACAATAGGCGCACCGAAGATTGCAGCGTTCGGTTATCCGTAAAATCAAAAGTTTTATTTCCATTAGCTTTCAAGTCCTGCAAGAATCGTGCGATTTTTGACAATCGTCCGCAACTGCTCTGCTTTCAATTCATCCACCTTGTAGTAGACTGCATCCATGGCATCGGCAAGCTGTTTGGCAATGTGCAGGGAGATGAACTCCCGCTCCGTATCGATCACCACACAGTGGATGCCCTCCTGACGGATCAGTTCTGCGCAGCGCAGAGCATCGGCAATGGGATCCTCCGTCCAGAGGGATTTATTCGCCCGCCCATCGGTGACCAATACCAGCATAGGAAGCAGATCGGGATCTTTGAGCCGCCGGGCTTTCAGAAGTTGCCAGGACTGGTACAGCCCCGCCGCCAACGGTGTACGGCCTCCGGTAGGAAGCTGCTGCAATTTCTTTTCCGCCAGATCCACACTGGCGGTTATATCCAGCAATGTTTCTGCAGAATCCTTGCGGAATGCAACCATACCGATGCGGTCACGCTTCTGGTAGGAATCCAGGAGCATGGAAAGAATTGCCTCTTTGGTGGCTTTCATTCGTTTTTGCGCTCCCATCGAGCCACTGGCATCCACCGCAAAGACGATGGTCGCCCCCACGTGGGATTCCCGTATCTTATAGCGCAAATCACTGTCCATCAAAGCAACAGCACATTCGCTGTGATCCCGCTGCCTTTGGTATGGTGCAGCCACTCTCAGCGTAGCATCCAGCGCCAAATCCCGGGATTGGGGAGATAATCGTGGGGTAAATCCTGCGTAGCGGCCTTTATTGGCGCCGCTTTTCGTTTTGCTCCGGCGGCCGCTGCCCTGGCGGGCAATGCGGTCACGTGGCAGTGCCGGAAGCAGCGACATCAGCGATGCATCATCGCCCTCCACCGTATCTTCCACTGCGGAGCTCTCTCCCTCGGCCGTTTCGGGCGGTGGTGTCTCCATTTCCTCTCCGTCATTGCCATCGCACTGCTCGTATTCCGGTTCCGGCTCCTGAGGGGCAGCGGAGGGAGCGTTTTGCCCCTGCTGCGGTGAATTCTCGCCGTTTTCTTCCGGCTGCTCATCGGACTGCTCCGGCTCCTGGGGAGGTAATTGCTCCGGCGGGGGCAACTGCCGTCGGCGGTGGGGCAGCACATAGAGTGCCGCTTCTTTCAAATCATCCGCACTGATGTGATCCCGGCCATTCCAGGCCGCCACAGCCGCCGCAGTACGGATCAGCACCACCTCGCAGCGGTTGCCTTCCGTTGCAGCTTGCTGCGCATATTGTGCTGCAAGCATACGGATAGAGTCGTCTGCATCCATATGCGCCGCCAGCCCTTTGGCGCGCAATATTTTTTGGCGCAGAGCATCGCTTTCCTGCTGCCATTTCCGGCAGAATGCGGCAGGATCCCGCTCATATTCCATCCGGAGACGAATGATCTGCGTGCGGATATCCAGATCCTGCTCCCCCCGCACATCCACATAGAGCCCAAAACGATCTAAAAATTGCGGCCGCAGTTTTCCTTCTTCCGGGTTCATTGTCCCCACCAGGACAAAGCAGCAGTCATGGCGGAAGGAGATACCTTCCCGCTCCACCAGATTTTCGCCGCTGGCGGCAGCACAGATGAGCGTACTCACCACGCTGTCCGGAAGCAAATTCACTTCATCCACATACAGGATGTTTTCATTGGCACGTTGGAGCACCCCACCAGAAAATGTCCGAACCCCTTCTTTGACAGCCCGTTCGAAGTCAATAGAGCCTACCAGCATATCCTCGGTAATGCTCAGGGGGAGATCGATCACTTTTTGATTCGTCAGGGATGCCATACCACGCACGATCGTTGATTTTGCCGTGCCCTTTTCGCCGCAGAGCAATACGCCGCCAATGCGTGGCTCGATCAGGTTATATAGCAGGGCATTTTTGACAGATTCCTGCCCCACCACGGCAGCAAAAGGATAGCGCAAATCAGTCATGGAGGATACGCTCCCAATCCGTGGGCAAGCCGTCCGTGGTATCGAAGGGCATACGCCGCATCCGGTGCGCCAGCACCATGGGTGCCACCCGGATCAGATGGCTCCGCTTTGCCTTCGTTTCCCCTTCAAACGCAGCTAAGGTGCGTGCCGCTTTCAGCAGGGTGATGTCTGCTCGGTGCCCATCCACCTGCAAAGCCACGCCAATTTTAGCCGCATCACGATAGAGACTCTCCGGAATGACCACCGAATTCAATCGTACCTGTGCCGCGGCGACTTTTTCCCGAAGCGCTTGCTGCTCCGCTTCCCACTTACGGCAGAAGCCCTCCGGGTCAGCCTCATATTCCATCCGGCGGCGAATCAATTCACTGCGGTCATCCAGATCCTGTTCCCCCCGAATTTCTACCACCAGCCCAAAACGGTCAAGCAGCTGCGGGCGCAGGTCGCCCTCCTCTGGGTTCATTGTGCCCACCAGCACAAAGCGGGCAGGATGAGAATAGCTGACACCTTCCCGTTCCACCGTGTTCACACCCATAGCGGCGCTGTCCAGCAACACATCCACGATATGGTCATCCAGCAAGTTGATTTCATCCACATAGAGAATATTGCCATTGGCCTGCGCCAGCAGACCCGGCTCAAAGACCTTTTCACCCTTTTTAATGGCTTGCTCCATGTTTAGGGAACCGACCACCCGGTCTTCTGTAGAGCTGACGGGTAGCTCCACCACCCGCCGGGTATAGGGAACCGTTTTGAATTTCCCTTGTTTTTCCCGGCAGGAAACACAGAGGTTTCCACTGTCGGGGCGGCAGTGGAAGAGACAGCCCTCAACCACCTCTACCTGTTCCATCAAATCCGTCAAACCACGCACCGCAGTGGATTTGGCTGTTCCTTTTTCTCCCCGGATCAGTACGCCCCCCAGCGCTGGGTCGATCAGGTTCAGCATCAGTGCTAATTTCATTTTTTCCTGCCCAATAATGGCAGAAAAGGGATAATTACGTTCCATCGTTTGTCCTTTCTCTTGTCCTATTCCGAAAGCATGTCCTCGATCTCGCCCTCTGCCTCAAGGCAGGCATGAGCAATCCGGTCAAGCTGCACGTCGCTTGCTTTCCAGTAGCCACGCTCATAATATTCTCTCATGCGTTCGATGATCTGCATATAGGCGTGCGGATTGTTGGCCTGCACCCGGTGGCGCAGCTCCTCATTTTTCACATAACAGGCTTCCAAATCATCATAAAAGTGGGGATCTACAGCACCTGTCAACGCCGCCATGCCCAGGATGTTTTCAAACCGGTCTGCAATTTCCTGGGCACCGTGGTGTTTATGCTCCAGCATCCGGTCGATCCACTTAGGGTTCAGCAGCCGGGTACGCAACCCTCGGGCGATGGAGCGATCGACCGTTTCCGTGATGGGGACATTACCCGTTACATCCGTGATATACATCTGCACCTTTTGCCCTCGTACCAGCTCCACCGATTTGGCCAACCCACCAAAAAATTCATAGTAATGATCCAAATCGGTGATCTCGTATTCATTGCTGCTGCGAAGCTGCGACACTACCTCCACCTGCTTTAAATTATCCTCGTACAATCCGTCAACCCGCTTTCCGTGCAGTGTGCGGCTGTAGACGTGGTTCAGATTGGAGGTGAAGGTTACACCGAGCTGCTCCTCTGTCTCCCAGCTTCGTCCCTCCACCAGTCCAGTCAAATCCGTTCCATATTCTCCCTCCGCAGGGCCGAATAGGCGCACCACAGCCAGCTGTGCAGCCTCCGTCCCGGAGAATCCCGCCCCGAGGAGCTGTTCCCGCAGCAAGCGGGAATTGGCCTTGAGATAATTGGTATCCTCCGGTTCATTCAGCCGGTCTATCATGGTAAAAACATCGTCCAGTTTTTCAATCAGCAGGGGGAACATGTCCCGGAAAAAGCCGCAGATATTAACGGTCACGTCGATACGGGGACGCCCCAATTCTTCCAGCGGAATTGGCTCAAAGCGCTGCTCCCAAAGGCCGCTGCCCGCCGCAAGGCGCACGCCGAGGTATCCCAAAATCTGTCCAACGGTTTCGCCCTGGGTTCGGGATGTTTCCAACCCCCAGAGGATCACAGCGGTAGAGCGGGGCCAGCATCCGTGCGCTTCCCGGTAGGCTCCCAGCGTATTTTCCGCAATGCGGCGGCCACGCTCCATGGCGGCTTTCGAGGGCACAAGACGGGGATCAAATTGATAGAGATTGTATCCGGCTGGCAGCACCTCCGGGTTCCGGAAGATGTCGCCCCCAAGCCGGGGCGTGTTGTATCCGCCTTGCAGCGCATGGAGTAAACCATCCATCTCGTAATTTTTTTCCGCTGCCTCTGCTGCACGAGTAGCTTCCTCCATCCCATCCCGCCCCGCTTCTGCAGAACTCTTTTCCAGTGCGGTGCGATAGGCATCCAGTTCCCGTGGGGTATATGCGTTACCAAACACATGCAGTCCCATAGGCGCAAGGCTGTGTCGCATCCGGTACAACTCACGCTCAATTTCCTCCGGGTCTTCCGGCAATCCCAGGGCACGTGCCTTGGCAAGCGCCTGCTGTAGTGCCTCCTCCTCACTTTCCGGAGAAAGCAACTGCGCCTGGTGCCAGCTGTCCAGCAGTGCATCCATTTCCAGGTAGTCTCCGTACAGTCCGCATTCCTCGAACACCGGCGGTTGATAGCTGATCAGATTGGCATGGGTGCGCCGCTTTGCAATCACCGCCTCCGCCGGATTTCCGCAGTAATACAGGTACAAATGGGGAAGGTCGGACACCAGCAGATCGGGATAGCATTCGCCGCTCATGCCGCACTCCTTGCCTTTCAGGAATTCCAGCGTACCGTGGGTACCCACATGAAGCACCACATCCGCCCGAAATTCTTCCCGTATCCATTGATAGAAAGCTGCGTATTGGTGGTGGGGCGGCAACGCTTTATCGTGGTAGGACGACTCCTGATCCACATCTGCGCCCCGGGCGGGCTGCAAGCCAATGAACACATTCCCACTGACTGTACCGGGAATGAAAAACGCCCCATCCTTTGCCATGATTTTCCCCGGCTTTTCTCCGTACCGCTGAGTGATTTCCTCCGGCGCACAGTATTTTTCTGCGCCGAAGCGAATGGCCTCCGCCCAGTTCATCTCATATTTCCCGCTGTTTACAGCTCTGCCTGCGGTGAAGATCGTTTGCAGCTCCGCCGCTGTCATAGCTTCCACTGAGTAGCCCTCCTGTTTCAGACGGCTGAGGATCGCTGCCACGGATTCAAAGGTATCCAGAAAAGCCCCGCCGAACAGGTTTGCCTCCCCAGGGGGATAGTTATAGCAAATGATCGCCACCCGTTTTTCTGCATTAGATTTTTTTCGCAGGGCGATCTGTCTCCTGACCCGGGCAGCCAGATGCTCCACCCGCTCGTCGATTGGAACGATTTCGTAGGTTTCTACATCAAATTCCTTATTCACCTTCGGCTCCGCCGCTGCACCGACGGGGAAGGTATCGGTAGCACCATCCAGTTCTGGCAGCATAACGGACAGCATGACCTCCGTAGGTGAACAGCCGGAGACGGCATTCTGCCACTCCCGCAGTGTCCTGCGGGTCAGGAAGAACGGGTGCAGATAGGGCACGTCCATGTCCTGAAGGAAGCGAATGCCCCGCTCTGCGGGTCCACCCATGGGGCCGGCGGCCAGGCGGAAAGGAGAGCAATTCAAAATTGCATCCACGCCATTGGGGATCTGGCCGCAGATGCGGCGCAGCTCCGGCTCCGTCTCAGAAAAGCTCTCCATAGTACCCACCGCAAATACATTATGCTCTTCGCTTAAAGTGCGAACCAGCGCCGTCACAGCAGCATTATTTTCCGTGGGATACGCCTTTGCAGAAAACATCAGCAGAACATTGGGCTTCCCGTCACGGTGTCCGCTTGCCCTGGCATAGGCCGATACATCCGTGAATTGCTCCCGCTCCGGAAGCGTGTAAAGGGCGATTGGAAGAGGCAGCATCGGTGGCTTGGGGGCAGGGAGACCCTTGACTTTACCATATTCCGTCAATAGCAAGATCAGCAAATGGAGCATATTTTCCGGCGTGGAATGCTTGAAATAATCTGACAAAAGGGAATAATTTCGCATATCCCGCATTTTCCCGGGCAATATTTTCCCCATAGTCTTTGCCATAGTCTGCATTTTTTTCATTTGCTCCATACTGGGCGCAGCATCACTCTTGCGCTGCTCCATGGACTGCATCGTAAAGCTCCCCAGGCGCATATGGTGCCGTGGGGATGCACCAAAGGGGATGATATGTCCCCCGCATTGCTGACAGCCACGCTCTACCGTTTCTGCTGCGGCAGGTGATGCTCCCATCATATCCAGGAATACCGCATCCGCCTGAGCAATGTCATTCTCCATGGCAATGAGCTTTTCATTCGACTGTTCCCCGGCGGCATAATATAACTTCAGTTGAAGCGCACCGACTTCCATACTCCGGATCTTCCCGGCGGCCTCCGCCAGATCCCGTATCGCAGGTGCGGATACGGTGATTATGGTAACTTTCATGGCCTTACCACCTTTTTCGCATAAAATACCGGCGTTCCGTTTTCCCCGTCACGGGTAATGTCCGCCTCCACATGGAACACAGATTTCAGGACATCGCTCTGCAAAATCGTCCACGGGTCGCCCTGACGGCAGATATGTCTGTCATGCAGGACGATCAGCTCGTCCGAGTACCGTGCCGCATGGTTGATATCGTGCAGCACCATCAGGATCGTGATCCCCTCCTGACGATTCAGCCGGGCAACCAGTTCCAGAATTTCAAGCTGGTGGGAAATGTCCAGATAGGTGGTTGGCTCGTCCAGCAGCAAAAGCTCCGGTCTCTGCGCCACACTCATGGCGATCCACGCCCGTTGCCGTTCCCCACCGGACAGAGAGTTGATTCGCCGCTCAGAATAATCGGTCATCCCCGTGGTTCGCAGTGCCCATTCCACAATGGCCGTATCCTCTTTGGTTGCGCCCCGCCACCATTTTTTGTGGGCAAAGCGTCCATATTGCACCAGCGTTCGCACAGTAACATCGCTCATGGTCTCGTTGGTCTGGCTGAGCATCCCTACCTTCCGGGCCACAAGGCGGGTATTCATTTTGAAAATATCCTGTCCGTCCAGCAGGATCCGTCCGGAGCTTGGCTTGATACCACGGCTGATGGTTCGCATCAGCGTGGTTTTTCCACAGCCGTTGGGGCCGATGATGGAATAAACTTTCCCTCGCTGGATGGACAGGTCGATGTCTTCAATCACAGCGTGCTCCCGGTAGCCCACACTGAGCTTTTCCGTTTGTAAAATCACATCGGACAATCGGCTCACCTCCGCAGAAGATACAGGAAAAACGGCGCTCCCAGCACTGCCATCACAATGCCTACCGGGATCTCCGTGGGGCTGAAGATCGTCCGCGCAAAGGTATCACTGAGCATGACCAATGCTGCGCCCAGCAACGCCGAGCCCGGAAAGAGCACCCGATAGTCGTTGCCAAGAATCAGCCGGATGGAATGGGGCACGATCAGTCCCACGAACCCCAGCAGACCGACCACGCTGACAGCACTGGCCGCTAACAGAGCTGCCAGCGCCGTAAAGCCCATCCGAACCAGCTCCACGTTCAAGCCCAGTCCGCGGGCAACGTCGTCACCCAGAATCAGAATATTCATTTGCTGTGAGAAAGCCAGAACCAGAACGAGCCCAACGACAGTATAAGGCAGGATCGTCCTCACCTCGCTCCAGCTTCGTGCCGAAAGACTGCCATTCATAAAGGTCAGGGCACCATGAACCCGATCCGAAAAGAACACCAGCGTTCCGGATATGCCCGCATTGAACAGTGCGGACACCGCTACACCCGCCAGGATCACTCTCGTAGGGTGGATACCGCCTTTCCATGCCAGTGCATAGATGATGATTGCCGCCAGCATTGCCCCGATAAAGGCAAACACCGGCACCAGATCCACATATTGTGGCACCACCACGAGAATAAAAATACCGAATAGTCCGGCGCCGGCACTGATCCCGATAATTCCCGGATCCGCCAGCGGGTTGGACATGACCCCTTGCAGGATCGCCCCGGACAGCGCCAGATTGATCCCCACCAAACCGGCCAGGATCATGCGTGGCAGGCGGATGTTCCAAAGTGCTTTCCACTGCGCCGAACCGTCTGCGTGCAGCAACAGCTCCCATACCCGCCGGACGGGGATCTCCAACGTCCCAACGGCATTGCCCAAAAGAAATGCGAACACGCATAGAGCGGCCAACACCACCAGTACGGCTATGCGAAACCCCGTGCGGTCCCGCAGTGCACGCTTATTTCCCATACCAGTCCGTGACCTCCCCGAATATCTCCGGATAGACTGCGCAAGCCATATAGTGCACGGCCTCGCCGTAATACGGGCCGGCATTATACAGATAATATTCCTGCGGTAGATAGGCGACGTGCCCCTGCGCCACAGCATCCACACTCTGCCATGCCTGATTCTCCGCGAACTGGCGCTCCATGGTTTCTTCCGCCAGTGCGTTGTTGCCGACCATACTGGTGACAAGAATCATGTCCGGATCCTGCTCCACCAGATATTCAATATCCAGCGGCGTATTTTCTGAGCCGATGGTATCCGGGGGCAGGCCGTCAGCGATATTACCTATACCAAGACTGTTGGCAATGTCCCCTGCAATAGAGCTGTTCAGCTTCACGGAAAGAGAGCTGGAGGTCAGATACAAAATGGCGACCCGTTTTCCATCTTCGGGAGCAAGGTCGATGTAGCTTTGTCGCTCCTGTGTCAGAATATTGATGCGCTCCTGTGCAAGTTCCTCCTGTCCCAGGATCTGCCCAAACAGACGATAGATTTCCGTCAGGCTCTCAAATGTTCTGGGCAGCAACGAGATCACCGGGATCCCCATATCCCGCAGCGCTTTGGCTGCATCGGTCTGAACGCCGGCCTGCACAATAACCAGGTCGAGTTCCTGCGCGATAATGGACTCCAGATTCAACGAGTACACCGCACCCACCGACGGGAGGGCACGGATCTCCTCCTCATACTGCTGATGCACCTTCAAATTACCGGAGAGGTCACTGGTGCAGGCCGAGGTTCCGCCCAGATCATACCAGATATTCAGCAGCGTACCGGACAGCACGCCCACGCGCTCCGGCAAGCTCTCCAACACAGTTTCATATCCCCAATAGTCCACAATGGTCAGGGGATAGCCGCTGCCATCCTTCGTCTGCGGCGTATCGGCAACTACTGCGCACACTGCGCACGATAGCAGCATCGCCGCCAGGAGCAGAAAGCCAATCAATCGTTTCATCATGTGCCTCCTGTGTATGTGGTGACGGGGCTGCCCGGAGGCAGCCCGTTCCATATGATATGCTTTACTGAATGGCATCCGCAATGCTCATGCCGAAGGCAGAGACAAAATATGCCTCCAGCGTGGCTACTTCGCCCTTAATGCGCTCGGCGGGAGCGTCAAAGCGGCCGTTTTCCTTGGCGGACTGGGTGCTGTCCTCATGATTCATGTCTTCCATGCGGGTCATCTCGCCCAATTCGGTGTCGAAATAGTAGTAGAAGCCGGTGCCCATCATGGATACATAATAAAATTGCTCCACGGTATTCTCCTCCGGCATGAACTTGTAGTACTCCCGCGTATCCTGTCCTTCGTAGGTTGCCTTTACAAAAGTGACGGTCTTTTCCGTCTTGTCCACTGTTACCCGGACGGCGCAATCGGCAAAGGGGCTGGTTGTCGCGTCAAAGCAGGTCAATACGCCGTTTTCTTCTGCCAGAGTCAGGGTACTCTCAGCAGTAAAATCCGCATCGGGATAGAGGAACTGCGCCATGGTCAGGTAGGCCTCGTCATAGCGTTTGTTGGCCTTGTTAAAGAACAGACCCATATCCAGATTATAAACTTTATCTTCTTTCACTGCCCGCAGTGCCTTCCAGACGGGGCTGTCCGCAACCATATCGTCCAGTTTCTGGCGGGATTCGCCGTTGCGATCCCGCTCGGAATACAGGATGATATCGGGATCCAGCGCATAGATATCCTCCAGACTGATCTCCACGCTGGTGGAGGTACCATCGTTATCGGGATCCACAACGTTATAAGCGCCCAGTTCCACGGCCATAAGGCCAATCTGGGAATCATAAGTATAGGCTTTCAGTGTATCGGAGGAGATGGTCAATGTAAGAACCTTGGGCGGCTGCTCCATTTCGGGGACGGAAGAAACCACGCGGATGATATTGTTTGCGGTGGTCTCCGCGATCTCATCCCAAAGCTGCGGATTTCCGCTCAGATTGCAGAATACCTTGAACCATTTCAGGTAATCCTGCACGCCGTCATAATTGACGCCGATAACGGGGACACCAATTGCACCAGCCGGGTCGGCAATGGTGGAATATCCCTTCATACCGATGGAGGTAACGATCAGGTCGGGGCGCTCGGCAAGGATGCTCTCCACGTCCCATGCGGTACCGGAGGAGCTCTCCGCAACCACCTTCACGCCCTCGTCCTGGGTAACATCGCGGCCGATCTGTTCTTCGTACAATGTGACGGCGCTCTTACCGCCAATGATGAGCGGAACCGTTCCGCCGGCTTCATACCAGAGGCAGACCAGCGAACCGTACAGAACCGCCACGTTCTGCGGGTTCTTCTCAATGGATACCACCTGGCCGCTGCCATCGTCGGTAAAGATGACATGGGTATCGGTCACTTCAACTTCATTTGCCTTCTGGAAGTAGTATTCCACCACTTCGTTGTTCAGTTCCTCAGCACAAACTACGCTTGTATTGACGCTGACCAGGGATAGAATCATTGCGATAGCCAGCAACAAGGTGACTAATTTTTTCATAACGAATACCTCTTTCATAAATTTTAGATATAAATTGCGAATGTGTGATGCTCCGGAAAAGCCATTATGCCTTATCCAGATTCAGTTTTTCCGGAATGATCACCGGGCAGTTGTTTTTTTCATCCTGAACGATTTGGGAATCGATACTGAATACCCGCTCCATGTGATCGTGGTCAACAATCTTCTCCGGTGCGCCGTAGTCGCATACATGTCCATTTTTCAGCACATAGATCCGGTCGGAATACCGGGCAGTAAAATTCATATCATGGAGCACCATAACGATCGTGATGTTCAGCCGCTCGCCCAATTCCCGGATAAGCTCCAGCACCTCCACCTGATAGCCGATGTCCAGATAAGTGATTGGCTCATCCAGCAGGAGGATCTCCGGCTGCTGGCAGATGGTCATGGCGATCCATGCCCGCTGCTTTTCGCCGCCGGACAGATTGTTCAGCAATCGATCCCCCATATGGGATAGACCCGTCAATTCCAGCGTTTCGTCAATGATCCGGCTATCCTCCGCAGTCATGGCGGAGCCGAACCGCTTGTAGGGGAAACGCCCATAGGATACCAGTGTGCGGATACTGATGTCCTTGGGAGAGACATGGATCTGGGGCAAATAGGCAATTTTTTTCGCAAGCTCCTTCGGCGCATATTCCCGCAGGGGTCTGCCCATATAGACCGGTGTCCCCGCTGCGGGAGTGACTACGCGCGAAACGGTCTTCAGCAGACTGCTCTTGCCGCAGCCGTTGGGACCGATGATGGTGGTCAATTTCCCTTTCTCAAAATCCATGGTGACATTCTCCAGGATCTGTCGCTTGCCGTAGGCAATGGAAATATTATCAAAGCCAAAATACATAACTATCTCCCTTTCGCCGTCAGGTCGCACTTTTCCTGCGCAGCAGGAAAAGGAAGAAGGGCGCACCGATGAACGACAGCACAATGCTCACGGACAGTTCTCCAACGGGGAGGATCACCCGCCCCACGGTATCGCAGACAATCACAAAGGAATACCCCAGCAGGATGGATGTCGGGAACAGATACTTATAGTCAGAGCCAATAATCAGCCGGGCGATGTGGGGAATAATCAGCCCCACAAAGCTGATCAGTCCCGCCACGGCCACAGAAGCACCGGCAAGCAGCGAGGAAATGGCAATCAGGAACAGGCGGAACCGCTCGGTGCGCAATCCCAGGGAATTTGCCATCTCATCGCCCAGCATGAGAATATTCATCTTGGCCGGAAGGAAGAAGCAGACCACGATGCCCACCAGCATATACGGAAAAATCAGCCCCAGATCCGACCAGACCGTTCCGTTCAGGCTGCCGACCATATGCCCCACCGCATCGCCGATACGCTCGGAGAAAAAGGTCTTGATAATGTCGTTGAACGCACTGAACATGGCTGACACCGCCATACCGGACAGGATCATCTTCACAGGGCTTACCCCCTTTTCATACGCAAGGAGGTAAATCAGCATCGTGGTAGTAAATGAGCCGAGGATTGAGCCGATGGGCAGCAGGCCATAGTACTGCGGGAAAACGACCAGCGTCATATACCCCACGAAACTTGCGCCACTGGTCACGCCGATGGTGGACGGTGAAGCCAGATGATTGCGCATGACTCCCTGCAAAATGCACCCGGCCAGCGACAGGCAGATGCCCACCATGCCGCCGCAGATGATGCGTGGCAGACGAACGTTCCACACCAGCAGCCACGCCTCCGCATCAGAATTGCTGAAAAATTCCGTTATCGTTTTCGCCCGAAAATTGATGGTGAACACCTCCGCCACCTGGCGGATAGAGTAACGCACCGTTCCGGTTGCAACGCAGACCAGTGTCGCAACCACGCAGATGCAGGCAAGCACCGCAATCACGGTCAGTTTATAGGTTTTTGACTGTCGGAGTTTCTTTTGATTCTCCTGCATCGTTTTTTCCTTCCTTCCTGCCAGAATGCCCGTGTCTTGATCGTTAAGTTTCATCGCACGAACCTTTCCAGTCCCTGCGAACGGGGATCCCCCGTTCCGCCGCCATTTCCAGCAGTCTTTGATTCATGCAATTATATTCCCCAATCGGTGTACCGGCATCAATGACCAAATCACATTGCCCAAGCAATTCGACTGCCCGGCTGAAATGTTCCTGTGTCATGGGTTGAAAAGCCGGAGCGGCGACCACATAGTCACTGAGCTTCGAAGCAACCTGGTAATCCACATCGTTGTCAAATAGGATGCCGGCTGCAAAGGGTTTCTGACTTTTTTGCAGCGAACGGTAAACCTCGATCCCATATCCACCGCCGCCGATCACAAAGATTCGGGGTTCTCCTTCCGGTTTCGTCAGCTCCACACTGCCAAAGAGCAGATTGTACGATCCATGCTGGATTTCGTAGAGCCGGTCGATGGTGTCCCCCTCCATGATTTCCTCCGGCGGGCCGAAGGCATCGATGGTATCCCCTTTAACGCACAGGAGATAATCCGATATCTTCGTAGCCAGGTCGATCTCATGGAGCGACATGATGACCGTGTTTCCCTTCTCCCGCGCCATTTCCCTCAGGATATTCAGCAGTTCGATCTTGTGGCGAATATCCAGATAGGAGGTCGGTTCATCAAGAATAATGATCTCCGGCTCTTGGGCAATCGCTCTGGCCAGCATGATCCGCTGGCGCTGCCCATCGGATAGCGTCGTGAAGTCCTGGTCCGCCAGCTCTTCCGCATGGACGCGCCGCATAGCCTCGCGCACAACGGCACGATCCTGGTTCGTCAGTCTGCCGATGGCATTGGTATATGGGTAACGCCCCATGGCTACCACTTCCTCGCAGGTCATGAGCTCCGGGCGGATATGCTCCGTAAGAACCACAGCTACCTGCTTCGCCATCTCTTTGGCCGACCATGCGTATATCTCCTGAGCGTCGATATAAACCAGACCGGAAATCTTTCGCAGGTGACGGGTGATGGATTTCAGGATCGTGGATTTCCCCGCACCGTTGGGGCCGATGAGCGTCAGGATCTTCCCCCGCTCAATTTCAACGTTGATATCGTGGATGAGGATTTTCCCGTTGTAGCCAACGGCGAGGTCTTTTGTCTGAAAATACATCTTTGCACCCCCTAGCGACTCTTCTGGCGCTTGATCATCATATAAATGACGATTGGCGCACCGAAAGCGGAAGTGACCGTACTGATGGCAAGCTCCATGGGGGCAAATGCAGTGCGTGCGATCAGGTCACAGAACATACAGAATACTGCCCCACACAGGAAGGTCGTCGGTATGATCACAAGGGGTTTGGCCGTCTTCATCAATGCCTTCGCGATCTGCGGCACTGCGATACCAACGAAGGAGATCGGCCCGGCGAAAGCAGTCACGCACGCCGACAGAATGCTGGACAAAATGATGAGCGCCATACGGAACAGTTTGATATTGACTCCCATGCTCTTGGCGTAGCCCTCACCAAGCTGATAAGCCTCCATGGGCTTGGATATCAGGGTCGTCAGAACCAAACTGCCTCCCACGATGATCCCCACAATGCGCAGATTGCTCCACGCAGCGCCGGAGAAACTTCCCTGGGACCAGGAAGTCAGATTCGCAATCTCATGATCCTGAGCAAAGGCAATCATAAAATCGGTAATTGCGGAGCAGATATAGCTGATCATAATGCCAATCACAAGCAGCATGGACATATTCTTCGCACGATGCGAAAACAGCAGTACAAGCCCCATAATCAGCAGCGACCCCGCAAACGCAGCGAACACCGTCATGGACGGTGCCATCCCGCCATAGGAACCAACCAGGAAGATAATGACGATGCCCACGCACATTTTTGCGCCGGAAGAGATGCCCAGCACAAATGGACCGGCGATGGGATTGCGGAAGAATGTCTGGAGCAGGAAACCGGAAACTGAGAGAGCCCCGCCCAGCACCGCCGCCGTAAGCAAGCGGGGTAGACGAATCTTCCAGATAATATTGCTTTCCATTCCCCCGGCATCCTCCCGAAGGAAGATGATACTGAAGATTTTTAAGACGGGTATATCCACCGAGCCGGAATTGACATTGAGCACAATGCCAACGAAAATCAGTGCGATCAGGATAATGATCACGAGTTGATAACGCACAATGGTTGAAATTTTTGATTTTTTCTTCATCGTATTTCCACATAACCCTCGGAAGCATCCGAATCGGTCGTCTGCGGTAGCGCAACGGATTGCCGACCGATCCGGAAATCCCTTTCGGTTGTCCTTTATTCGCCAGTCTCAGGTGCCGTTGCCGGAATCTTGAATACGGTGTCCGTGCTCTGCACGGTCGGGTCACGCAGGATGGTATTGACATCTTCAATCAGATTTACGATGCTCGATGTCGCCTGAGAAATATAGGTGATGGTATAGTACACATTGCCATTTTGCACGGCCTTGAAGTCTGCGAACAGCTCGTTATACTCGATCATATCCTCGATGGACGCAAAGGGGCAGGTGAATATTGCATAGAGCAGATAGTCCGCATCCTTGCAAGTAGCGTAGAATTCTTCGAAGCTCACCTTGGTATAGCTGGTCTCGTCCGGATAGAAGTCACCGGGGACATATTCCGCACCGGCGAGTTCCACGATTTTCTTCATATAGTCCTGGCCGTTGCGGATGGCGATCTGATCGTCATTGATGATGGCGTACACCGCCATGCTCTTGTCCACATCCCCGGTATCGATGGCGGCTACGGTAGCTTTCTGCTCCTCGAAGAAGGCATTGGCTTCCTCTTCCAGACCAAAAATTGCGCCAAGGAGCTTGACCCATTCGGTACGCGCCAGGGGATGGCTCTCACGGGAGGAGGGCTCAATGATATAAGGAATACCGAGCTCTTCATATTTGGAGATGACTTCCACCTTGCTGTTGAGCATCTGGGTATCAAACTCCAGCTGAACGTCCTCGGCAACCATCATCTCGAAATCGGGGGCGCTGAACGAGCCGGAATACAGGATATCCCCGGACTCCATTTTCTCGATCATGTTGGGCAGGTACCATTTCTCCTGCGCCACGCCAACCGTTGCGATATTGTCCAGGCCGCCAATGGCATCTACCAGCGAAACCAGATTCGCACTGTTGAAGCAGGTGCGGGTGATGGGCTGCTGCAAAACCGTGACATTCTCGCCCAGATCAGCGGGGACGCTCTTCCCCTCCGGGACGATCAGGAATTCGTTGCTCATGCCATAGATGGTGAATCCGGTATAGCCGCCCTTGTAATGGGTCATGGTAAGCATCTCGGCGTACTCAAATTCTTCCTCATAGTCAAGAATCAGTTCGCCGTCCACATCGTCCGGTGCAGCGGAGTCGGTATCGCCCTCTGCGAAAGCAGTCAGACTGAAAATCATCAGCGCTGCCAGAAATAATGCGATAAATCTTTTTGTATGTTTCATCATAGTCCAACCTTTCTTTAAACTGATTTATCCAATTTTACAAAGTGTGTCATTCGCCGTCTCAGGCTCCAGCATCACAGAACGAATATCAGAGATTGCATTTGCCACACTTGCCGTTGCCTGAAGGAATGCCGGAGTAAATGTATAAACATGTCCCTCCTGCACAGCTTTGAAATCTTCAAACAGCTCATTATATTCCAGAACATCATCCAGGGATTTGAATTTCTGATAGTTATTACAGAATATATAATCTACATCTTTGCAAAGTGCATAGAACTCCTCAAATCCCAGTGTCTTGTAGCTGATAGTCCCCTCTTCCTCCGGTTCTTTGGACAAAACATAGTTACTGCCAGCCTGATCAATAAGTGCACCATAATAGGTAGAGTCGTAATACACATTGATGCCGGTGCTGCCTACCATGATACCAACTGCCACTTTATCAACTTTCTCCAAGTTGGCAACTGCCTCATATGCGGCAACCTGCTCATCGAAGAATGCCTTTGCCTCGTCATTCATCCCCATGATGGCTCCCCAGAGTTTGACCCACTCCACAGCACCCAAGGGACTGGACTCCCGGGAATTGCACTCAACAATGTAGGGGATACCAATCTCATCGTACTTATCCGTTACATCCGTATGCGTCAGGATCATGGTGCTGTCAATATCGAGCTGCACGCACTCGCTGAGAAGCATCTCATAATCCGGTTCTGAATATCTGCCGGAGAACTCAATTTCACCTGCATTGAGCTTTTCAAGCACATTTTCCAGATACCAACCACTCACATCCGTTGCAACAGAAGCAATATTATCCAGTCCGCCGATCGCATCCACGAGAGATACCATTCCACCGGCAGTCATTCGGATGCGGTTAATCGGTTGCTGAAGCACAATCGTATTCTCTGGCAGCTCCGCCGGAACACTCTTGCCCTCAGGAACAAGCAGGTACTGCGCATCTCGTCCCTCAGGCACACCAAACATGGTATATCCGCCTTTATAGCGAGTAATCCAGAATTTTTGGGCGTACTGCAATTCTTCTTCGTAGTCAAAAATCAGTTCGCCGTCCACATCGTCCGGTGCAGCGGAGCCGGTACTGCCCTCTGCAAAGGCGCTCATGCTGAAAATCATCAGCGCTGCCAGAAATAATGCCAGAAATTTTTTCGCGCGATTCAATTTATCTCCTCCAATCATTTATTGGGAAGTCCCGAACCAAACGGCAGAATCCGTTGCTTAACCGCAGACCGTTTATCCAGCGCTCCCCGGGGTTGACCATTGAATCACCATACTCAATACCTTACAAAAAAAGAAACCGCAGCAGCCCATGAAAAGGCTGCTGCGGCCGTTTTTCCGCAACAAAAACACCCCCTGCTCCATAACTCGTGGGAGGGAAGTAATGACTGATCTTCAAGCAGGTCTTCTGGCTTACGCTTAGGGAGTTTCCTCCTGCATCCGAGCTCTGCCTTCCCAGTTTCCCAGTGACTGACTTTCGTCAACGAGCATCGGCCTCAGCGCTTACAGCGGCGGTACCGTCCGGGATTTCCACCCGGTTGTCTATCATCCTTGCGTTCTGCGCGATACGCAAGGCTCTTGAGGATGATTCAATTTTCAACTTTAGTATATCACTTTGTTTTCCAATGTCAAGGGAGCATTTCGAAACGCCAACGTGAAAATTGTAGGGTTACAATAGATGTGAGACCAAAAGGTATTTGCCCCACGAACTGACGACAAAGGTTAACTCCGTGAAGCTGTACCGTCAAACAAAGGATATGGACTTTGTTCTGCGGCGGAGAGGGCTTTTTGTTTACCCTTGTATAATAAGGGAGAAGACAAAAGTGAATAAGTGGTGTATACTCAAAGCAAGCGTTGTGGAGTGGT
>CAZTYB010000014.1:0-32457 GCA_964617595.1 uncultured Oscillospiraceae bacterium | reverse complement strand
CAGGATCAGCACCTCCGGCTGCATGGCCATGATGGAGGCCAGGTTCAAAAGCTGCTTCTGACCGCCGGACATGGTGGCCACATCCCGGTGAAACCAGTCGGCGATGCCGAAATAGCAGGCCATTTCCGCAACTCTGGCCCGCATGGTCTTCTGATCGCAGCCCAGGCTTTCCAGGCCGAAGGCCAGCTCGTGCCAGACTTTGTCGGTTACGATCTGATCGTCGGGGTTTTGCATGACGAAACCGATTTTCGCCGCCTGGTCCCGGGCGGAGACTTGGGAAAGGGGCACGTTCCGGAACAGCACTGCCCCCGACCGGGTCCCGGCGGGGGTCAGTACCGTTTTCAAATGGCGTAACAAGGTGGACTTTCCGCTGCCGGATCGGCCGCAGAGTACCAAAAATTCCCCCTGGTGGATCTGCAAGGAAATGTGATCCAGGGAAAGTTTGTTTTCGTTGGTGGCGTAGGAAAAAGAAAGATCTTGGATGTCAAAATGCGCCATGACTGGCTCCTTTCTCTTTGGGAAAAATAAAAAGGCCCCATGGACAAACGTCCATGCGACCGTGTTTTCGCAGGGGGAAAGTGGGACTTTTCCGGGAATATCCCCGTATTTTCGAACATGGCCGGTATTCTGGCTCGTGCATTGGGGCTTCGCCTGCGCCTATGTTCCGCCTTCCCGGGTTTCCCCAGTGACCGAATCGCTCCGAAAGAACACAGACTCCTGCACATACAGCAACGGGTAATGCTCCGGCCTCTCACCGGATTTCCTAATCACCGCACCTGCCCGGGGCAGAAACGTGGGTGACGCCATGCAGCATATTCATTTTCTGCCATTATACGCCGGAGATCTCGCCTTGTCAACGATATTTTGCCACGGCTCCGGTGATGTAATTATGAACAATACAAGAATTTTTCCCTTGTGGGCTTGCATTTTCTGTCAGGTGCGGGATAATATTAGCACTCAACACGATAGAGTGCTAACGCACCCACAGAAAGGAATGGATTTTCATTATGGAAAAGCAGCAATTCAAGGCCGAATCTCAGCGTCTTCTGGACCTGATGATCAACTCCATCTATACCCACCGGGAGATCTTCCTGCGGGAGATCATCTCCAATGCCAGCGATGCAATGGACAAGCTGGCCTATCTCTCCGTCACCGACGGAAGCATGAACGTGAACCGGGATGATCTGAAAATCACCATCACCCGGGCAAAGGATGCGGGCATCCTCACCGTATCCGATAACGGCATCGGCATGAACCGGGCGGAAATGGAAGAGAATCTGGGCACCATCTGCAAGTCCGGCTCCCTGGGCTTCAAGCAGGCCATGGAGAAGAACGACGACATCGACATCATCGGCCAGTTCGGCGTGGGCTTCTACTCCGCATTTATGGTTGCCTCCTCCGTTACCGTTATCTCCAAGAAATGGGGCGAGGACACCGCCTGGCGTTGGGAATCCAACGGCGCTGACGGCTACACCATCGAGCCCTGTGAGCGGGATTACTGTGGCACCGACGTGATCATGACCCTGAAAGCCGACACCGACGATGAGAAATACTCCGAATACCTGGACGAATACGAGATCCGCAATCTGGTAAAGAAATATTCCGACTATATCCGCTACCCCATCGTCATGGAGGTGGAGAAGTCCCGGAAGAAAGAGGACAGCCCCGAGGACAAGCCCGAATACGAGACTTACACCGAGCCGGAGACCCTGAACTCCATGGTGCCCATCTGGCAGCGGGCGAAGAAAGATGTCACCGAAGAGGAATACGATTCTTTCTACCGGGAGAAATTCTACGACTATACCAAGCCCCTGCGTGTCATCCATACCAGTGCAGAGGGCACGGTCTCCTTTAAGGCGCTGCTGTTCATCCCCGGCAAGGCTCCCTACGATTTCTATACCAAGGATTTCAAGCGGGGCTTGCAGCTGTATTCTTCCGGCGTGATGATCATGGAGAATTGCGAAGACCTGCTGCCGGAGCACTTCCGCTTCGTCCGGGGCATTGTGGACAGCCAGGATCTGAGCCTGAACATCAGCCGGGAAATGCTCCAGCATAACCGCCAGCTCACCGTCATTGCCCGGAGCATCGAGAAGAAGATCAAGTCCGAGCTGAAATCCATGCTGGAAAACGAGCGGGAGAAATATGAGGAATTCTACTCCGCTTTCGGCCTCCAGCTGAAATACGGCACCGTATCCGAATATGGCGCCCATAAGGAAAGCTGCCAGGATCTGCTGCTATTCTACAGCCACGCCCAGGGCAAGCTCATCAGCCTGAAAGAATACGTCGATGCCATGCCCGAGGGACAGGAGAAGATCTATTTCGCCCCCGGCGAAAACAAGGATCACCTGGCCAAGCTCCCCCAGGTGGAGCTGCTGAGCCAGAAAGGCTACGATGTGCTGCTGTTCACCGAGGAAGTGGACGAGTTCGTCCCCCAGACCCTCATGACTTACCAGGAGAAGTCTTTCTGCAACATCACCACGGAAGACCTGGGGCTGCAAAGTGAGGACGAGAAGAAGCAGGCGGAAGAAAAGGCGGAGGAGCTGAAAGGGTTCCTGACTTTCGTCAAGGAGAGCCTGGGCGAGCAGGTGAAGGAAGTCCGCCTGTCCCAGAATCTGGGCAATTATCCCGTGGCCATGGTTCCGGAAGCGGGCATGAGCTTCGAGATGGAGAAATATATGAAGCGGGTGAACCCGGAATTTGCCTATCCCGTTGGCCGGGTGCTGGAACTGAACGCCGAGCACGAGGCGGTGAAGAATCTCCAGCGGGTGATGACCGAGGATCCCGTCCTGGCCAAGGACTACGCCCAGCTGCTGTGCTGCCAGGCGCAGCTGATGGCGCAGCTGCCGCTGGACGATCCGTTCGCCTACAGTGAGCTGGTCTGCAAACTGATGAAGTAAATTTCCCACCCCGGGCAGCCGATAAGCGCTGCCCGGGGATTTTTTGGTGGTTGTGTTTTTGGAGATTATGAGGTAGAATAAGAGAAAAATTGACCTTTCGGAGGAACAATGCCATGGCATGGCTGGAAATAACCATCGATACCGCCGCCCAGCCGGTGGAAACGGTGGCGCAGGAATTGACGAAATTGGGATTTTCCGACCTGGTGATCGAAGATCAGCAGGAATTCCAAACCTTTTTGGAGGAAAACCGAGCCTATTGGGACTATATTGACGAAAGCTTGCAGCGCAAATTGCAGGGGCTGTCCCGCATCAAACTCTACCTGGAGGAAGAGGACAGCAAAAATCTCAGCCGCTTGCAGCGCTATACCCAATCGGCACATCTGGAAATGCAAATTGCCCCCCTGCCGGATACCGACTGGGAGCAGAGCTGGAAAGAGAATTACCCGCCCCAGGAAATCGGCGACCGGATCGTCGTGCTGCCCTACTGGCTGGCGGAGGAGTATAAGGGTGATCGTCTGCCGGTGATCCTTGACCCGGGGCTGACTTTCGGTACCGGCGCTCACCCCTCCACCCAAATGGTGATGGAGGCCATGGAGCGTTTGGTCACCCCGGGGGCAGCCTGCCTCGACCTGGGCAGCGGGAGCGGCATCCTCTCCATCGCCGCCCTGCGGCTGGGTGCGGGGAAAGCCGTAGGGGTCGACATCGACCCCAAAGCCGAAGACATCGCCCGGGAGAACGCCGCCTACAACGGCTTCGGTGCCCCCGCTTTCACCGCCCTCACCGGCAACGTTACCGGTGACCGGGGGCTGATGCAGCGCCTGGCGGGGGAAGAATGGGATGTGGTGCTGGTGAACATTGTAGCGGATGTGATCATCCATCTGGCGCCGGTGCTGCCCCATTTCCTGAGCAAGGGAACCCGGCTGATCTGCTCCGGCATTCTGGATACCCGGCTGGCCGACGTGACCGCCGCCCTCGCCGCCGCAGGGATCAGCGTAGATACCGTCCGCTCAAAAGAGGAATGGCGCTGCGTGATCTGCCACAATGCCGGGGGAGGTAGCCTATGATGCGACTGACTTTCAAGACCCGCCACCGTTTGCAGCGCATCGGTTCCGTCAGCCTGATCCTTTTGCTGCTGCTTGTGCTGGTGGCTTTCTGCTGGAATATCTGGGCATCCCGCTACATTGTCTACACCCGGGACGGAGCCGTGCTGGACTTCTCCCGTGACCCCCTGCCGGAGGTATCCCGCTATGCCCAGGCCGGTGCGGAAGCGGAAACCGTATCCATTTTCTACAACGAAGGCTCCGATGCACTGGAACTGACCCAGGAACTGACCACCCTGAACGGATACTACATCGACTACGATGCGCTGAAAGGCAGCATCGAGGAAATCAAAACCGATCTGAACCGGCTGAAAGCCGGAACCCCCATCATGATCGAATTAAAAGGGGGCTATGGCTCGTTCTACTATACCTCCAGCCTTTCCGGGGCGGTAAGCTCCGCCAGCGTGAATGTAGCGGCGGTGGACGAGCTGATCCAGTACATCCGCTCCAAGGGCTTCTACATGATCGCCAAGATCTCCGCTTTCCGGGATTACGATTTCGGCAACCGAAATGTGACCAGTGGCTTGTATATGAACAGCCGTGCAGGCCTGTGGATGGACAGCGGCGGATGCTTCTGGCTCGACCCCACCAGTGCCAATACCCTGGGATGGATCACGAACATCGTCAACGAGGTGCGTGAGTTGGGCTTCAGCGAAGTGGTGCTGGATAATTTCCGTTTCCCGTCGGAGACGGACAAATATATCTTCTCCGGCAATATGGACGAGGCCATCACCAACGCCGCCGCCACACTGATGGACAATTGCGGAGCGGACAATTTCATCCTCTCTTTCTGCGGTGCGACTCCCGCTTTCCCCCTGCCGGAGGGGCGGAGCCGACTGTACCTGTCCAATGTTCAGGCGCAGGACGTGGCGGCCAAGGCTGCCCAGGTCACTTTCGACAACCCGGAGGGTCGGCTGGTATTCCTGTGCGATACCAACGATACCCGGTTCGATTCCTACGGCGTTCTGCGCCCCCTGTCCGTTTCCGAGGGGCTGGAAGCTCAGAAAGCGGATATGGAGCAATAGAATACGCACCTGTATTCAGATGTACTCCGCAAATAGAATAAGCATCTTGCGCTCTGGAGAGAAACAAATTTCATAGTGTTCAAAAAAATAGCTCTGGTTTCGTTGGAACCAGAGCTATTTTGCCATGCAAAAGCATAGCAAAAAAATAATTATATGCTATACTTTTGCTAAATTTCGTGATGCGCTTTAACGCATGAAGTTTTATGGAGTATAGAGCGATTTGGCATACCGCTGTCAAGCCTCTGTCAAACCGATGCCATCGCTTCATCAGGAATCAGGTCGTCGGTCAGAAGCGGTCTGATCTTCGATATGTATCGATAAACCATTTTAGGATCACCATAAACAATTTCGTCAAACCGGGGATTTCCCGCTTTGCGTCGAAGAATCAAGTCAACTGCGTAACATTTCGAAGAATCCAACTCATTGCCCCTGAGCAATGTCATCGGTCGGGATTTGCCCGAAGCCGTAAACCCGACAGTAACCCGGCGATCCGTGGTTGCGAAAGAGCAGCGAACTTTGTTCTTCACATAGTTTTCCTGGGCAAGCAGAGGCATTCCCATCATAGATATAAAATCAGGCAGAGCAAGAATCTTTCTCCTCACCGAGCCTTTTACAGCAGCCTCCGTTTGACCCTTTTTGACGAACGTAAAATCGTCCGCCTCCAATTCCCCGGTACGGCACTTTCTGAAAAAATCAGCCGCAGACATCTCCGTGCTGACTCCAATTAAATGGCGGTAATTTTCCTCATGTGCTGCAATCAGGTAGTATTCGCACTGGGCAAAAGCTTCTGAACACAGCAAATATTCGTATTTCAGGAAAACATCTTCATACTTCTCGGCATACTCTATCGCAGCCTGCGCCACACGCTGTTTGAATGCTTGTTGCTGCATATTCGCTCCTTATAGTACAAAAGGGAACGGCCAAAGCCGCTCCCTCCGGTTTTTAACAGTTTACTCTGCAATGGAAATGGGTTTTAGGTCTCCATCCCGACCGAGTGAATGCGGTCATGCGCATCTCTCATGCACCCCTATTGTAGCATAATGCTTCCCGGCTGTCAACACTTCCGATGTTCAAAATGTTTTGAGGCGCTGCCTGGTGCAGCGCCTCAAAAACAAACCCATATAAACCCGAAATAAGCGAATTATTCCGCAGCGGTCGCTTCCACCGGCTGCTGTTCAGCGGCGGCCTCCTGCTGCTTCTTCTCGTCGTAGTACTGCTCCAGGAAAGAGCCGAAATAATACTGCTCCGCCTCCTGGCGTACCCGGATAGCATCCTCTTTCTTTTCGAAGATGCCCAGATAGTGCACCTTTTTCTTGAAAGTGATCACGGCGATCCATTTGTCACCCCGAGCCTGCACGCCGGTGCAGCCGCTGGTGTTATTCTTCTGTAGGACATTGCGCTCCAGGCATTCCACGCAGGTGCCGTCCACCAAACGCATCCGCTTGGCCACGGAGCCATGCTGAGCATTGGTGCGGCGAATTGCCTCCACCCGCAGGCAGCCGCAGGAGCGGGTATTGCCGGAGAGCAGGGAATTGGCGCTGGTGTCCACCGTTTTGCCGCAGTCGCACTGGCAATGCCAGAGGTAGCTGCTGCCCCGCTTCTTGTCCAGTCGCTCCAGAGCGATCAGGCGGCCGAAGCGCTGGCCGGTGATATCCTTGATCTTCTTCTCCATGCGGATGCAGCCGCAGCTGGCGATGACCTTGTTGCGGATCTTGTAGGGTTCCGCCAGAATCTCTCCACCGCAGTCACATTTGCACAGCCACAGGGTACTGCTGCGCCGCTTCTGATCGGTGGGGCGCACGGCAACCAGACGGCCGGAGCGCATCCCGGTGATATCGCCGCAGTGCAGCCGCTTCCGGCCACAGCCGCAGGAATGCTTGGTTCCGTCCAGCAGCTCTTTCCCTGTGGCGACGGTCTCACGGCCACAGCCGCACTGGCAGTGCCAGAGATCTTCGCCCTCTTTTTCCTGGCGCATGACACGCAGGCCGCTGAATACACGGCCGGTTAAATCCTCCATTCTCGTTGACCTCACTTTGTTTTGTTTTTTTTTTTGAATTATGCTTTGAAAATATACTATCACAGATTTCATGACAAATCTATGACAAAAATGGAGTTTTTGGTGCTTTTTCAAAAAATATTTTTTCTAATGTCAATTACAGGAAAAATTTGGCTGAACACGAAAAAAACTCTTGCCGTTTGGGCAAAAATTTGGTATGGTATATATGGATTTTTGTATACAGATAATACGGTAGAGCAAAGGTGTTTCCTATCATGAAGAATATTTCGCTGCTGACTGCTGCGGATCTGAGCGGGATCCTGGTGGTCATGCTGATTATTTTTAGTTTTTCTTTCTTCACTTCACTGCGGCATAGCAAGCCGCAGTATTTATGTGTCATGATGATGCTTTTCGCCGGTGCGATGCTGGCGGATCTGGTATCCAGTATGCTCCGGGGGAATACGGAGCGAATTGCCGGGCTATATGCCGCATTCTCATTGAAGATGGTGCTGGACAATGGGCTCATTGCCATTTTCGTATCCTATATGCGGGTGAATCTGGGCATCTGCCATACCCTGTGGCGCCGTCAGCGCAGGGCGCTACACTGGCTGCTGATCGTCATGGCCGTGGTAGCCATCCTGAACCCCTGGCATCGGCTGCTGATTGCGGTGGATCCCCGGACGGGTATTGCCGAAACCCAGGTACTTTTCCCGGTAAGGAGCATCAGCTCCTGTCTGATTCTCCTTGCGTGCCTGTATCAGGTCATCCGCAGAAGGGCAGGAAGTTGGCAGAGCCGGGTCGCCATGGGCTTTTTCTGCGTGAGCCATATCCTGGCCGTGGTCACGGTACCCATGGTAAAGAGCCACGGGCTCATCAATATCGCCAGTTTGCTATCCATGCTGGGGCTGTATATCAGCTTCTACATAGAGCAGAATCAGATCTTCTACCGCCAGGAGATGGAACTGCAAAATACCCGGGCGGCGCTGGTGCTGTCCCAGATCCAGCCCCATTTCCTGTTCAACTCCATGGCGGCGGTGATGGACTTATGTGATACCGATCCCCAGGAGGCCAAGGCCGCATTGCAGGAGCTGTCGGACTACCTCCACTATAAGATCACCGCCATGTCCAGCAGCCATCTGGTGAATTTCGAAGAAGACCTGGACTTCCTGCAAATCTATCTGAAATTGGAAAAGCGCCGCTTCGGTTCCCGCCTGACAGTGGAATATGACATCGGCCCACGGGATTTCCGTCTCCCCCTGCTGACCTTGCAGCCGCTGGTGGAGAATTCCATCCGCCACGGCATCAGCCTGCGGCCGGAGGGGGGAACCATCCGGATATCCACCACGGAATACCCCGACCATTTCCGCATCCTGGTAGAGGACAACGGAGTCGGCTTCAACCCCACGGCGGAATTTGACCCGGAACGGGGGCACGTGGGGCTGAACAATGTGCGCACCCGGCTGTCGGCGCTGTGCGGTGGCAGCCTGAAAGTGCGCTCCACCCCGGATGTGGGCACCGCCATTGAGATCACCATCTCCAGAAAGGAGCCGGAAAATGCGAATTTTGGCAATTGACGATGAACCGAGTGCACTGCACCTGCTGAAATCCAATATCCTCGCCGTTGCCGCCGATGCGGAGGTAACGGACTTCACCGACCCCATGGCCGCTCTGGAATGGGCACGGGACAATCCCTGCGACATTGCATTCCTGGATATCGAATTGGGGTGCATCAATGGCATTGAAGTGGGCAAGCGGTTGAAAGGAAAATACCCCAAAATCAATCTGATTTTCGTCACCGGATATCTGGACTATGCCGTGTCCGCCTATGCCCTCCACGCCAGCGGATATCTGCACAAGCCAGCCAGCCGGGATGCCATCCGCCTGGAACTGGAGAATCTGCGCTATCCCATGCCCCGCCCCCAGACGGGCAAGTGCATCCGTGTGCACTGTTTCGGCAATTTCGAGGTGCTCTATTGCGGCAAGCCCCTGCAATTCAAGCGGAGCAAGACCAAGGAACTCTTCGCTTTCCTCATTGACCGCAACGGCGCCCGGGTCACCTCCGGTGAGGTCTGCGCCCGGCTGTGGGAAGATGCCACCGGGGACAAGCAGCAAAAGGACTATCTGCGCCATCTGGTGATGGATCTGGCGCAGACACTGGACAACGTTGGGCAGTCCCGAATCTTCGACCGCAACCGCTCCGGGTACCGGATCGACCCCGATCTGGTAGAGTGCGACTATTACGATTATCTGCACAATATCCCCTATGCCGTCCGGGCATACCAGGGGGAGTATATGCTCCAATATTCCTGGGCAGAGGAGCGCATCGCCAGCTTCGGGCTGGAGGATATGTAACGCCACAGAGATCAGACAGCCCCTCGATGGAGCCGTGAAATTTGTTCTCGACTTGATCGACAGGCATAACAAAAAGAAGTAACCGCCCCCAGTTCCCCAACCGGGCGGTTACTTCCTTAACCAACTGCGGGGACTGACCGTCTATCGGCAGTGCCCTTTCTACGTTCATTATACCACGTTTTGTGAAATCGTCAAGAGCGTTATTTCAATTGCCCCACAAGTGATCACATCCGCTGCTTCATTTCCTCCGGGTTGGGGCGGTGCTTGGCGGTGTATTCCGTCACGTCCACCCGGATGACGGTGACGATGGATACCAGCTTCTCGTCAAAAGCGAAATCCTCCCCGGTCTGGGCTTTCATCAGCAGGGACATGGCTCTGATCTTTTCCTGCACCTCTTCTACGATGGTTGCCGTCCCCCGCCCCATCAGGCAGCGGTAGGCAACGCCGTACTGGCAGGCGATTTTCCCCCGGAATGGGGCAACGCCGCACTCCATGGTGAAACAGCACCGGGGGGCGGTGCGGATCACATCCAGCTTATGTCCCCGATTGGCACTGTGGAGATACAGCACCAGCTTCCCCTGCTCCATCACGTAGCCATAATTCATGGGCACCACATAGGGCATCCCATCCTCCACCAGTCCCAGGTGGAGGAATTTGCTTTCTTGCAGGATGGTTTGGATCTCCTGTTGGTCGGTGATTTCGAATTCCCGTCGTGTCATATTGGCTTCCTCCTTTTCTGGCCATCATATCATTTCCACCGGAATCTTGTCAACTTAATGTTCGACATGGCAGCGCCTCTTGTCCCCCTCAGTGAGGGGGATGTCGGCCGAACAGGCCGACAGGGGGAGTGTCGTTCGTTGAATGGTAGCAACTCAAAATCACCAGCGGCACTCCCTCAGCCTCACGTTCGTTCGGCAGCTCCGCCCAAGGGCATGGCTTCGCACACCTCTGAGAGGGAGCCAAGGGGATGTGTTTAAGTTGATGACATTAACAAAAGGGGGACGGTTGCCCGCCCCCCTGGATTGATTTGAACCCTTATGCCTTTGTGACCGGCGACCCGGGGTTAGTTACAGCCGCAACCGCAACCGCAATTGTTGTCGTTACCGCAGCCGCAGCTATTGCCGCAGTTATTACCGCAGCCGAAGATCAGCAGCAGGATGATGATCCACCAGATGTTGCCGCCGAAGCAATTGTTACCGCACATAAGATTACCTCCGAAATTGATAGCTTTTTGAGCTTTGCCGCTCATTCCATGTTATTCCGGAGTCTAAAAAAGGTGCATTCCCTAGCCCAGGGTGTTGGGTTGCTTGTAATTTCTGGATTCAGCCAGGGTTTCCGCCGAGGGGAAGCGCTCCTCCTGCTGGCGGACATTGCCGTGGACATAGGTCTCGTTGCTGCCGATCTCTCCCCCGGCGGGGGTGCCGATGTCCAGATAGCTGGACAGGGCGCAGAATTCCCGGGATATCTTTTCGCCGGTTTCGTTGTCGTATTTCACGGTATAGCTCTTGGCGTAGCCATCGCTGGAACTGGAGAATCCCATGCGGACGGTATAATTGCGCACCTCCGTCCCCATGAGCCAGATGAAGACATATTCCTCCGTGGTCTCGGCGATGATTTTAATGGGATAATCGGTATTGTTCCTGATTTTCAGGTCGGGACTTTCCCAGTTCACCGTAGCATCCAGCCCCAGGGGCATATAATTGGAGGGATAGCCGTGGCTCACCCGCTCCACCGTCTCCAACTCCCCATAGAGCGATGCCAGATACAATGTGGACGACACCTGGCAAACGCCGCCCCCCAGGGAATCGACCAATTTCGTGCCGGAATAGGCCGGTGCCTCCTGGTAGCCGGCCTCCGCCGTCCGCTCCCCCACCGTCGCATTGTAGGAGAGGGTCTCCCCCGGCTGCAATACCACGCCGTTAAGCGCCTTGCAGGCCAGAGCCAGATTGGTATTGCGCTTCTCGTTGTCGCTGTGGGGGGTCTGGCCAAAGCCCAGGATATCCTGGAAATAAACCTCCTGGCCGAAAATCTCCGGCTGGACGAAGCTGCCGTCCATGCGGATAATCTCTCCGGGTGCAGCGGCGCTCAGGGCGCTTTCCAGCTCCTCTTTCGGGAAGCTCACCCCGTAAGTACCGGGGATGGCGGTGCCGTTTTCCATCCGGGCGTTCACCGGGGCGATCTCCACCGCCTCCAGGATCTCATCGGCGTGGAGGATCTCTCCCCCCTGGGCGGTGAGCACGCCGGTCAAATCAATTTGGAATTCTCCCCGTCCCAGGGCGGCGTAGATCAGTTCCTCCGCCCCGTCCATGTCCATGGTGTATCCCGCAGCCCCAAGGGTCACCACCAGAACGGGGGCGGGCTGATCCTCCGGAATCTCCTCCAGGGATTGGGGGAGATTCTCCACTTCATAATGGGAATGGGTGGCCTGTTGCTCCAGCTGCATGGCGGCATTCTCCAGAATACGCCGCAGGCTCCCCTCCCCATAATTCCAGTACGCTCCCAGGGACAGTTCGCCCCCTGCAACTTTCATGGCATCCCCGGCAGCGGCGCCGGAATCCAGGGTCAGCCCCATTTCCCCCTGGCTCAGCACCAGGGACTGCTCCGGCAGGAGCAATTGAATCTGCTGATTTTCGAAAGTATCCTGGATGGCCGAGAGTGCCTCTTTCCTGGTCATGCCGCCCAGATTCAGGCCGCTAATTTTCGTTCCGGCGGGGATGGTCTTCGCCCCGGCTCTTAGCAGCAGCGCTGCGGTGCATCCCAGCACCAGGATCACTGCCCAGATCAGGATGAGCAGCGGCCAACGTTTTTTTCGCCGGGATGCGGCGGAATATTTACCCATGGGATTGCTCCTTTATAATTCATTCAATTCTTCTGCCATGCCGCTGAACTCGGATTCCAGCGGATTCTTTCTGGTGGCGTTCTTCTGCTCCAATGCAACGCCCTTGGCGGCCTGCTCCACGCTCAGGAGGGTTCCCGCCCCGGCGATGCAGCCCCCGGGACAAGCCATCCCCTCCAGGAGGTAGCCGTCGTATTTCCCGGCCTTGGCCATGGTCATGAGCTTGCGGCATTCCCGCAATCCCTGGGCGCTGGCCACTTTGATCTGCATATCCGGGTGCTGCTCGTGGATGATATCCACAACGGCCTGGGCAACGCCCCCGGCCACGGCGAATCCACGTCCGGCGGCGGTTCCGGCGTTCTTCACGTCGGCGCTCTCCTCCAGGGAATCGAAGTCCACTTCCTTTGCCTCGAACATTCCCATCAATTCTTCAAACGTCAATACGAAATCCACATCGGAGCGGATATTCTCCCGGATGGCTTCCAATTTCTTGGCGGCGCAGGGGCCGACGAAGACGATTTTTGCATCCGGCTGTTCCCGCTTCACCATGCGGGCGGTATAGACCATGGGGGTCAGGGTCATTGAGATATTCCTGGCCTGGGCGGGGAAGAGCTTGTGCACCATGCTGTGCCAGGCGGGGCAGCAGGAGGTAGCCATAAAGGGCTGATTGGTAGGCACGTGCTCCACGAAATCCCTGGCTTCCTCCACGGCGCAGATATCCGCGCCGATGGCAACCTCCACCACATCGGCAAACCCCAGCAGTTTCAGCGCCGTCACCAATTTGGCCGAGGTCACGTCCTTGCCAAATTGCCGGGCGAAAGCGGGCGCCAGCAGGGCGATGACTTTCTCCCCCTCCACAATGGAGCGCACCACCTGATAGATCTGTCCCTTGTCCACAATGGCGCCAAAGGGGCAGCTGACCAGGCACTGGCCGCAGGCCACGCATCTTTCCTGGTTGATGGTTGCCCGCCCATGCTCATCGCTGCCGATGGCATCCATACCGCAGGCGGCCTGGCAGGGGCGCTCCAGATGGATGATGGCATGGTAAGAGCAGGCGGCGGCGCATTTGCCGCAGCGGATGCATTTGGCCGGGTCGATCTGGCTCTTGCCATTGACGAAAGTGATGGCATCCCGGGGGCAGACCTGCTGGCAGGAGGCAGCCAGGCAATTCTGACAGCTTTCCGTCACCCGGTACTGATTGGTGGGGCAGGCATGGCAGGCGTAAGGGATGATGTTCACCAGGGGCGGCTCATAATACTGCCGGGCAATGGCGGCGTGATCCATTCCCTCGGTCATCAGGCTCCGGGTCTGGACACTGCGCACGCTCAATCCCATGGCCAGCCGCACCCGCTCACCGGCAATCGCCCGCTCCAGGAAAATGGATTCCCGGTGCAGGGGCTGATCCCCGGGGACGATGATGAAGGGCAGATCCTCCGCCTTGGTATAATCCTCCCCGGAGTAGGCCATGCGGGCCACTTCGGTAAACACTTTCTTCCGAATATCGGTGATCAGCGACGGAATTCCTCGCATAAAAAAGCCTCCTGCTTTTTCTTTTTATTTTACCAAAGTCGTGCAAGGGGGTCAAGATGGTTTTTATGGATAGAATGGATTTTCGCCGCATACAATCCAGCAGAATGGAGGAGTGGGGATGAAACGAATTTTGGCGCTGCTGATTTGCGCCGCAGTGGTGGGGGCGCTGCTCCCGGCGAAAGCGGCGGCAGTTAACCTGGACCTGAATGCAAAAAGCGCCCTGCTGATGGACGTTTCCACCGGCACGGTGCTGTACGAAAAGGAATGCCACCAACGGCTGGCGCCCGCCAGTGTCACCAAGATCATGACCATGCTGCTGATCATGGAGGCGGTGGACTCCGGAACCATCCAGCTGGCGGATACCGTCACCGCATCGGAGTCCGCTGCCGCCAAAGGGGGCAGCCAGGTGTATCTGAAAGTGGGGGAGGAAATGAGCGTTTCGGATATGCTGAAATCCATCGCTGTCTCCTCTGCCAATGACTGTGCCTGCGCTATGGCGGAGTTCCTTGCCGGGAGTGAAAGCGCTTTCGTAGAGAAAATGAACGCCCGAGCGGCGGAGCTGGGAATGGAGGATACCCATTTCGTCAACTGCACCGGCCTGGACGATGCCCCGGAGGCGGAGGAGCACCGCACCAGCGCCTATGACATTGCACTGATGTCCCGGGAACTGCTGAAAAACCATCCGGATATCAAAAAATTCACGACCATCTGGATGGATACCATCCGGGGCGGCGCTTTCGGCCTGTCCAATACCAATAAGCTCATCCGTTTCTATTCCGGGGCAACGGGGCTGAAAACCGGCTACACCACCGGGGCGAAATACTGCCTCTCCGCCTCCGCTAAGCGGGAGGGAATGGAGCTCATCGCCGTGGTGATGGGTTGCGAAACCAGCCAGAAGCGCACGGCGGATTGCAAAGCACTGCTGGATTACGGCTTCGCCAATTACGCCATCGTCCGCCCGGGGCTGAAAGAGGGGCGCACCGTCCCCGTGCGCCTGGGCAGGGCGGATTCGGTAAACGTGGAGCTGACCCAGCGCCAGGAAATCCTTGTAGACAAGGCCAAGCGCACCAATCTCAGCGCCAAGGTGGAGCTGACCCAGAGCATCACCGCCCCGGTGGAAAAGGGGCAGCGCCTTGGCACCATCACCGTCTATTCCGGGGAGAAGCAACTCATCTCCCTGCCCCTGACAGCGGGAGAATCAGTGGCGAAATTGACATTCGGGGATATGTTTGCAATCATTTTCGCCCGCCTCGGGGGAGGGGCGTAGGGGACGGGTCTCCCGTCCCGCTTGTGCCGGAAACGAACGCAGGGGACGAATTTTCGTCCCCTGCGATAAAGCTATCTGGAATTTTTAGCGGCTAACCCGTTTCTTAGCGATGAGCAGGATGGCTGCGCCCAGCGCCAGGGTGGTGCCGACAATGTAGAAAATGGTTGTGCCCATGCCGCCGGTGGAGGGCAGGGTCGCTCCGGACTTATTCTTGATGGTCATAGTTATCGTGCCAGTATCCTTGCTAGTCTCATGGTCGCCCGTACCGCCCGCAAAGCTCGTCAGCTTTGCGGGATTTCCTTCCGCTTCATGATTTGCAACTATAAAGAACAACTTCGCAGCCCAACCGTTATAGCCATCGGGAACTTTTGTCTCTACCAGAATGTAAGATCCATCGTCAAGCCCCTTGAAGCTGAAGACAGTTCCGTCTTGATTTACACTCTTAACACCTACGCTTTTCCCCACTTCGATGTAATAATTGCAAGCCATATCCCATTCGTCAATATCGAACTTGGAATTGCTTTCACTTTTGATCTCCTCAAGGGTCTTTGCCCCGTCCACCTTATAAATCACCCCTTTATAAAGGGTGAATTCCGCGCCAGTCAGGGGCTCCCCATCCTGGTCAACCTTATTCACATTCACCTGGTAGGTGAAGACGATGGCGGTATCCTTGGGGGTGGTGCCGGTGCCCTTACTATCATTGGGATTGTTGGAATAGGTCAGGGTAACATCATTGGGGTTGCCCGCTGAGCCGATGACGGCATTTTCGTTCAGGGTGCAGTCGTAGTACCAGTCAATTTTAATATCTTTCGTCATGTCCAGGGATTTTTCACTTGCGAATGCTTTTACATCACCCAGCTGTAACGTAATCTTCGTTCCGTCATCAAGAGGTTCTACCGTCCGCCCGTCCTGAGCCAGCGTATAGGTATATATCTTATTTGCCCCGACCTCATCCTTTTGCGATAGATTCAGTCCCTCTGTTTCCGCATTATAGGTATAAGTGAGACCCTTACTGAGGGTATCGGTAATGGTCAGGTTATAGGTATCGTAGTGCTGCAATGTGCCGCCGGGGATGGTGAGGGTGACTTTGTATTGAACGGTATCGCCGATATCGTGGTCGGCAGAGTCTTTCCATCCCATGTGAATTCCGGAATAGGCAACGTCGTCCTGTGTGTCATACACTTTCTTCTCGATGGTGGGGACACCGGTCTTGGGCTTGGCAGCCACATTGTCCGTCACTTTCAGGATGTAGGCACTAAAAGCCGTGTTGGTAGCCCCGTCAGAGGGGACGGCTGTATTCTGAATCAGATAATAGCCCGAAGAGACAGTCGCCTCATACACTTTACCATCTTCATCGTAAGAGATAAGCGTACCGGATTTCAGGTATTCAGTCTTTGCAATTGCTTTAGCAAAGGCTGCCGCATTGTTTTCATTCAAATTGGATGCCACGAAATCCGCAGTGAAAGTTTCCCCCTTTTTTGCATCCGGAGTTACACCCAGAGCGGTCTGAACCGCATCCTTGAACCCATCGGCAGTGGCATTTACGCCGCTGCCCCAATCGATATTGGTCAGGACGGTTTTCCCCTCCAACGTTCCCACGTCACCGGAGAAAATCTGGTAAGCGTAGTAGGTATAGCCGGGCGTTGCATTCTCAATCGTGATGGTGCAGGGTTGGCTCCCCTCCGCCGATGCAATAACGGCGAAGCTCAGGAGCATGGCAAAGGCCAAGGCGATGGATAAAATTCTTTTCACAGTAAAGTCCCCTTTCTCAGGACAGGGCAATTGGATTGCCAAAGTTCGTTTTTTGCCTTTTCTGCACATTATAATATCAAAAAAAAAAAAAAAATCAACACAAAATTTAGCCAATTGCATCACTTTTTGTGAATAGCGAAAACAATATTTGTAGAGAGCGGGTTTCCCCTCCCGTTTGCGTAGGCTTACCGAAAACGCAACCGCCCAAGGGAGGCGAAACGCCTCCCCTACGGTCTCGGATTTAAGCACAATCTAAAATAAACGGGCGTAGGGGACGGGTCTCCCGCCCTGCTTGCGTGAGCTTACCGAAAACGCAACCGCTCAAGGGAGGCGGAACGCCTCCCCTACAGTCACGATTTTGGCGTAATCTTATGTTGACGACCGTAGGGGACGGGTTTCCCGTCCCTCTTGCGCCCGGAACGTTTTTTGCCCGTAGGGACACCCGTCCCCGGGTGTCCGCTGACCGGGTGCGTTGGGTGGTCAAGGCGAATGGAGCGAGCGCCCCTTGTCCCCCTCTAAGAGGGGGATGTCGGCCGAACAGCATGACACCCCCCTCTGAGAGTGGGGCAAGGACTCAATCCCGTTTCCCTTTCCCATCCAACGCATTTGGTGGAAAACGTGAGATGCGGACACCCCGGGAGGGGTGTCCCTACGGGGTCGGTTTGGGCACAATCTAAAATGGACATCACGCTTGACAAATCTTCTAATGCAGTCTATAATGAACATAGAAAAAGGGTGCTACCGATAGACGGTTGACCCCCGAAATATTGGCTACAAAGAAGTAACCGTCAAGTTTTCGAGGCTTGGGGCGGTTACTTCTTTGCGTTTATGATTTCAATAATCAGTTTGACGATGATGCCGATGAGCGAAACCAGCAAAGCTAGAATCGCAATGACGATCGAAAGAACTTCATATGTAGTCACAAGCAATCACCCTCTTTGGAAGATTTCCGCCGAAACGGATTTCTATGTCAACAGAGGGCTTTTGATCTCCCTCTGATCAGAGGGACAACCGCCTACCGTAATCAAATTGGTAGCACCCGGCGCATAAGCACCATGGTCAGGATAACACAATTATCTAAAAAAGTAAATAGTGCACTTGTAAAAATGCGAAAATCGGGAGGCGAAACGCCTCCCCTAAGGAAATTGCATTGCATTTTTTAGTTGAACCCCCCGGTGCGCAAGGCAACGGGGGGTTCGGTGCAAAAGGGGTTAGAAAGAAGAGAGGTAGAAAAGAGGGGTCTACGGATTGAAAGGAGCGGCTCACGGCTTCCGCTTGCCTTTCATGAGTATAGAATAATTTCTGGTTTTGAACACCGATTAACGGATTTGAAAACAAAATAAGGCGAAATTATGAACACTTTTCACGCTTCTTCTCCCCTGGTCAGCAGCAGCGCCAGGGTCACGGCGCTCACCCCGCCGGAGAGTTTGCCCAAAATCACGGCACTGAGCAACTCCGGAGCAAACCCGGCAGTGAACCCCAGATGATCGCCGAAAACGAACGCCGCCGACACGGCGAAAGCGATATTCACCACTTTCCCCCGGTAATTCATGGACTTCACCATGCCGAACATGGCAATGGAATTGGCCAAGCTGGCGATCAGCCCCGCCGCCGCCGGCTCATTGATGCCCAATTTCCGCCCGGCGGCAAGCAACGGGCGATTCAGGAGCTTCGTGATCACCGCCACCAACGGGAACGCCCCCGCCAAGACAATTGCGATGCTGCCAACGGTCTGGAATCCCTCCGAGATATCCACCATGCCGGGGAGGATGGCGACACCCGTCAGCGCCCGGACAATCGCCACCGCCAGCGCCAGGGTGATGACCGCCACGACCCCCTTACCGAACAGGGCGAAGCCACGCACCATCGCACGCTCCGCCCGCCACAGCCCCAGGGCGATCACCGCCGCCAGGAGCACAATGGGCACGAGATTACGCAAAATCATCCCCAGCCGGAACCCCGCTACCAGCCCACCGACCAGCACCCCCACGGGGATGGTGACCACGCCGCACAGGATCCCCTTGGCCATGGCGGGGTGGTCTTCCTCCTCCAGGATGCCCATGGCAACCGGGATGGTGAAGACCAGGGTCGCTCCCAGCATGGAGCCGGTAATCACCCCGCCCAGCGCCGCAGCATCCGCATCCGTGGTCAGCTCCCGGGCGAGGGAACCGCCGCCCATGTCGCAAGCCAGAATGGAACCGGCGAACATGGCGGCATCCGCTCCCAACGCACGGAACACCGGCACCACCACCGGCCGCAGCACCGCCGCCAGAACCGGCGCCAGGCAGACAATGCCCACCATGGCCAGCGCCAGGGAACCCATGGCCAGGATCCCATTTTCAAATTCTGCGCCCAGCCCCAGGCGATTGCCGCAGATGCGGTCGATGGCTCCCGCTAGGGCGAAGCCCGCCATGAGCCAGATCAGCAGCCGGTCAGCCGACATTTCCTATCCCTCCGTATGCTTCTTTCCGTCATCCACGATGGCAACCACCGCCGCATCCACCGGCGCATCCATGCAATAGCGGGATGCAACGGTTCCCGTTGCCAGCAGCACCCGGTCACCGGGTCCCGCCCCCACCTGATCCGCCGCTACCAATTCCTCGTCTCCGGAGCGCACCACCAGGAAAGTCTGCCCCTGCAAGCAGGGGGCTTTCCGGGTCGCCCAGATGGATCCAATCACATTGCCGATTTTCAATCGTTTCCCTCCAATATTTCCTTTGCCAGGGGTGTCATGACTGCATCGAGCCCAGGCCGGATCCCTCGCTGGCGCATGAGCTTCGCCTCCTGGGCGGTGATGAGCCGTTTCCGGCCACCGTCCGTAAAGAGTACGCCCCAATTTTTCAGTTCCCGCTGGGCGGATGCCATGCTGCCGGCCAGTGCCCGATTCCGGGGCACTTCCGGTAGCCCCGGAGTATAGAGCAGCACCTGCTTCCCCTGGGAAAGCGCCTCCAGCACCCGTTCCTCACGGAAACGCAGCAACTGCCCCAAACTCAGCGAGCCGATCACCACGGCATCATAAGCGCCCTCCGTGACATAGTCAAATCCCAGGGGCACCCCCGGCTCATGGCCGATCAGCAGTGCCCGGCTCATGGCAGTATTCTCCCCAAATCTCCCTTGCGGAAGCCGCAGGCGTTGGCCTCGTCATAATCCAGATGGGCATAGGGGGCAAAATTCCGGCTCACCCGCACCACCACATCCTCGAAAATCAGGGGTCTGCCGGTATAAGTTTTCAGTTTCACCCTCTGGCCGTGCTTCACGCTGAAGCGTTCCGCCGCCTCCGGGGTCAGGTGGATATGTCGCTGGGCGATGATAACCCCCTGCTCCAGGCGAACTTCCCCGGCGCTGCCGACAAGCAAGATTCCAGGGGTATCCCGGATATCACCGGACAATCGCACCGGGGCATCCACGCCGATGGTACGGCAATCGGTAGCGGACAGCTCCACCTGCCCAGCCTCCCGCTCCGGCCCCAGGACGGCCACGTCCCGGAATTCACCCCTGGCTCCAACAATGCGCAAGCGCTCGTGCGCCAGGAACTGTCCCGGTTGGGAGAGGGGGCGCTGCGGGGTCAGCCCGTGGCCGAATAGGGTCAATGCCTGCTGCTGCGTAACATGGACATGGCGGCCGGATGCCTCCAGCTCAATAAAGAGCCGGTCGGTCACCGCCTGAATCAAACCGTTCCACTTCTCCATGTTTCACCCCAGCCGCTCCAATATTCTTTGGGTCAGCAATTCCACCAGGGAATCATCCGGCCGTGCCTGCTCCTTTGGGCTGTCCACGCCCCAGGCCACCCGGCGAATATTGATCAAATCCAGGGGGGATACATTGTTGGACGAGCTGCTTCCGCCCACTGCGCCGCACCCCAATGTCAGCGCCGGGAAGAGATTGGTCGCCGCACCGATGCCCCCCTGCGCCGCCGGGGCATTCACCAGGAAGCGGGAAACGGGCACCTCCAGGGCGAAGCGGCGAATGACCTGCTCCTGCCGGGCATGGATGACGAAAGTGTGGCCGCTGCCCTCGTGGCGGAGGACTTCCACCGCTTTCTTCAGCACCGCATCCTCATCCTCCATCACGAAGAAGGCCAGCACCGGGCAGAGCTTCTCCATGGAATAGGGGCGGGTGGGGCCAGCCTCCTGCTCATGAGCAACCAGAATTCTGGTACCGGAGGGCACCTGGAAGCCCGCCATTTTCGCCAGAACTTCCGCAGATTTCCCCACGATTTCCGGGTTCAGGCCGCCACCGGGGCGGAAGAGGAGTTTGCCAAGGTTCCCCGCCTCCGCTGTGGACATGAAGTAGAAGCCCTGGCGGGTCGCCTCCTGCCGGACGGCATCTTCCATACTTCGCTCCACGATGATGCTCTGCTCCGAGGCGCAGATGGTGCCATTGTCAAAATTCTTGGAGGATGCAATGCAGGAAATGGCCGCCGGGATATCCGCCGAAGCATGGATATACGCCGGGCCATTCCCCGCCCCCACGCCGATGGCGGGTTTGCCGGAGGAATAGGCGGCACGCACCATGCCGGGGCCGCCGGTAGCCAGGATCAATTTCACTTCCGGAGCGCTCATCAGCTCCTGGCAACCGGCCAGCGCCGGGATGCTCAGGCAGCTCACCGCCCCCCGGGGTGCTCCCGCCGCCTCCGCCGCCCGGGCAACCAGAGCAGCCGCCTGGCAGGTGCAGTTCACGGCCTTGGGATGGGGCGAAAAGACAATGGCGCACCCGGCTTTCAGGGCGATCAACGCCTTGTAGCAGACGGTGGAAGTGGGATTGGTACTGGGGACAATGGCGGCAATGACCCCCACGCTGACACCGATCTCCCAGATTTTCTTTTCCTCGTCCACCGAGAGGATGCCCACGGTCTTCATATCCCGGATGGCGGCGGCAACTTTTTCGCTGGCGAAGCGATTCTTGATCGTCTTATCCTGCACATTGCCGAATCCCGTCTCCTCCACTGCCAGGGATGCCAGATGCTCCGCCTCTTTGGAAAAGGCGGCAGCAACCCCATTGACGATGGCATCCAGCTTCTGCTGGGGCAGCTTCGCCAGCTCCTGCTGAGCAGCAGCTGCCTCCCTGGCAAGCTGGCGTGCCTGCTGGCGGGCGGACAGATCTTTATCCAGTTCCAAAATTATTCCCCCTCCTAAAAAATCAGGGACGAACCATCCCCGGCTTTCCCCGTCAGGTGGCCATTTTCCACAAAGCCCATCTTTTCCAGCCACTTCTGGAATTCAGGGATCGCCGTTTTGCCGGTGATCTCCCGCAGGGCGGCGGTCTCCCGGAAGCCCGTGGTCTGGTAATTCAGCATGATATCATCCCCATGGGGGATGCCCATGAAATAATTGCACCCGGCCAGGGTCAGCAGGCTGGCCAGATTCTCGATATCGTTCTGATCCGCCTTCATGTGGTTGGTATAGCAGCAGTCGCAACCCATGGGGATGCCGCTGAGTTTGCCCATGAAGTGATCCTCCAATCCCGCCCGGGTGACCTGGCGGGCATCGTAGAGATATTCCGGCCCAATGAACCCCACCACGGTATTGACCAAAAAAGGCTGAAAATGCTTCGCAAAGCCGTAGCACCTTGCCTCCATGGTCACCTGATCGGTGTCATAATGGGCATTGGAGGACAATTCGCTCCCCTGCCCGGTTTCGAAATACATCACGTTGGGTCCCTCGGCGCTGCCCTGGCGGAGGAGGAGCTGGCGTGCCTCTTCCAGTGTGGCGGCGTTGAAGCCAAAGGCGCTGTTGCCCAGTTCGCTCCCGGCGATGGACTGGAAAATCAGGTCGCAGGGTGCCCCCTGGCGAACCGCTTTCATCTGCGCCGTCACATGGGCAAGGACACAAATCTGCGTTGGGATATCCCAATGCTCTTTGATCTCCTGAAAGCGGCGCAGGACTTTGCCCACCTGCTCCGGGGAATCGGTAACCGGGTTCAGGCCAATGACCGCATCCCCCGCACCAAAGGACAATCCCTCCAATACGGATGCGGTGATCCCATCGGGGTCATCGGTGGTGTGGTTGGGCTGGAGGCGGCAACTCAGGGTGCCGGGCAGCCCGATGGTAGTATTGCAGTGAGCGGTGACGGTGATCTTCTGGGATGCATAGATCAGATCCAGATTACTCATCAGTTTGCACACCGCCGCCACCATTTCGCTGGTGAGCCCCCGGCGCATCCGAGCGATCTCCGCCCCGGTGGTGCTCTCGCTCAGGATCCATTCCCGCAGTTCTGCCACCGTCCAATTGCGAATCTTTTGATAGGCGACCTCGTTGACATCATCCTGGATGATGCGGGTCACCTCATCCGTCTCGTAGGGTACGGCGGGATTCTCCCGGAGGTCGGCCAGGGTCAGAGCGGACAGCACCACTTTGGCCGCAATGCGCTCCTGGGCGGACTGCGCCGCAAGTCCGGCCAGTGTATCGCCGCTCTTGACTTCGTTGGCTTTGGCCAAGACCTGCTTGATATCCCGGAAGAGATATGTTTTACCCAAAAGGGTGGTTTTCAGCTTCATTGGGTTCCCTCTTTCCGTTGAAGAATCATCAAAAGATAAATTGCGCTGCTCAATCGATTCGTTGCCTGGATGAGATCCGGACGGGTCATCACTCCATCGGCATCCGTAAACGCCGCCACGGCGGCCAACTCCGCTTCCCGGGCGGCGCACCGGGTCAGATTCAGCCAGGCGATTTCCCGCCCATCCCGGCTCTCCGGCATGAAATGGGGCTGGCCGTAATAGTCCTGGGGGAAATGGCTGCGATGGCGCAATTCCTGGGGCGTTAAACCCAGGAGATTCCCCCCGGTCACCGGTTCCGCCAGTACATCGCAGCGCAAAAGGGTGCGGGCAAAGCTCAGGATCTCCCCAATCTGCGCATCCAGCCCCGGTACCTCCAGGCGGCAAAGGTTCAATAGTGCCTCCAGCGTATCCATCTTCCCCCGGAAGAGGATCCGGGGGTGGGTCTTGGGAACCAGTGTCTGCCCATCCAGATGGGTCATGTGCTCCGGCTTGCTTTCCGCAAATCCACCACCCAGGAGGCGGTAGCGCTCCGGTTTTGCCGCCTGAGCTGGGAGAATCTCGATCCGTTCCCGGGTCAGGTAGTCCCGGGCGGCGCTGGTGAGGCTATCGCCCCTGCCCAGGTAGAATACCCGCTTGCCGTCCCGGTTGCGCAGATTGTCCTGAACCTGTTGCTGGGAATAGAGCATTTATTTCGCCCCGTCCGCTGACGTTCCCTTGGGCAGGATATGATCCACTTCCATATGGGGGCGGGCAATGACATGGACGGAGATCAGTTCTCCCACCTTTTCCGCTGCCGCTGCGCCGGCATCCGTGGCCGCCTTGACGGCACCCACGTCCCCACGCACCATCACGGTGACCAGTCCGCCGCCCACCTGCTCCTTGCCGATGAGTTTGACATTCGCCGATTTGACCATGGCATCCGCCGCTTCAATGGCGGCCACCAGTCCCTTTGTTTCGATCATTCCCAATGCATTGGTATCCATGTGTCATTTTCCTTTCCAATTATCATTTGATTTTCAATCCATCTATTCCAGCGGGCACTGCGCCACCTGAGCGACCCTTTCCCGGAAAGCGGCGCAGGCCGCCTCACAGGCAGATTGGGTACCGCTGAGCAGTCCTCCGCCAAAATTGGTTTCGCTGGGGGGTGCATAGAGTTTGCGCAGTTCCACATCCGCCGCTTTCAGGGCGGCATCCATGGCATACATGGCTTCCAGCGGCGGTGCGATCAAATAGGCCAGAGCACTGCCGATGGCCACCCCCGCCTCCTGCGCCAGGAAAGCGCCAACGCTGCTGACACAGTGGGCAAGGCAGGGAACTCCGCCGCAATCCCGGAACCCCAGGGATGCCAGCGCCGCCAGCGCCGCCTCCATGCCACTGCGGGCATCACCAGGGGTTCGCCCCGCCAGGATGCCGATCACTTCCCCGGCGTGGGGCGTTGTGGCATTGGCCGCCCCGGCATAAAAGCTGCGGGCATAGCACACTTTCACCTGCGCCGCTTTCGTTGCCGCATCCAGGGCAATATAGGTCGCATCGTCGCAATCCGTGGTGAGCATCGCCAGCGCCGGATAGTCCGGAGGCGCTCCCAACCCCCGGCACAGCGCCGGGTTTGCATTGGCCAGATAGCGCACCGACAGCACCTTTACTGCGCTCATGCCCCCGCCTCCAGATGCAGCCCCACGCCGGAGACCTTGCGATGCAGAATCGTCTCGATCAGCTCCGCAATATGCGCCCCGGCCTCCACGGCGGGGGTGCCCTGAGCATGGATATTACTCACCACGGTGCGGCTGGATTCCAGCACACCGGTATGGGGGGCATAGGTCAGGTAGGCGGACATACTCTTATCCGTCACCAATCCCGGCCGCTCCCCCACCAGCACGCACACCAGTGGGCATCCGGTGATATCCCCCACGGCATCCCCGGCACCCACCCGGCAATACCGGACGAATACCGGCGCACCGCAGGAAATGCCCCGGAGTTTCAGTCCATCTTCAATGGCCGCCGCACAGTCCATGGCATTGGCAATGATGGCCGCAGAGGACAGCCCATCCCCGATCACCAGCTGCACCTGGCACCCCTCCGGCACGGCGGCACACAGGCGGGATGCATTCTCCTCGTCAAAGCAGCGCCCCAGATCCGGGCGGGTCAGGTACTCATCCTTGCTGTGGCAGCGGGTTTGAACCTCCACCATGCCGTGATTCTTCGCAAATTCCTCCGGCACCTGGGCAAACACCGTATCCTGTGCTGCGGCATGATCCGCCCGGAAACGGAGCATGGTCAATGTTTTGTACCGGGCGCCCGCATTGCCGCTGCCCAGTCGGGCGGGGGTCTTCTCTTTCAGGCGGCGGAACTGCACCTCCTGCTTCGGGTTCTCCACCAGATAGAGCTTGCGCAGATCCAGTTGGGTAATATCCGGAACGAATTCCCCCTCCCGGGCATCGGTATCCGCCGCCCTGGGCTGGGGCGCAGTGGGGAAATAATCCGCCCCTTTCACCGCCGGTTCCCGGTTCATCTCGTTCAACAGTTCCGCCACCATGGCGGCAAGTTCCTGCTTGTTCATGGCTACCTCCTACTTGTCTATGTTTCCCATCACCAGAGTCTTTACCACCACGGGGAACGCCGGCCCCACCGGGGCGGCCACATCCAGATAGTCGCCACTGCGCACCCGGATGCGGTCGATGCACAGGATGCTCGCTTCCCGCCCCAGGCGCAGTGCCAGCGCCTGCCCCAATGCCTTGGCCATATCCTGCTCCAGGCAGAGGTAAACTGGCTGATGCCCCCGGGCGGCGATTTGGTCAGCAAGGGAGCAAATCATCCCATAGTCGGGGGGATCCACCGCCCCCATTGCCCGGAAAGCGACTCCCTCCTGAGGATGGATGTCCTCCGTCACCACCGGGATATTCTTTAAGGGGAAATCCACATTTTGATAATAAACCGTACTGCCGGAGAGCTGGGTACTGTGGCACCCGGCGCCGATGACCGTGGCACGAATGGTCTGGTTCCCCAGGACATACGCTCCGGCGCAGAGCCTGCTCCTGCGGATTTCCCGGCCAAGGAGGGGGCCTAAGTCCCCAAAACTTTGCCAGGGTAGCTCCCTTTCGATGCAATCCGCCACCCCGCCGGAGAAAGAGATCACCATTTCCTCCCCCGGTTCATTCAGGGGCAGGTGTGTGGCCGCCTCACGGGTATTGAGTTTCTCCAGCAGGCCATTGTCCGGCCTTAATCCCGCCGCCATTTCCAGTGCGGAAGCAAGCAACGCCGCCAGCTCCTGCCCACGTTCCCGGGGCAGAGGTGCCCCGATCTCTCCATTCCAAATTCCCCGCAACACCGGGGAAACATAGGTCAGGATGCCGTTTTCCGTCTTGATCAATCTGCCCCCCACATTCAGGCAGCCGGTGGCCACGATCTCGCCCCGGCGGATCAGCGCCAGATTGCTGGTGCCCCCGCCGATATCCATATGGAGCAAACTTTTCCCGGTGCGGGCGCTGTAATCCGTGGCACCGGCACCTTTCGCCGCCAGGGCGCTCTCCAGATGTGGCCCCGCCGCCGCCACCACGAAATTCCCCGCCAAATCCGCCAGCGCCTCGGTGACGGCGGCGGCATTCTCCGTGCGGCTGCTCTCCCCGGTGACGATCACTGCGCCGGTATCCACATCCTCCCGCCGGATCCCTGCAAGGGTATATTCCCGCTCCACGATTGTGCGCAATGCCCGGGCATCCATTCGGTTCCCCCGGAGCAGCGGGGTGAAATGGACGGCGCTCTGGTACAGGATCTCCCGGCTGGCAATCTCCATCTCCGGCACCGCAAAGGCGCTCGCCCGATTGACCACCCCCAGCCGGGACACCACCATTTGGGTGGATGTGGTTCCCACGTCCAGGCCGACACTGAGCATGGTCTCATCCACGGCCACCCGCCTCCTCCAGAATACGCCGGATCATCGGCTCGTCCACCGGGACGGGATTGGTGCGGATGCAGGGATCCTCCAGCACCGCTTCCACGATTCTGCCCAGATCCTCCTGAATCTTTTTGGGAGGAATTCCCATCTGGCTCAAGTGCTCCGGCAATCCCAATTCCCGGCGCAATCGCAGGAGGCCATTTTTCAGATTCCGCAGTGCGACCGTATCGGCGCTCCCGGCCATCCCCGCCGCCCGGGCCAGCTCTGCATAGCGGTGCAGGGCGGCATTGGCATTGCAGCTGATCACCGCCGGGAGCAGCACCCCATTCAATCTGCCATGGGGCACATGGTACATTCCCCCCAATGCATGGGAAATGGCGTGGCAGACCCCCAAACCGGATTGGGAGAAAGCAACCCCCGCCATCGTCGAAGCCATATGCATTTTCAGCCGCACCTCCTGCCGCCCGGCATAGGAGGCCGGAAGCACCGCATAGGCAATGCGGAAACTCTCCCTTGCGTACATATCCGAAAAGGGACTGGCATTTTTGGCCACATAGGCTTCCAGACTATGGCTCAGGCAATCGAAGCCCCCGTCGGCGATCAAGCTGGGGGGAAGCTCCGTCAGCAGATCACTATCCAATATGGCGGCACTGGGGCGCAATGTCTCATCCACCAGGGGGTGCTTGGCCTTTCCATGGGTCAGGATGGCGAAATCGGTCACCTCTGACCCGGAACCGGAGGTGGTCGGGATGGCCACCAGGGGGCATCCCCCCTGGGCGAAGTAGGCCATCGCCTTGGCGCAGTCCATGGCGCTGCCGCCACCCAACGCCACAAGAAGATCCGGCGAGAATCGCTGGAGCCGGCTCGTCCCCTCCGCCGCCAAGGCAACACTTGGGTCGGGCTGAACGGAATCAAAATAATCGATTTCCGCCGCCCCGGACAGCTGCGCAATGCGCTTCGCCGTGCCGTTTTTCATAAAAAAGGGATCCGTTACCATCATCAATCGCTTCGCACCGAATTCTTTCAGCACCGATGCGGCACCGGCTCCGGCATAGATTTTGGTAGCCAAGGAGAATTCCTCCATTGCTCCACCCGCCTTTCTGAGCATAGTATGTCCCCGTCAAGGGGGAAAAATTCCAAAAGAAATGAAAAATTGGGGTAGGAAATTCTGAACAAATGTGTTATGATTAGATTTGAGGTGATTTCCATGGAACGCAACGAATCATTGGATGAGCAGGAGCAGGGTTATACCCCCCGCCCCGCATGGCAGCTTTGGGCGGCACGGATCGGACTGGTGCTGTTCATTCTGGTGGTCATTTATCAATATATTTCCATTGCCCGGGGTGGACTGCTTTGAAGATCCTTGGAATCGACCCGGGATACGGCATCACGGGATTCGGCCTTGTCCAGGCGGAGCGGGGGCAGTGCAGCTTGCTCCGGTGCGGCGCCATCACCACGCCGCCGAATACGCAGTTCTCCTGGCGGCTGAGCGTGATTTATAACGACATGGTGCAGCTGCTGACCCTGGAGCAGCCGGATGTTGTGGCCATTGAGGAACTGTTCTTCGGCCACAATGTAACCACGGGCATCAACGTGGCGCAGAGCCGGGGGGTGATCCTGCTTGCCGTGCAGCAGGCAGGCATCCCGATTTTTGAATATAAGCCCATGCAGGTCAAGCAGGCCGTCGTGGGCTACGGAAACGCCAGCAAACACCAGGTAATGGACATGACCAAGCGGATCTTGCATCTGCAATCCGTGCCCAAGCCGGACGATGCCGCCGATGCGGTAGCCATCGCCCTGTGCCACGCCCGGTCATCCACCAGTCTGCTGGCCATGGCGCAGAAAAGGAGCACAACATGATCTATTACCTTTCCGGAAAAGTGGCGGTACTGGAGCCGGGGCTTGCCGTGATCGACTGCGGCGGCGTGGGCTACGGATGCCGGGTCACCACCTATACAGCGGGGCAGCTGAAACTGAATACCCCCGCAAAACTATTCGTCACCGAATCCATCCGTGAGGATGCCTATGATCTTTTCGGCTTCGTCTCCCGGGAAGAGCAGCGGTGCTTCGAACTGCTCACCTCCGTCAACGGAGTGGGAGCCAAAGCGGCGCTGTCCATTCTCTCCTCCGGCGGACCGCAGAATTTCACCCTGGCCGTCATGACTGGAGACGAAAAAATGCTCACCGCCGCTCAGGGCGTGGGCAAAAAAATCGCCCAGCGGATCATCATGGAGCTGAAAGGCAAAGTGGGCGGGGGCAATATGGAGCTGGACTTCTCCACCGGCATCCCGGCGGCTCCGGCGCAATCCGGCGGCGCTCTGGCGCTGGCCACCGCTGCCTTGCAGGAATTGGGCTATTCCCCCAGCGAGATCAATGCCGCCCTGAAAGGGGTCGACCCCAACGCCAGCACCGAAGAAATGGTGCGCCACGCCCTGCGCGCCATGGTGATGAAGGCTTAAGCAGAAGCAAGAGGTAACATATGAGTTTAGAATTTTCTCAGGGGCTGGAAGCGCCCATTGTCTCCCCCACCTTTGTTCCCCAGGATGCGGCAGAGATCGGCCTGCGCCCCAAAATGCTGGCCGATTACACCGGCCAGGAGAAAGCCAAGGGGAATCTGTCCATTTATATCGAAGCCGCCCGGCAGCGGGGGGAGTGCCTGGATCACACCCTGCTCTATGGCCCGCCCGGCTTGGGCAAGACCACGCTGGCCGGGGTCATCGCCAACGAGATGGGGGTGAATATCCGCATCACCTCCGGCCCCGCCATCGAGAAGCCCGGCGACCTGGCGGCTCTGCTGACCAATCTGAACCCGGGGGACATCCTGTTCATTGACGAAATCCACCGGCTGAATCGGGTGGTAGAAGAGATTCTCTACCCCGCCATGGAGGATTTCGCCATTGATATTATCGTGGGCAAGGGACCCAGCGCCAACTCCATCCGGCTGGACTTGCCCAAATTCACTCTGGTGGGGGCAACCACCCGGGCGGGGCAGCTGTCGGCACCGTTGCGGGATCGGTTCGGGGTCAGTTTACGCCTGGAACTGTACCGGCCGGAGGAACTGGCAAAGATCGTCACCCGCTCCGCCACCATCCTGGGCATGGAGATCGACCCCAAGGGTGCCATGGAGATCGCCTCCCGCAGCCGGGGCACCCCCCGAATTGCCAACCGTTTCCTGCGGCGGGTTCGTGACTTCGCCCAGATCATGGGCGACGGGACCAGCACCAAAGAGGCCGCCGACCTGGCACTGAGCCGACTGGAAGTGGACAAATTGGGGCTGGATGCCATCGACCGGCGGATGCTCACCGCCATCATCCAGAATTACTCCGGCGGCCCCGTGGGGCTGGAAACCCTGGCGGCCACCATTGGGGAAGAAGCCATCACGCTGGAAGATGTCTACGAGCCATACCTGATGCAGCTGGGTTTCCTCACCCGCACCCCCCGGGGGCGCTGTGTCACCCCCCTGGCCTATGAGCATCTGCATATCCCATACGAGGGGCAGACCCAGTTCAATTTGGGATGACCCGTTACGTCCATTTTCCTGCCAGCATTGTGCATAAATGTCACATTTTATTAAAGATTTTTTTCATAAAGGATTGACAATCCCATAGAAAATGTGTATAATTCTCTCCAGTGGCCGGTTTTTGGCCATGTAAATCCAGACCCTGCGTAGTATTTGACCATACCGGTAGACTTTCACGGGGCAATTAAAACGGAGAGAGGTATTTCCAATGTACGAAGATAAGACTTTGAAGTGCAAAGATTGCGGCAACGATTTCGTGTTCACCGCAGGTGAGCAGGCTTTCTATGCTGAGCGTGGCTTCCAGAATGAGCCCCAGCGCTGCAAGGCATGCCGTGATGCCCGCAAGAACAGCACCCGTGGCCCCCGTGAGTTCTTCACCGCTACCTGCGCACGCTGCGGCGGCGAGGCTAAGGTTCCCTTTGAGCCCAAGTCCGACCGTCCCGTGTTCTGCAGCGAGTGCTTCGCTCAGATGCGTGCCAACGGCTAATTCCTGAGTGCGAAACAGGCGATATTTAACTGCGGTTAAATATCGCCTGTTTTTTACACGCACGGGAGCAAAAAACGGAGCGGTCAGGGGATCCCCTGGCCGGTTCAACTTCTGGTTGTGTTCCTTTAAAAAGCCCGGTTATTTACATTTCGCCCCCGATGTGCCAAAATAGATTCAGACAAGGTACCTGTCAATCTAATGATAATGAGGTAGTGAAATGAAAATCGGAGTACAAATCCGGAATTTACGAAAAGAGAAAGGCATCTCCCAGGATGTGCTGGCGAAGCATCTGGGGGTCACGTTCCAAGCTGTTTCCAAATGGGAAAATGGCTCCACCATGCCGGACATTGCCATGCTGCCCATGATCGCCCGCTACTTCGGGGTATCCGTGGACTACCTGCTGGAGTACGACCCCCGTGAACAGGACGAGGACATCCGCCAGATCTGCACCCAGGCTTTTTCTCTCCGGTCACAGGATCCGGCTCAGGCGGAGGCGCTGCTGCGCAGGGGGCTGGAGCGGTACCCCAATAACGAGCTGCTTATCAACCATCTGGTCTACGTCCTGAAAGATATGGGAAAATGGGACGAGACCGTTCTGCTGTGCAAGCTGCTCATTGATACCACCCGGGATGACGAGGTGAAGTACGATGCCTACGGCGTATTGCTGGAAACTTACAAAAAGCAGGGGAACCTGTCCCTGCTGCAAGAGGAGCTGAAAGCCATCCCGGAGGTGTATTTCACCAAATTGGAATTGATCGCCACGCTGCTGGACGGCACACCGGCATATGATGCCGCCCTGGATCAGAAATTCCAGTCCCTGGGGATGGCTATGGAAATGGCGCTCATCGCCGCCAAGCATCTTCGCACCCAGGGGCAGACAGCAGCAGCTGATACCCAGGTGAGCATTGCCGAAAGCATCCTCCATCTGATGCGCAGCGACCCGCTGCCGCCCCCGAAACCGCTGCTGAGCATCGACCACCTGGCCGAAGAACTGCACGAAACGAAGAAAATGCCAAATTAACCCCTTGACAACCGGAGCACAATGCGCTAAACTGGGCTAAAAGGCATGGATGAAGACATGCCGCCCCGGTAAGATTCCCAGAGAGGATGCCACCATCGGTGCAAGGCATCCGTACCCCTGCCCCGGCGGATACCACTTCGGAGCCGCAAGTCGGAAATGGCTTGCCGGGTGCGCCCGTTAATGCGCCAATGAGTGGCGGTGTTATGTTCACCGCAACCAGGGTGGAACCGTGGAATGATCGATGAACTATCATCCCACCCCTGATTTTTCAGGGGTGGGTATTTTT
>CAZTYB010000013.1:0-32457 GCA_964617595.1 uncultured Oscillospiraceae bacterium | reverse complement strand
TCCGAACCCGCCTCCAATGAAGAAGATCTGGTTCGGATTATATTGCTTTGGTGCGAGAGAGGGGACTCGAACCCCCACGGCGTAACCACACGCACCTCAAACGTGCTTGTCTACCATTCCAACACTCTCGCAGTTGCCAGAATATTATAACCGTTTTGGGGGATATTGTCAATAGTTTTTCTGCGGGAAGTGCAAAATCTTTGGAAATAATGCAAGCTCAAATCAGCCGGCGGAGGTGACGTAGTACTGCGCCTGGGCGTGCCAGAGCTCGTAGTATTTTCCGGCTCCGTCCGCTACCAATGCTTCGTGTGTTCCCAGCTGGACGATTTCCCCCTGGTGGAAAACGGCGATCTCGTCGCAGAATTTGCAGGAGGACAGCCGGTGGCTGATGAAGACGGAGGTTTTGTCGCTGGCAATATCGTTGAACCTTGCGTAGACCTCCGCTTCCGCAATGGGGTCGAGGGCGGCGGTAGGTTCGTCCAGAATGATAAAGGGGGCATCTTTATACAGCGCCCTTGCCAGGGCGATTTTTTGCTGCTCCCCGCCGGAGAAGTCCACACCGTCGTTTTCGTATTCTCGGCCAATGTTGGTATGAATGCCGTGAGGGAGGCTGGCTATCTTTTCGCCCAATCCCACCCGGTTCAGACAATTCAGGACACGTTCCTCCTCCACATTTTCCGATGCCGCCACATTTTGAGCAATGGAGAATGAGAACAGGGCGTAATCCTGAAACGCCACGGAGAACAGCGCCATATATTCATCATAACGGTAGCGGGTGATGTCGATACCATTTAAGAGGATCTTCCCCTCCGTGGGGTCGTAGAGCCTGCACAGCAATTTGATGAAAGTCGTTTTTCCGCTGCCGTTTTCGCCGACAATGGCCAATCTATCGCCGATTTTGAATTTCAGATTCACGTGGCGCAGTGCCCAATGTTCACTGCGGGGATATTTGAAAGATACATCCCGGAACTCAATTTCATAGTCAATATCGTCCCGCTTTTCAACGGCCAGGGTGCCCCTGTACATCTTGTTGGGCATTTCCAGATAATTGAAAGTCTCTTCCAGATAGCGGTTATTATCCCGCAATTCCCCAATATTGGATCCCAATCCTGCCATGGAGTCTGCAAATTTCTGAACCGTTCCCTGATAAAGGATAAAGTTGCCGATACCAATGATGCCGATCCATGCTTTTGCCGCCGTGAACACAAATACTGCGATTTTCATAATCAGGTTCAATAAACATTCTCCAACTGCCTGGGATACCTGCGCTTTTTCGAAAGCAATGATCCACTTGGGTCTGAGCAAATATTTTTGATAGTCAGCCATGGAGATGCGGTTCAGCTTGAAAATATGCATATCCGTGCCCTGGGCATTCAGATGGGCGGACATCAGATTGTTCATTGGAGCCAGTTCGGATACGGCATCGTTGATTTTTGCGATGGAATGGGTGGATAGTTTTACGGATAGAATCGAATTGCTCGCAATCACGGCAATCAGCGCCACTGCCGCCCAGGGTGAATTCACAAAGGCAAAAAATCCGGTATCGTCCCCGGGAGCGGTTCGGAACAGCGGAACCGTTAATCCGATGGATACGGCCACATTCAGCATTTTCCGGAGGATATCTTCTGAAAGGAAGAGGATTTTTAGCAAGCCCGCTCCCGTGGCATTCATAACGGAATGAATCTTGGTTCGGGTCAACGCTACTTCCGGGTCTTCCAGGTGCTCATATTGGAAGTGATTTGCAGCATCGAACAGATATGCCTGGTGACGGGTAGAAGCCAATTCACGCATTGCATCCAATCTGCCCCGAGCGAACCGGCTCAAAAGGGAAAGCACAAAGGAACCGGCTACGGCAATCCCAGCAAGGAGCACCAAGCGCCGCAGATCACACGAGTCCGTCAGCTCGTTTACGATCTCGGCAGACATATATAGCGGGAAATATGGCTTCAGGCAGGTGAAAACACAATCCAATATCAGATATGGCACATAACCTGGGATGATTTTCTGCCAAATACAAATGCCCTTTAGAATCAATTTCAGATCATTCTTAAAAGTTTGGAACTTATTCGCCATTTTCCATGCCTCCCTCCTGGTAATATTTGCTTTGAATATCAAAAAGCTCCCGATATTTTTTGCCCGCTTTCATCAGTGCTTCGTGTGTCCCCTCTTCGGCGAATTTGGCACCATCCAGCAGGAAGATACGGTCACAAAAGCGGGTGGATGCCAGCCGGTGAGAGATGAATATGGACGTTGCATTCTTTGTGATTTCATTATATCGCTCATACATTTTGCTCTCTGCGATGGGGTCAAGGGCTGCGGTGGGCTCATCCAGTATCATGCAGGGGGGATTCCGATACAGCAGCCTTGCCATCAGCAATTTCTGCTTTTCTCCACCGGACAGCTCCACGGCATCGGGGAAGACTTCTCTGTTCAGGGGAGTGTATTCCTGCATGGGGAGATTCCGTATTTTTTCCCCAAGACCAACCGTTTCCAGACAATTCCACAATTTTTGCCGGTCAATTTCTTCCTCTGTCATGGCGCAGGCAATATTCCGGCCAATGGACATGGGCAGCAGATTGTAGTTCTGGGGTACCAGGCCAAACCGCTCGTATAGCTCATCCCGGTTGTATTCCCGGACGGAATGCCCATCGATCAGCACTTCGCCGCTGTCCGGCAGGAGCAGTCCGCACATCAGCATGGTCAGGGTGGTCTTGCCGGCACCGTTCAGACCCACCAGAGCGATTTTTTCACCGGCAGCAATCTGAAAGGACACATGATCCAGAATCTGCTTTTCCCCCATTGGGTACTTGTAGCAGACATCTTTAAACGTAATGGAGAAGGCACCTTCGGGAGCGGGAATCCCATTTCCGTGGTTCAGTTTATCCTCAATTTCCAAATCTTCCCGGAGATCGGAAATCTGCAAGGCACCCTCCGCAACTTTATTCCAGTTGGTGAGGATATCGTCCATATACCCGGAAAGGGCAGTAATTGCAGAGAAAAACAGAACGAACTGCGCTGCATCTACTTCACCGGCCACAGCCCTGCGGATCAGAAATCCGTAGGCGAGGCCATCACGGACAAGCACCACCAGAAAATTGACCACTGCTGCCAGGAAACTTCTGCGTTCCCAGAGATCCACGAAATGTTGGCAATTGCCTATGATTTTCCCGCTGAGGGTATGCAGATACCCCTGCATACGATATAGCCGAATGTCTTTGCCATATTTGAATGTATCGGACATATGGCGGATATATCGCATCCTTTTATATGCGGAATTCCGTTCATCCATCTGCCGGTAATTCGCTTTCCGAACCCAAACGCTCATCCCATAGGAAATTCCGCACCCGATTGCCAAAAGGACAACGATCACCGGTGACAGCATGGATACCACGCCACCGAACAGCAGAAAATTCAGCACGGTTGCAACGATCGCCGCAAAGTCCATGGGTAGATGAACCCCGGCAGCGTGGTTATCCTGCACTGCTTTCTCCGCCCGTTCGTCCAATTCCTGGATGCTCTCGGAATACTGATGATACCAGTCCCGGGAGCGTTTCCTGGATAGTTCCTGATACCTCAGGTGACAAGTCATGTAAAACTCACTTGTTTGGTTGCGAACGGATACGATTTCGCTGGCAAGTTCAGCCAGAAATCCGGCCATCAACACTCCCACGATCACAAGCGCAACATAGCCGAAATCCGAAGCATCCTCCAGCGCTTCCAGAATGAACGAGGGGGTATACAGCGCCACAGCCGCCGCAGCAACCGTGATCACTACCGTAAACAGACCATCCAATGCCAAGCGCCGTTCATTCTTCCACAAATATCGATAGATATAGCCAACGCAGGATAATAGACCGTATTTCGGTTTGCGTTTCGGCTCTTTGTTGCTCTCTTTCATAGCAATGACCTCCTTGATCGAACTGGATGTATTTTACCATAGCGCATTCTATTACGGGGGAAAATGGGAACGGAATGCGTTTTTCGGTGAACGAAATGAAAATCGGGGCAGTTTCCTGCCCCGAATTTCTGCATTATTCTTCTGCCAGAGGAATTAAAATCTCAGCGGTAAAGCCGCCGTCCTCACTGTCGGCGGAAAAGATGCCCCCGTACTTGGCAACCAGACTCTTTACCCGCCCCAGGCCAAAGCCGTGATCCGCCCCCTTGGAGGAGGAGAAGAGGGAACCCCGCCGGGGCTGCTTCTTCCCGGCGGCATTGGTGATGGCGAGATAGAGTTGGGTATTCTTTTTGCCGATATAGATGCGGAGGAACCGTTCCTCCGGGGGCAGCTTTTTATTCTCCTCCACGGCATTGTCCAGCAGATTGCCGATGATCACGCACAGGTCAATGTCCGAAACAGTAACGCCGGCCGGGAGCAGGGCTTTTGCGTTCACCGGAATGTCGTTCTGGGTTGCAATATTGATCTTGCCGTTGAGAATGGCATCCACCATGACCCGGCCGGTCTTGATGGAGGTATCCACCTGGGTCAGGTCGTGGTTGAGCTGGCGGAGATATTCGTTCACTTCGTCATAGTTGCCCAGAGCCATGCTGGCCTGCAATGCCTGGATATGATTGTGGTAGTCATGGCGCCAGATGCGCATTTTGGTGTACATACCTTCCACTTCGTCGCAGTATTTGCGGAGCAGGTCACTCTGGTAGGCTTCGATCCGTTTATCGATCCATTTTTGAAACAGCATTTTCTTCCCCTTAAAACAGACGTATGATTTCTTTCCCGATTTTTTGCGCCATGCCCCGGCTGATGGGCACCTCTGCGCCATTTTTCAGCACAACGGAATCGTTATGGATGCGCAGAACATGGCGCAGATTCACGATAAAGGAACGCTGACATTGGAAGAAATACTCGTCCAGCTCCTTTGCCGTATCTGCAAGGGTCGCTTTCATGCGGTATTCACGGGCATCCGTATGAATGAGGACGTATTGCTTCTGCGCTTCCACATAGGTGATCTTGCTCAGGGGGACGAGATCCGTCTGACGGTCAAAGGAAATCGCCAACTGTTTTTCGCTTATTTTCAGATTGCTGCACGCTTTGTCCAGTACCGTGAACAGCTTCTCTTGCGCCACGGGCTTCATCAAATAGTGGAGGGCGGATACATCATACCCCTCCGCCATAAAGTCCGGAAAACCGGTGATAAAAACGATTTGAACCCGCTCATTTTCCTCCCGGATTGCCCGGGCGAGGGATACCCCATCCATGCCGCCCATCTCGATATCCAGCAGCAGAATATCCCATGCTCTGTCCTGCCCATAGCGGAAGAGGAATCGCTCCCCGGTGGCAAAGCACTCCGTATGGAGCTCCACCTGGCGGGACTGCGCCCAGGATTCCAAAATGCGTTGGGAATATGCCCCGTCCGTTGGGCTGTCATCCACGATTGCTACCCGATAGGGCATCAGATCCCCCCTTTCCCGCAATGTCATCAATTAAGTGCAGCCCCTTGGCTCTGCCTCTGGGAGAGCTGTCAAAATCGGCTCTTCGGAACCGATTTTGACTGAGAGGGTGTCCTATAATGAATGGTAAATGCTCAAAATTACCGACGTCACTCCCCCTGTCGGCCTATTCGGCCGACATCCCCCTCAGCGAGGGGGACAAGGGGCACTACCGTGTTGAACATTAAGTTGACGATATTGTCCGTTCAGAAACCATTTTTCCCTGTGAAATTTTACAGCAAACTCTTCCGCTTCCAGATGCGGCAAAGTTCCCAGATCCCCAGTGCTGCCGCCGCCAGCCAGCGCAGGTACCACATTTGCGCTCCGATATAGAATAACCCGATGGTCACGACCATGGCAATGCAGGCCACCAGACCGCTGACAAAGGAGAACGGATACTCCCCCCTGCCGAGGTGGAGGCGGCAATAGATCTCGTGAATGGTCAGCTGAATCAGCCGTGCCAGCAGCGTTGCCACTGCCGCACCCATCATGCCCATTTGGCCGATGAGCAGATAATTCAGCCCCACATTGGCCAGCGCCGCCGCAACCGTTGCCGCCGCTACTACGACGGTTTTCTTCCGGTGGATTTCGTAATTCACCGGGAACGTGCACAGCATATTGCCGAAATAATTGGCCACATAAATGGGGATCAGCTCGGTTCCCGACCAGAACGAATCCTGGGCATAGACATGGTAGACTTCACGAATCAGCAGGATGAACCCCATGCACAGCACGGTATACAGCTCCGTGAAATGCTTCCCCTGGAGGCTGACATTCTCCCGGTTGCCTTGCTTCATATCCGTGAAGAAGAAGGGCACCCAGCTGGAATTGAGGGCGGTGAAAATGGTGAACATCACGCCGGAGACGGTAACCGCCAGACTGTAAATGCCGGAAGTGGAGCTGCCAAGCATCTGCTGGAGCATCAGCACATCGCTGTTACCCAGAATGGAGTAGGCCAGATTCTGAAAAATCAGCGGACAACCCAGCATCAGAGCAAATTTCCAGTACTCGTGGTGGTATAGTACCCGCCCCCGGCGCAGAACCCAGATGCATACAGCGATGCCCACTGCGCCGCTTACCAGCACTTCGCCGCCAATGCGCCCCAGGTATCGCTGCTCCTGGGGCAGATGCAGCACCAGCACCAGGGACACCAGGATATTGGCAATGGCCGTTGCCAGGCTCAGGCGCAGATTTTGCTCCGCTTTGAATTCGTAGGTGAATTTATTGCTGAGGAAATTGACACAGCACGAGCCGAATGCCTGCACCAGCAGCAGCGCCAGCAGAAACCGATCCATTTTCAGTGCCCGGCAAATGGGCTGCGAAAACAGCAGGATTGCCCCGGAACCAATGAGGAAGCTCAGCAGGGACAGCGCCATGATGGAGGACTGGTAGCCGGGCTGTGCCTCCTCCGGGTATTCCTGGCGGGCATTGACGATGGTGGCATAAGTTTGCAGGGACAGCACCGTGGAGGCCATATTGACCCAGGCATTGAAGCTGGACAATGTGCCGTAGCCCGATGGCCCCAGCAGGCTACTGAACAGGGGAGAGGAGATCAGCGAGATTCCATGCAGGATCAGAACGCTGAGGAAATTTAAGAAAGCGATGCGGTTTATGCTTTTTTTCATGGTTTGCCTGTCACTTTCTTAATCCTGTGGTATAGACCCAGTGCTGGACGAAAGAGCCCCAAAGCGGTGAGGGCAGTGATGTTTTTTTCCCGCCTTGGGTAGGCATCCGAGGAAAGAATGAACCCCAGTTGCCCCGCCAGCTGCCGCCGGGAACGGCGATATTGCTGGCGGTAGCGCTGCCTGTCCGCTCTGGATGCCGTATCCAGAACCTGGACATCGTAGCGCAGCGCATACACCAGCAGATACCGTGCATCCGGCTCCAGCGCCGGGTAATGGGTACGGATATCCTGGTAGACCTGAATTGCGTGTTGGGAAAAATGAAAGGTTTTTGGGGTGATACTTGCGCTTGTGATGCTCCCCGCCCGGTGGCGGTAGTGATAAATCGGCTTCGGCAGCAGCACGCCGCCCTCCGCCAGCAGCACCAGGCGATAGGTGGTGGGTACATCCTCCACCACCCGGCCAACCGGATAGCGGATATCCCGGAACAGCTCCCGGGCATACAGCTTGTCCCAGGAGGCGGAGTCCAGATGCTCCCAATGGAAGATTTTCCGGATGATCGTTTCGGCGGACAGGAATTCCTCCCTTTCCGGGCAGAGCCCCAGGCAGCGTTGGCCGCCCTGCTCATCCTCGTCATAGCGCCCGGCGCACACCAGTTTGGCGCCATAGCGCCGGGCAGCATCCAGCATCGTTTCGTAGGCATCCGGCTCCAGATAGTCGTCGCTGTCCACGAACGCCAGGTAATCGCCCCGAGCCATATCGATCCCGGCGTTGCGGGCGTGGCTCAGGCCGCCGTTCTCCTTGTGGATTACCCGGATGCGCACATCCTTTGCTGCATAGGCATCGCAGATACCGCCGCAGCCGTCCGGGGAGCCGTCATCTACCAGGATGATCTCCAAATTGGGATAAGTCTGGCCGAGGATGGAATCCACGCATTGGCGCAAATATTTTTCTACGTTATAAATCGGGACAATAACACTGATGAGTTCCTTTTGCTCCATGGGTAATTACTCCTGGGACGATCTTTCCGGATCCCCCGGGGCAATGCGCCGGTAGATATCCATCAGATCGTTCATGTTCTTTTCCGGGTCATGGGTTCTTTGTGCGGCCAACCGGGCACGGCTGCCCATTTGGGCGGCCTGCTCCTGCTGATCGAATACCCGGATGATGTATTCCGCCAGCATATATGGGGCGGTGGACTGATACAGGTATCCCTCGCCGGGGTGCATCATGTTTGCGATGCCCCCCACATCCGCCGCCACGCAGGGCACCCCCAACAGCATGGCTTCCCCCAGGGAATTGGGGGAATTCTCAATGGTGGAGGGCATGGCGAATACGTTCGCCTCCAGGTAGGCCTGCTTCATCTGCTGGGCGCTGAGGCGGCCGAGAAAGATCAACTTGTCCGTTACGCCGCTTTTTTCGGCCAGCTTGCTCAGGTAGCGCTGGTAATAATCCTGGCGCAATTTGCCCAGGGGGACGTCCGGATAGAAGCCGGAGCCGGTCACGCTGACGGTGGTATCCGGATAGCGTGCCAAAATGGCGGGCAGCGCCTCCAGCAGATAATGGAATCCCTTTACGGGGTAGAAGCAGCTGGAGACGAAAATGCGGTGCTTGATGCATTTGTCATATTCCCAGGTATCTTCGTAAAAGGGGGAGCGCAGCGTTTCGTTGCAGAAATGGTAGGTGCACTGGGGATTCAGCTGGCTGGTGATGGCCCTGTCCCAGTCCGTCCTGCCGATGACGTGGAGAACCTGACCCAGGGCTTCCGCCTCCAGTTCCCCTCGACGGGCATACAGGCGGCGCTGGCCGCTGATATTCTCCCGCTTCAAAAAATCCCGCAGGGTATACCGGCGGCACGCCCATTCCGGGACACCCTCGGCATAGTGGCGGGCGTAAACACTGCATAGCCCCTGGATGCTGATGACCACCCGGCTCAGCAGATTCCGGCTCTTGGCGGCGTTCACCATGGCCAGGGTATGGGCATATTCCGTGCCCCAGATATGGATGACATCGGGCATGAAAACGTCCAGCTCCCGGGTGAATTGAGCTTCCAGCGCCGGGAGGTACTTGTGGGGCTTCCCCTCGGAGAACAGGGCGTAATCCACTTGGCCATTCATTTGGCCGGGTTTGCCCTTGCCGGGGCAGAGCAGGCGCAGACGGATCTCATCCCGGGCGCCGATCCCCTCCAGCACGTGATCCACCCAGAGTGCGCCGCTGCCCTTGCGCCCCATGTGCTGGCTGATGGCGCTGGGGATCATATTGCATAGCCACAGAATTTTCATGGCGATTCCTCCGTTCCATGTGGCGATTACCGTTTGCTCTGATTTTACCATATTCGGCGCTTTACGGCAAGATAAATTTCCCTGCCCGGGAAGGGGCAGGGAAAGGAATCAGATAGCTGCATATCGGTGGACGATCTCGTTCATTTCGTCCAGATGCGCCAGAATGCTCTTGCACAGGGCGATTTGGTTCCGGGCACGTACCAGATTGTGCTCCGGGAAGCGGATCTTGAAATACGGGTCACCCCGCAGGAAATCTTCCAGGAAGCGCACGGCGCACTCCGCCGTCATACACAGACTGCTCACCGCCAGCGTGTCCAGCTCCTGCTTTGTCATGCTGCTGCCGGTTTTTTCCAGGAAACCCTGGGCAAAAGCGGCGAAGACATCCAGATTGATGCCGACTTTGTCATATTCCGGGGAATCCTCCGGGAGGAAATTGGCGGCAAAGCGAATGGCATCGCCGAAATCGTTGCCCATTACCCCCGGCATCACCGTGTCCAGATCGATGACCACCAGGGCATCCCCGGTCTCCCGGTCAAAGAGCACATTGTTGATCTTGGTGTCGTTGTGTGTCACCCGCAGGGGGAGCGCTCCGGTTTGGCGTTGATCGGCCAGGGTGCAGGCCACATCCCGGATGGACGTCAGGTAGGCGATCTCCTCCGCAACTTCAGCCCTGCGCCCCAGGGCATCTGCGGTGATGGCTTCGTCCAGATTGGCGTAGCGGCGGCGGGTATTGTGGAATTCGGGAATGGTCTCCAGCAGCAGCTGGGCATCTAAGTCCATCAGCTGGGTTTGGAATTCGCCGAAAGCCCGGCCGGCATTGCGCAGGATATTCGTATCCGTGGTGGCGCTGTAGGTGACGGAGGGAACGTAGTTCATCACCCGCCAGAAGTGACCGTCCTGCTGATAATAGGTTTTGCGGTCAGCGGTATGGTGGAAATGCAGATTGCATTTGCCGGGAGCCTTTTTCCGTATGTGCTCCGTCACCAGATCAATATTGTTCATCAGTCCCACGGGATTGCGGAAAGCGTAGGTATTGACATCCTGAACCAGGAAATTCTTTTCGCTCCCGTCCTCCAACCGGACGGCCAATTTATAGGTGCGATTGACCAGACCTACCTGAATGGTCTCATAACCCAGGTAGGTACCGGGCAGCCGGAAGACATCGCACACCTGCTTTAGCATTTTATCCATATGTCCAATCGTCCTCTTCTCTTATATTTTGCCGGGGAACATGGTTTCGATGGCTCTGCGGGCGGCATCCTGCTCCGCACGCTTCTTGCTGCTGCCGGTGCCGGTGCCCACGACGGTGCCGTTCAGGGTCACTTCCACTTCGAATTGCTTGTCGTGGTCAGGGCCGGATTCCCCGGCCAACCGGTAGGCGAGAACCTGATTGCGCTTCTGCTGCACCAGCTCCTGGAGCTGGGTCTTGTAATCGGCGTTGTGGAGCTTGGTCACCGGCACCTGAACTAGGATAAAGCGCCGGATGAATTGCAGCGCTGCATCCATCCCCCCATCCAGGAACGATGCGGCAATGACGGACTCCACAGCATCGGCCAGAATGGAATCCCGGCTCCGTCCGCCCCCCTGTTCCTCGCCGTGCCCCAGGAGCAGATGATCCCCCAGATGGATGCTACGTGCTACGGCGGCCAGCGTCTTTTCGCAGACCATGTCCGCCCGCATCCGGGTCAGCTCCCCCTCCGGACGGTCGGGGAAAGTGCGGAACAGATATTCAGCCACCAGCATACCCAGGATGCTGTCCCCCAGAAATTCCAGCCGCTCGTTGCTCAGTAGCCCGTTGTGCCACCGCTCGTTGGCGTAGGAGGAGTGGGTCAGCGCATTTTGCAGCAGGGAGATATTATGAAATTGGTAACCAATGGCCGTTTCCAGATCTTTGATCATACGCTCTGCTCCTTTGCCTGGGTCAGGACTTGAAGCTCCCGCTCCAACTCCTGGTTGATGTCGTTTTCAGCAGCCAGCGCCGCCTGGTTGATGGCGTTGTAAAAGGCCAGACTATCCGATGCACCGTGGGCTTTGATCACCGGCTTCTTGATGCCCAGGAACTGGGTGCCGCCGATCTCCCGGTAGTCCATCATCTTCATCATCTCTTTCACCCCGGAGGAGCACAGCAGATAGCCCAATTTGCTAAGCAGATTCTTTTTGAACATCCGCTTCATTCGGCTGCCCATGAACATGGCCGTTCCCTCAATGGATTTCAACAGCACATTGCCGGAGAATCCGTCGCATACCACCACGTCCACTTCCCCCAGGGGCACACCCCGGGCTTCCACATTGCCGACGAAATTGATCAGTTTTTTGGAGGCCGCATCTTGCAGCAGGGTATAGGCATCCTTCTGCAATTGTGTGCCCTTGCTATCCTCCGTGCCGATGTTCAGTAGGCCGACTTTCGGTTCGGGGATCCCCAGTTGCTTTTTGGCATAGGCGGAGGCAACCAGACCGAATTGCAGCAGGAATTCCGGCGTGCATTCCGCATTGGCACCGCAGTCGCAGATGATGGTTTTGCCCCCCTTTTTATTGGGCATAGCGGGAGCCATGGCCGCCCGGCGGATGCCTTTCACCCGCTTGACGATCAATGTGGCACCGGTGAGCAGTGCGCCGGTGGAACCGGCGGAGACGAATGCATCCCCCTTGCCCTCGGCCAGGAGCTTCAGCCCCAGAACCATGGAAGAATTCTTCCGCTTGTGAATTACCGAGGCGGGGTCATCATGCATATCCACCACATCGTCGGCGTTGAAGATTTCTACGCCCTCCGGCAGGTCTGTAATGCCGTGGCGCCCCATGACCTCCAGAATGTCGCCGCCCCGTCCCACCAGGATCACCTGATGTTCCTCTGCGGCGTTGAATGCGCCAAGGACAGCCGCCTCCGGGGCATTGTCACCGCCCATGGCATCCAAAATGATTTTCATTCCGTCACCCCTGTTCTTTCTGTTTTAGATTCCGCTGGCAATCAGCTGGTCGATCACGTCCAGCGCCCGGTTGGCAATTGCCAGATTCTTTTCGGCTTTTTTGCGGATCCGCTGCTCCAGCGGCTGAATAATGCTGAAATTGATATTCATCGGCTGGAAATTCTCGATATTTCCGTTGCTGATATATTGCCCCAGAGCGCCGATGGCAGTGGTTTTGGGGAAGTTGGGCACTTCCTTGCCCAGTACCCGGGCGGCCATGGCGACCGCTGCCAGGAAGCCGGAGGCGGTGGACTCCACGTATCCCTCCACGCCGGTCATCTGCCCGGCAAAGGCAACCAGAGGATTGCGCCGGTCGGCATAGGTGCAGTCCAGCAGATGGGGGCTTTGCAGGAATGTATTCTGGTGCATTACTCCGTAGCGGACGAACTCTGCATCGTGCAGCGCCGGAATGAGGGAGAATACCCGCTTCTGCTCCCCGAATTTCAGGTGGGTCTGGAATCCCACCAGATTGAATACGCTCTTTGCCGCATTATCCTGGCGCAGCTGGAGCACGGCGTAGGGTTCCCGCCCGGTTTTGGGGTCGGTCAATCCCACGGGCTTCATCGGCCCATAGCGCAGGGTATCCAGCCCCCGGCGTGCCATGACCTCCACGGGCATACAGCCCTCGAATACGTTCCGGTCTTCGAACCCGTGCACCTCCGCCTCCTCGGCGAAGATCAGCTCCCGGACGAAGAGCTCATACTGCTCTTTGTCCAGGGCACAGTTGATGTAATCCGGGGTGCCCCGGTCATAGCGGGATTGCCACCAGGCCAGCTCCATATCCACCGATTCGGCTGTTACCAGTGGGGCGGCGGCATCGAAGAAATGCAGATAATCCGTGCCGAAATATTCCCCAATGGCTCCGCTCAGTGCATCGGAGGTCAGCGGCCCCGTTGCGATGATCACGGGACCCTCCGGCACCCGGGTCACCTCTTCCTGGATAATGTGAATATGGGGATGGGATTTGATTTTCTCGGTCACCAGTTTGGCGAAGCCCTCTCTGTCCACGGCGAGGCAGCCCCCGGCTTCTACCCGGGTCGCCTCGGCGCACTGCATGATCAGGCTCCCGCAGCGGCGCAGTTCCTCTTTTAGCAAGCCCACCGCATTTTCCAGCCGGTCGCCCCGCAGGGAATTGGAGCAGACCAGCTCCGCAAAATCCGGGCTGTGGTGAGCGGGGGTCATTTTCGTGGGCTTCATTTCGTACAGGTCCACATCGATGCCCCTTTGTGCCAGTTGCCAGGCCGCTTCCGAGCCGGCCAGTCCGGCTCCGATTACCTTTACGTTCATTGCTCGACCTTCTTCTTTGTTCTGGTGGTTTTGGTAGCTGTCTTCTTGGTTGCAGTTTTCTTCGTTGCAGTCTTTTTGGCTGTCGTCTTTTTGGCAGTGGATGCCTTTTTGGTGGCGGCTTTTTTCTCAGCGGGCTTCTTTTCGGCGGATTCCTCCTGGGCGGGCTGTGCCGCTTCGGCGGAATCTTCCGTTGTTTTCTTCCTGTAATAGCCCCGCTGATCTTCCGGCAGGAAACGGGGACATTTCTCGTTGATGCAGAAAGTTTTCATTCTGCCCCGGCCGGACTTCTTGAACAGGGTCTGGCCGCACTCCGGGCAATCCTCTGCCGTGGGCACGTCCCAGCTCATGAAGCCGCATTCCGCACCCCGCTCGCAGGCGTAATAGGGGAAGCCCCGCTTGGACTTGCGCTTGAGGATGGTATTGCCGCATTTGGGGCAGCGTCCGGGCATCCGCTCCACCAGGGGTTTGGCATTCTTGCACTCCGGGAATCCGGGGCAGGCGAGGAATTTGCCGAAGCGCCCGGTTTTGATCACCATGTTCCGGCCGCAGAGCTCACAGATCTCGTCCGTCTCTTCCTCCGGCACTTTCAGCCGGATACCCTCCAGAGCGGTTTCTGCATCTTTCAGTTCCTTTTCAAAATCCCGGTAGAAATCTGCCAGAAGATCCACCCAATTCTGCTTGCCCTCTTCCACGGCATCCAGACGATTTTCCATATTGGCGGTGAATTCTACATCAATAATATCCTTGAATCGCTCCACCATCAGCCCAGTAACCACTTCGCCCAGGGCGGTGGGAGCCAGATGCTTGTCCTCTTTTATGACGTATTCCCGGTCTTCGATGGTGGAGATGGTGGCGGCATAGGTAGAGGGGCGGCCAACGCCCTTTTCTTCCATGGCTTTCACCAGACTGGCCTCGGTGAACCGGGCGGGGGGCTGGGTGAAGTGCTGCTGCTTGTCGAATTTGGTGGGGAGTGTCTGTTCCCCAATTTGCAGATCGGGCAGGGGGGAGCCGTTGGCTTCGCCCTCCTCGTCCTTGCCCTCTTCATATACGGCGATGAAGCCGGGGAACCGGAGGCTCTGATTCGTAGAGCGGAAAGTGTGCCCGGCGCACTGGGTATCGATGGCCACGGTATCGTATACGGCGTTCGCCATCTGGCTGGCCAGGAAACGGCTCCAGATCAGCTTGTACAGCCGATATTGGTCATTGGTCAAACTGGAACGGATCCGCTCCGGGTCAAGTTCCACGTGGGTGGGGCGGATGGCCTCGTGGGCATCCTGGGCACCGGCCTTGGTTTTATATACATGGAAAGTGCCGTAGTAGTAATCCCCGCCATAGCGGTGGCGGATGAAGTCTGCTGCGGCGGCCATTGCTTCATCCGAAAGGCGCTGGGAGTCGGTACGCATATAGGTGATCAGACCCAGGGTGCCCTCCCCCTCCACATCCACGCCCTCGTACAGCTGCTGTGCGATCATCATGGTGCGCTTGGGGGTCATATTCAGCTTGCGGGATGCTTCCTGCTGCAAGGTGGAGGTGGTGAACGGGGGAGCGGCGGAGCGCTTCTTTTCCGCTTTCTTAACATTGGTGACGGTGAACTGTCCGTCCTTTACATCGTCGATCACCGCCTGGGTATCGGCTTCGCTTTCCAGCTCCCGCTTCTTCTCCTCGCCGTAGTAGTGGGCGATGAAGCTGCCGGGCTTGCCCTGGCGGGTCAGCGTGACGTCCAGGGACCAGTATTCCCTGGGCTGGAAAGCACGGATCTCATTCTCCCTGTCCACAACCATCCGGGTGGCCACGGACTGGACACGCCCGGCGGACAGACCTCGGCGCACTTTCTTCCACAGCAGGGGGGACAGCTGGTAGCCCACGATCCGGTCGAGGATACGCCGTGCCTGCTGGGCATCCACCAGATCATAGTCGATATCCCGGGGATGCTGGATGGATTCCCGCACCACCCGCTGGGTGATCTCGTTAAAGGTGACCCGGTGGGCTTTCTCATCCGGGAGGTTCAGCAGCTCTTTCAGGTGCCAGGAGATGGCTTCTCCCTCCCGGTCAGGGTCCGTTGCCAGGTAAACCGTCTGCACTTCGTTGGCGGCGGTCTTCAGCTCTTTGATCAGGGCTTCTTTTCCCCGGACGGGGATATAGTCGGGAGTGAAATGATTCTCCAGATCCACGCCCATCTTGCTCTTGGGCAGGTCACGCAGGTGCCCCATGCTGGCTTTTACCAGATAGTCGGGGCCTAAGTATTTGCCGATCGTCTTTGCCTTGGAGGGGGACTCCACGATCACCAGATTCGTTGGTTTTGCCATGAATAACTTCCTTTTTAGATGAAATTACCGCTTCTCACCGGGATTGCTCAACGTGATGCGGTTGCCGGGCAGACGGGAGATCACCTTTTTCAGCTCCAGCATGGTCATGCTGCGCAGCGCCGCACCGGAGGAAAGACCGGTCTCGGCAATGATGTCGTCCACCCGCTTGGGTTCGCCGTGCAGGGCGTTTACAATGGCCTGCTCCTCTGCTGACAGGGGTGGCAGGGCTGCTTTTATGTCAATATAAGGCGCAGTTGGGTTATTGTCAATGTCTTTTTTTGAAATATTGGGGATGTTTGTGCTTTTTGCCCAGGGAGAAACGGCTTTTTGCGGGGGAGGGGCGGGCTGCATTTCCGCCATTGGTGGCAGGGAAATGCCCTCGGCTTTCCGAATCTGATCCGGAAACAGGTTCTGATATTCGCTGAGCACCTCCCATCCGGAGGTGACGGAAATCGCTCCCTCTTTCAGCAGCCGGTTGCTCCCCTGAAAGCTTGGAAGATCGGCATTCCCCGGAACGGCGAAAACGTCCCGTCCCTGGTTCAGCGCCTGGCGTGCCGTATTCAGTGCGCCGCTTTTCTCCGGCGCTTCCACCACCACGGTGGCGATGCTCAGGCCGCTGATGATTCGGTTGCGTTTCGGGAAATTCCATTTGAATCCGGCGGTTTTTGGCAGGAATTCCGATAGGATGCAGCCGCACTGCTCCACCTGACGGAACAGATTCTTGTTTTCCCGGGGGAAGATCACATCCACTCCGGTTCCCAGCACGCCAACGGTTGGCTTGCCCGTTTGCAGTGCACCCATCATCGCAGCGGCATCGATCCCCGCTGCCAGTCCGGATACGACCATGGCACCGCAGGCACTGATCTCGGCGCCCATTCTGCTGGCTACGGCCTGGCCGTAGGCGGTGCATCTGCGGGTTCCCACAATGCTGACGACCGGTGTGCCGTCAAATTTGGGGAATGTCCCCTTGTAGTATAGTACCAGGGGCGGATCATAGATATGTTTCAGCCGGACGGGATATTGGGGATGGTCATAGGTCATGATATGGAGCCCCTCCCGCTGGCAGTATTCCAGCGCACCACGGTAAAGGGACAGGGACTTATCTTCCAGTGCGTTGATTCCCTGGGGCGTTAGGGCGGGGTAAAGGGCATATTCCGATGCATTCGCCTGGTATACGCCCAGGGGAGACCGGAAAGATTGCAGGAGCAGCAATTTCTGATGATCGTTGATGTTTGGCCGGTGTGCCAGCCAGAGCCAGTATTCCAGCATATGCGCTCCCTCCGCTTTCGTTTGAATGATTTATCCGATTTTCATTTGCCACATGGCGATGGCCGCCGCAACGGCGGCATTGAGCGATTCGCAGTGAGGATTCATGGGGATGATCAATTTCTGATCTGCTGCTTCCAGGATCTCCGGGCGAACGCCCTGCCCCTCACTGCCGATGACCACGGCCATGGTATTCAACTTCGCTTCCCGGATGTCCACCGCTTCCGGATCCAGCGCCGTTACGGCGATGGGAATATTTTGCGCAGCGCAGATCCGGCTGGCGGATTCCCAGGTGGTGATGTTCACTCCGGTGCGCAGTACCGCTCCCATGCTTGCCCGGACGACCTTGTGACTGAATGGGTCTGCGCAACCCTCCAGCAGCCCTACGGGGATATCCATGGCATCGGCGGTGCGCAGGATGGTTCCCAGGTTCCCCGGATCCTGGATGCCGTCCAGCAGCAGCATTCCCGGCTTCGGCTGAAAAGGGGGCGCCTGGGGCATTCGGCACAGGAATACCGCCCCCTGGGGAGTGGCCATGGGGGAGATGGACTGCATCACGTCCTCACTCACTCGGATCTTGCGCACCCCCTCCGGCAGCGCTGCCTCCACTCCGTCGGACAGGATCACTGTATCCAGCCCCGGATAATAGCGGATGGCTTCCCCAAGGAGCTTCGTTCCGTCGGCGGCGAAGAGCCCGGCGGCTTCCCGCTCCCGTTTGGAGGCAAACAGCCGCTTCACCTGCTGCATCAGGGGATTTTTACGGGAAGTAATTCTTTCTTCTCTCACTTTTTCTGCATTCCTTCCAGCGCCGCTGTGTTGCCCAGAACCGCCAGCACATCCCCGGAACCGATGCGGTAATCGGCCGAGGGGGAGACGGTGGTTCTGTCCCCATTTTTAACGGCAATGATGTTGATATCCAGTTTCGCCCGGACATTCAGCTCCCGCAGGCTCTTTCCCATCCAGGATCTGGGTGCGGGGACTTCTAGGATGCCGTAATCCGGGGATAGTTCAATATAATCCAGCACATGATTGGACTGAAGCACCCGTGCCAGGCGCTGTGCCTGATCCCGCTCCGGGATCACCACCCGACTGACCCCCAGTTTCTCCAGCACCCGGCCATGGGTCTCGTCATGGGCTTTGCACACGATGTTTTCTACCCCCAGCTCCTGTAGATTCATCACCGTCAGGACGGAGGCCGCCAGGTCATCTCCAAAGGCGACCACGGCGCAGTCAAAATCCTTTGCACCCAGCGCCCGCAGGACTTCCTTGTCCCGGCTGTCGCCTACCGCAGCGTGGGTCACATCGCCGGAAATCTGCTGCACCAGGTCCGCACGCATATCCAGCGCCAGCACCTGCGTGCCAAGTTGACATAAATTTTTCGCCAGAGCGGAGCCAAACCGCCCCAGACCAATGATCATATAAGATTTCATATTATCTGCTCCTAGCCAATCAGTAAATTGGTTTCCGCATACCGGAAGCGCTCTGCCGCCGGATCCCCAGCCAGGAATCCGAGGCTGATGGTCAGCACGCCCACCCGGCCAAAATACATATAAAGGATCACGAGCACCCGGGCGCTTACGCTGAGCTGCCCCGTTGCCCCGGTGGTCAGCCCCACGGTTGCCAGGGCGGAAACGGATTCGAACAGGGCATCCGTCAGGCCGATGCCGGAGGATACACTGATAAAAATACTACCGAATATCGCCAACCCCATCAGCATCAGCGAAATGGTCATGGCGCTTAGCACCTGCTCCTGGGGGATGGTTCTGCGGTAGACGGTGACGGTGCTCCGGCCACGAGCCCGTGTCCAGAGGAACAGCACCGTGACGAGGAACGTGACCGTTTTCAGTCCCCCGGCGGTGGAGCCGGAGGAGCCGCCGATGAGCATCAGCGCCATGGATACGGCTTTGCCCCCGTCGGTTAAGCCCGCCTGGCCAATGGCATCAAAACCGGCGGTGCGCAGGGTGATGGACTGGAACAGCCCACCCAGAAGTTTGCTGCCCAGGGGCAGATTCCCCAACGTCCGGGGATTGCCCCATTCCAGTGCGCAGATCAGCACCCACCCAACCAGGAGCAGTGCGCCGCTTGCCGCCAGCACCAGGCGGGAGTAGATACTCAGGCGATTCCACCGGCGTTTCTGTACCACATCCTGCCACACCGGGAATCCCAGTCCCCCCATTACCACCAGTGCACCCAGGATCAGCAGCACCACCGGGTCATTTTGCATCCGTTGCAGACTCGTCCCCGGGGAAAGCTCTCCGAACAGGTCGAATCCCGCATTGCAAAAAGCGGATACCGCATGGAAGATGCCCCATTTTGCCCCCCGGTGCCATCCGTATTCCGGCAGGAACCGGAGAAAGAGGAGCGTTGCGCCGACTCCCTGCACGCCCAGACTGCCAATCAGCACGGTGCGCTGCAATTTTACGATTCCCTCCAGCTCGTTCACGGCCAGAGCCTGTGCCATGACCATGCGCTGGCGCAAATCCGTCTTGCGCCGCAGCAGGAAGATCACCAGCGTTGCCGCCGACATGAAGCCCAGACCGCCCAGCTCGATCAGGCACAGGAGCACCCCCTGGCCGAAACCGCTCCACTGGGTATAGGTATCGAACGGGGTCAGCCCCGTTACGCAAACGGCGGAGGTTGCCGTGAACAGCGCCGGCAGGAATGGACAGCTTTCCCCGTTGCGGGAGGAAACCGGCAGCATCAGCACCGCCGTACCGGCAATAATCAAGCCCAGGAAAATCAGGGCAATCAACCGGGTTACGCTGAGATTGGCTTTGGAACGCCGGAATTTGAATTTCAATTGGGTGCGCAAAACAGTGCCGCCTTCTTTCTTGCTTAATCAAGGTGGGTAATCCTTGGCTCCCTCTCAGAGGTGTGCGAAGCCATGCCTTTAGGCTGAGCTGTCAAAATCGGCTTTTCGGAACCGATTTTGACTGAGGGAGTGTCCTATAATGAGCGGTAGTAGCTCAAAATTACCAACGGCACTCCCCCTGTCTGCCTGCTCGGCCGACATCCCCCTCAGAGAGGGGGACAAGGGTGCTACCGCATCGAACCTTAAGTTGACAAAGTTGCCTCCGAGGAAATCAGGTCTATTGTGTGCCATTATAAGCAACAATATTTTCTTTTGCAAGTGAATTTTCCGCCGCAGGGTGAGCTACCGGGCGGAGCTTTGCCGCCGAACCATGTGGGAAAGGGTCTGCGCCAGCTTCTCCGGCTCGATGGGCTTGGAAAGATGGGCATCCATCCCGCTGGCAAGGGAGCGGCGAATATCCTCGTCAAAGGCATTGGCGCTGAGCGCCACAATGGGGATGACTTTGCTGTCCGCTCTCGGCAGACTCCGGATGGCGTTGCTGGCCTCCAGCCCGTCCATTACCGGCATCATCACATCCATCAGGATCAAGTCAAAGTGCCCAACCGGCCCATTCCGGAATGCATCCAGCGCCTCCTGGCCGTTGACGGCGGGGGTAACGATGCAACCCAGATCCTCCAGAAAAAGCTGGACGATGCTCATATTCAGCTCGTTATCCTCCGCAACCAGGATGCGCTTGCCCGTCAGGTCAACGGGGGGCGTTTGGCCGGCCTGGGTGCGCTGCGGGTTATTCGCCCGGGGAAGCAGCAGCGAGAAGAAGAAAGTGCTGCCCATCCCCGGCTGACTTTCCAGATCGATGGAGCCACCCATAATGTGTACCAGTCGATTGCTGATGGATAGCCCCAGTCCGGTGCCCTGGCGATGGGTATCGGCACTGTCCACCTGCTCAAAACTGCGGAAGATCCGGAGCCGGTCGGCATCACTGATGCCGATGCCGTGATCCTCCACACTGAAGTAAATCAGGGATTCGCCGTTTTCCTGAGCCGTTTCCCGGACGGTCAGGGTGATGGCGGTGCCCTCCGGGGAATATTTTATGGCATTGCCCAGCAGATTGATCAGCACCTGGCTGATCCGCAGGGCATCCCCATAGAACCAGGAATTGGTGAGGGAAATGTGGCTGACAAACTGTTGGTGCTTTTCTTCAAACCGGGCATCCAGAACCGGGTGCAGATCCTGCAACAGCTCGCCCAGGTCAAAAGGCTCCTTGGTAAGTGTCAGTTTGCCGCTTTCAATTTTGGACATATCCAGGATGTCGTTGAGCAAACTCAGCAGATATTTGGATGTTTTGCGTACCTTTTCCAGACAATCCAGACGGGTTTCCTCTGCCTGATCCCGGTGCAGGGCAATTTCGGTCATGCCGATGATGCCGTTCATGGGGGTGCGGATTTCGTGGGACATCCGTGCCAGGAATTCGGATTTTGCCCGGGCGGATTCATCGTGGCGGCGGCTATTGACCCGGTTCTGGATCACGGTGCATACCCCCAGCAGCAGGCTCTGGTTCTGCTCCAGCATCTGTTCTGAGATCCCGGTGAGGAGGATGCTTCCGCTGTAGCGGTTACCATCGGACATGGGAACTGCGTAGCCGGTGAAGTCCTTTTCCATGGCGATGGAGCAGATGGAGGGGAGCTGCTCCAGGGGAACCAGCCCCCCCTTTTGCGCCAGCTCACTCATGAGGAGGAATTCCTGCTCCGTCAGGCGGAAGACTGTATTGACCGCCAGTTTCGCCGAATGCTTCCACATATAGGTGATGGTGCCGGAGAGGAAATCCACCTGGAAATTGGTAATGGCCAGATTGGTCATGCCCAAGCGGGAATGGAGCAGCCGTGCCAGCATATCCGTTGCAATGTCCATATCTCCGCACCGGTCATACAGATTCATAGCCAGGGCGGCCAGCCCCAGCTGGCCGGTGTAGCCCTGGGAGATGATGGTGCCGAAGGGCTTTGCCTCCGGCTGGAGGCTCATCCGGTCGTTCCACTGCACCATTTGCGTGCCCGTTTGTTTGGCGGCATCCAGGGCGGCAATGGAGCGATTCAACAGTTCCTGGGTGGCCAGATGACTGCTGCCCAGGGAGAGACCTGCGTGGAATTCCAGCGCCAGCGCCTGGGGGCGGATCATTTCGCCGAATTCCCGGCTCAGGGCTTCCAGCAATTTTTCGGCCTCTTCCACGGTGCCGCCGGGTGCCCACGTCAGGAACTCATCGGAACCGGCACGGATCCGGATGGAGGATTTCAGATTCTCTTGGCTGTGAGCGGTGAGCAATTTGGAGAATTCCTGCAATAATACATCGCCAAAGGTCAGTCCGCAGCGCTGGGTCATCTGGGTGAAGTGGCTCAGATCGATCAGGATCATGATCCCCTCCGGGTGGTTTGCCCGGACACTTTCAATGGCATCCATTCCTTGCTTCAGCCGGAACAGACCGGTGACGGAATCGTGATTTTGCTTGAACTGTTGCTTCAATTCCCGCAGCTTCTGCTCGTGAATATCCCGCAGATAGCCCACAATGCGGCGGCATCCCTGGGGATTGTCGGAGATGGTGGTGCTGTTCAGTGCATACCACCGGGGCTGGGACTGGCCGGGCAGGCGCAGCTGCAATTCCGCCGAAAAGGAGTCCGTTTGCGTGGCCAGCATCTGCGTGAGTGCCTGGTGCCCATCGGCATAGAAGCAGGGCAGCAATTGGTTGCGGAATGCGTTCCGGTGCCAGGTACCGTCCTGGCCGGGGCTGTTTACGATTTCTACGGTTCCGGTTTCTTCCCAATAGGTGAAGAAAATGTCGCTGGAGCTTTCCACCGCCATGCGGTAGCGCTCCTTTTCCTCTTTGAGCTGGTTTTCGGTACTGATTTCGTTGTCAGTGAGGGTTTCGATTACCTGGTGCAGCTCTTGCAGCTCCGCAATGGAGGTGGGGGGGAATTTCTTTATTTCTTCGGTGCCCCCACGCACACTGTCCATCAGCCGGTATACCGGCTTGGAAATCTGCCGCACCACCAGCATCACTACCATCAGCCCAATCACGGCGCAGATGAAGATGACGATAAAAATATTCTGAAACAGTTGGTTGCCGAATCCAAAAATCGCCGATGCGGGGACGAATCCGCATATCACCCAATCCCCGTCGGCATAGGGGGCATCGCCGGAATACAGCTCCATGGGGGAGAGCATGGCATAGACATCCTGCTGACCCATGCCTGGGTTCTTCACTTTGAAAAGGGAGGAATAGCGGGTGTTTTCTAGTTCGAAAATGCCCGTTTCGTCGCTACCGGCGCCGCTCAGGGCACCTTTGGTGATGATTTTTTGATATTTTCCGTCCCCCTGATCCACGGCCAGTATATAGCCATTCTTGAGATCATTGCTTAAATCCTGCAAAACGAAATAGCGATCCAGAATGTAGGATACCGACATTTCGATACCCAGAATGCCGTAGACCTCCCCGTCATAAGTCAGGGGCAGGGAATAGGTGATCATTTCGTGCGGATCCGATGCGTGATCTTCCAGGATGAATGGCTTTGCCCAGTAGCCCGCAGTCTCCTGGTGGGTTCGGGTATTTTGCTGCCCTGCTCGGTAGGGGACAAAATAGAATTCGTCCGCAGCCCGGCTCCCCTCCGGCTGGAAATGGAATTTTGCCGACCAGGAGATATCCAGCGTGAGTCCCGCCTGCCGTGCCAGCTGCTTGTCCCCCCGCTCCAGAAGCAGGTCGGAATTGGTGAGGGTTTTGGTCTCTGGGTCATTGTCCCGCAGGAAGAGGCCAATGTGGTCCGCTGCCTGGTCAAGGGGGACATCATTGGCCAGAATCAGGAAAACGCCGCAGGTATTGTTCCGGATGAGATAGTCCAGCAATTCGCCGAAAACGTTCTGCGTGAACTGCTCTTGCAGTTCCGGCTCCTGCAAAAACTGGGTGACGGTTTTCTCCTGGGAGTGCAGCAGGGATTCCATCTCTGCTTTCAGGTAGGCGCTTTCGTTGCGGATATCGCTCCAACGGTTCAGCATATCGCTTTCCAGCATGGTTTCACGATTGGTCACCATGCTGCCGATGATGGAGATGGCATTCTTGGCCAGGGTCTGCTTGAAACCGCTGGCGTACAGCGTGGCAAAGGGCAGGAGCCCCTGACACAGCACCACCAGTAGCAGCGGAACGAGCAGCAATGTGGAAAGGGTCGTTTTCCTCTTATTCATTTGGACTGCTCCTCCTGAGTGTATTTTTGTGTGATTGGCACCGGAATGCCATATTATTCCAAATATTCCTTTATAATTATAATCAATCCCACCGGGAAATGCAATAGACAAATGGATGTGTCCGCCCTCCGTGGGAGAAGCGAAGTTTTCTGGTTGACATCCATCCTCAAAAGGGGTAAAATAGACTCAACTATCGAAACCAAAAGGAGGGAAAACCATGGATGCCGGCGGCAGTGGCAATATACCGGGCCGAAGTAGGATGCGGTTCGCTTCCGTGGCGGACCCGGACTGATGACCTGCGTAAATTGCCTCCCATTTTTTAAATATTTAGGAGGTTTTTATGGCAGAACGCTTTGAAATTATGGAAAAAGCTCTCCTGCAAATGCTGGAGAGCAAAAAGTATGCCACCCTGCGGGAGATGCTCATCACCATGAACCCCAGCGATGTGGCGGGAATTTTCAGTGACCTTTCCGAGCAGCAGGTGCCGCTCATGTTCCGGCTGCTGCCCAAGGAGCAGGCGGCGGAGACATTTGTGGAGATGGAGCCGGATACTCAGGCGCTGCTGATCCAGGGCTTCTCCGATAACGAACTGAAAGAAGTCTTGAGCGAATTGTATGTGGACGATGCCGCCGACCTGGTGGAGGAGATGCCCGCCACGGTGGTGCGCCGCATCCTGGAGCAGGCCGACCCGGAGATGCGCAGCTCCATCAACCAGATCCTCCGCTACCCGGAGAACTCCGCCGGCTCCATCATGACCACGGAGTACGTCGCCCTGCGCCCCACTATGACCGTGGAGGAATCCATCCTCCGCATTCGCCGCCAGGGAGTGGACAAGGAGACCATCTATACCTGCTATGTCATCGATTCCAGCCGCACGCTGGTGGGGCTCGTAACGGTGAAAGACCTGCTGCTGTGCGAGGATGACGAAACGCCCATCAGCGATATTATGTTAACCAACCTCATCTCCGTCACCACCACGGATGACCAGGAAGAGGTTGCCCGTATGTTTGCCAAGTACAATTTCCTTGCGCTGCCGGTGGTGGACAAGGAGCACCGTATGGTGGGTATCGTTACCTTTGACGATGCCATGGACGTCATGCAGGACGAGGCAACGGAGGATATGGAGATCATGGCGGCCATCACCCCGTCGGAGAAGAGCTACCTCAGCTCCTCCCCGGTGGAGCTGTTCCGGCACCGGATCCCCTGGCTGATGCTGCTGATGGTATCGGCTACTTTTACCGGAATGATCATCAGCGCATTCGAAACTTCCCTGGGGGCGCTTCCGATCTTGACGGTGTTCATCCCCATGCTGATGGATACCGGCGGCAACTGCGGCTCTCAGTCCTCCGTCACCGTTATCCGTGCCCTGAGCCTGGACGAGTTGCATATTAAGGATGTGTTCCAGGTGATCTGGAAAGAAGTTCGCACCGCCCTGATGTGCGGTATTGTGCTGGCGGCGGTGTGTTTCGCAAAGGTCATGCTCATCGACCGGATGCTCATGGGCAATCGCTCCGTGACGGTGCTGGTGGATTTGACGGTGTGCCTGACGTTGGGAGTTACGGTGGTGGTGTCCAAGATCGTGGGATGCGTGCTCCCGTTGGTGGCCAAGCGCCTGGGCTTCGATCCGGCGGTGATGGCCTCCCCCTTTATTACGACCATCGTGGATGCCATGAGTTTGCTGCTGTATTTCCTGTTTGCGAAAATGATCCTGGGCGTATGAACATCCCAGCCGGGTACCCGATCGGGTGCCCGGCATTTTGGTTTGGATTGAAAAAACTTCTTGTTTACAGATGATATGCAAATGTGGTATGATTAGCGAAAAGGACAAAGGAAGCTCCGGATTAGTCGCCCGGTCAGCCCTTACCGATTGAATCGGAGTTTCCCAAGAAACAGAGGTTGCCGCAATGAGTTATATTGTATTGGATATGGAATGGAATCAGCCCTGGCCGGGGTCACCATCCTCTAAAAAGGTTCTGCCTGTGGCCATCCGGGGGGAGATCATCCAGATCGGTGCCGTTCGGCTGATGCCGGACGGGGCTCCCGGGGACGAATTCCAGATCATGATCGCTCCGAAAGTTTACCGCCATCTCAACCGCCGTGTCAGCAAACTCACCGGCATCAAGGAGGCTCGCCTGCTCAGCGAGGGGGTGCGCTTCCCGGAGGCGATGGAGGCGTTCCGGAACTGGTGCGGGGAGGAGCCGGTGTTCCTCACCTGGGGATTTGACGATATCGGCATCCTGCGGGAGAATTTGCAGTTATTCTCCCTGGACGACCGGTGGACAGCCCGGTGGTACAATGCCCAGATGATCTTCAATGCTCAAACCGATGGCTCCAATTCCCAAAAGGCGCTGAAAACCGCTATGGAGACTTTCCAAATCATCCCAAGCCGTCCGGCGCACGATGCTCTGGGGGATGCGTACCATACGGCGCTGATTTGCCAGAAGCTGGATTTGGAGCGGGGAATTGCGGAATATGACCAGGCGGTGCGCAGCCACGAGAACGGCTTCCACGGGGCGGAGCTGCCGGGATGCCTGGAGCGGAAAGTGTTCCGGGACTTCGCCGACAAGCAGGCAGCCATGGCGGCCATGGCCGGCAGTGAAAACCGCTGTCCCCACTGCGGGCGGCAGATGCTCGGCTCCCGCTGGTTTGCCCAGCCGGGGCACCGCTATATGGATATGGCGACCTGCCCGGAGCATGGCCAGTTTCTGATTCGGGTGCGCCTGTCCGCCCAGCCGGACGGAACCGTGCGGGTTAGCCGACTGACCTATGAGGCAACTTCGGAAGCGGCGGAGGTCTATGCCCGCCGGGCGCAGAAAGCGGAGCCGGAGAATGCCCCCCGTCCCCGTCGCCGCCGTGGCAAGAAAAAAACAAAATCGGGAACGAAACAGGAAAATTAAGCATTTATTCATGACTGAACCGGAAAAGGAGGTTCTTATGCAAGGAAAGAGACGGCGCATACTGGCCGCTTCGGTGGCGGCACTGTGTCTGCTATTATCACCCCACGCCCACGGAACGGAGATCGACCCGGAAATTCAGGCGGAATTCGACCGCCTTATCGAAATCGGCGCAGGGGATATCCTTGACCAGTATCTCAGCAGCCTCCCACCGGAGGTGAGCAGCGCTCTGGTTGCGGCGGAGGAAGCGAAGTATGCAGCCCCCACTGTGGCGGCGAGCAAAGAGCTGGAATCCGTGGCCAATACCTGCGGCGAAAATCTGGACTGGAATCTGGACGAGAGCGGCGTGCTCACCATCACCGGCACCGGTGAAATGTTCGACTTCCGTGAGGCACGCCCCGCCCCCTGGGCATCCCGCCGGGGGGAGATTACGGCGCTGGTATTGGGGGACGGCGTGACCTCCATCGGCAGCCGTGCATTTGCCGATTGCGCCAATTTGCGGGAACTGACCCTGCCCCAGGAGCTTATCTCCATCGGGGACTGGGCATTTGAAAATTGTGAATCTCTGACGGAAGTGAGATTGCCTGGCAGTCTGGAAACCATCGGTTGGGGCGCTTTCCGTAGCTGCACCGGACTGACCTGGATCCAGATTCCCGGTACGGTATCCACCCTGGGGGGCGAAGCTTTCTCCGGCTGCACCCGGCTGGAGGCAATCTCCGTGCCCGATGGAGTCAGCGCCATTGAGATGCGGACGTTCCAGAATTGTGCCGCACTGGTGGACGTGCAGATCCCGTCCCATGTGGATTATATCGGTGCTTCCGCATTTGCCGGTTGCTGGTCACTCCGGTCGGTGACGTTGCCGGAATCGGTGACGGAGATCGGAGCAGCGGCATTTGCCGACTGCGTGGGGCTGAAAACCGCCAATCTGTCCGAGAATCTTGTGCTTATCGGGGAAGAGGCTTTTGCCGGTTGCGAATCGCTTACCCAATTGGCCATCCCTGGAACCGTGACACAGATCGGTGACGGAGCATTCCGGGATTGCAGTGCTCTGGAAAATCTGGTTCTCCCGGAGGGATTGACCGAAGTGGGGAATTATCTGTTCCGGAACTGCGCCCAGCTGCGCACCGTTGCGTTGCCAAGTACATTGGAAAAAATTGGGAACTATGCGTTCAGCTACTGTAAGCAGCTGGAAACCATGAAGATTCCCGCCTCGGTGCAGGTCATTTCCACCGAAGCATTCTCGGTTACGGGACTGTGGAACATCACGTTCCTGGGGGATGCGCCCCAGATTGCACCCAACGCATTCCGGGGTACCGTGACCCGGGCATCCTACAGCGCTGCTGCACTAGGGTGGAACCGAAAGACCGCCGCCTCCTACGGCGGGGAAATCACCTGGGAAATTACTCAATAGAAAAATGATTCCCCGTGGGTCGCCATCATGGCCATCCACGGGGAGATTTTTACGAAAAGAAGAGCTTTACGCTGAGGGAAGCGGTGATAAATCCAACGGCATCCGCCAGCAGGGAAACGGGCAGGGCGTAACGGGTCTTGCGGATTCCCGCTGCGCCGAAATAGACACTCAGGGTGTAGAACGTGGTCTCCGTGGAGCCCAGCATCACGGCGGCGGTGCGCCCGATTTGGGAATCCACGCCGTAGTGGGCGATCAGTTCCCCGCCCACGGCCAGGGCGGCGCTGCCGCTGATGGGGCGAACCAGCACCAGAATGGCGCATTCCGGCGGAATGCCCAGGAATGTGAACAGGGGGGACATCAACCGGCTCAGTATCTGCGAAGCGCCGGAGGCACGAAACATGGAGACTGCCGTCAGCAGCAAAATTAACGGGGGCAGAATATTTTTCAGCAATCCCAGGCCGTTTTCAGCACCGGTGAGCAGCCAATCATAGTAATTCTCCCTCTTGGCCAGGCTGAGGGTACATAGCCCTACCAGCAGCAACGGAATCAAATAATCCGTCATCGGCTCCATCTCCCCCAGACCCAGGCCACGGCCAATCCGGCGGTGGCGGCGCATATACTGGTGAGCCAAACTGCGGGCAGAATGTCAAAGGGGGTATTGCAGCCCAAACTGCTGCGGATCGCTGCCACATTGGCGGGAATCAGCTGGATGCTGGCCGTATTCAGCACCACCAGACGGCACAGTTCGTCCGATGCCGTACCTCCGCACCCCTGTGCCAGCCGGCGGGCGGCATCAATGCCCATGGGGGTGGCGGCATTGCCCAGCCCCAGGAAATTGGCGCAGATATTGGCGCTGAGGGAACCGGCCAGGGCGGGATCTTTCTTTGTTGAGGGGAAGACCCGGTTCAGAGCCGGGCGCAAAAATCCAGCAAGCTTCGCTGTGGCGCCCAGATTTCCCATTACCTGCCCCAGCCCTGACCACAGGCAGAGGGAACCCGCTATGGAGATGGCGAGGGTGACCCCCTCCTGCGCCCCGGAGAGGATGGCTGCGGACAGCGCTGCACCCCGCCCGGTCAGGGCGGCGCAAACCACCGATGTTACAACGAGAATCGCCCATGCCCAGCTCATTACCATCCTGCATCCCCCCGCAAAAGCTTATGCAGCTCCCCGATGGGTATGCATCAGGTGTTGTCGTCCTCCCCAAGGGCGGCGGCGTAGACGGCGTTCTTGGGCAGACCCAATTCCTTTGCCGCCTGCTTGATGGCATCTTTCCGGGACATCCCCGCTTCCATCATCTGCGCCACTTTCGCTGCGGCATCCGTCTGGGTGGGGGTTTCCTTTTCTTCCTCCGGTGCACCGGCAACGATGAGGACGAATTCCCCTTTAGGGGGCGTTTGGGTGAAATGGTCGATGGCCTGCCCCAGAGTGGTACGGATGACCTCTTCATGGAGTTTGGTCAGTTCCCGGCAGAAGCTGACGGGGCGATCATTGCTAAAGGTTTCGGCCATGTCCACCAATGTGTTCATCAATTTGTGGGGCGCTTCGTAGAAGATCATTGTCCGCTTCTCGCCACGCAGGGAATCCAGATGTTCCCGGCGGCTCTTTTTGGACATGGACAGGAACCCCTCGAAGCAGAATCGCCCCGTGGACTGGCCGGAAATGCTCAGCGCCGTGATGGCGGCGCAGGGGCCGGGAATGGCGCAGACGGTGATGCCCGCCTGGGCGCACTGCTTCACCAGATCTTCGCCGGGGTCGGAGATGGCGGGGCTGCCCGCATCGGATACAAGGGCGCAGGTCTCCCCGGCCAGGATGCGCTCAACGATTTGGCTCCCCTTAAAAGTCTTGTTATGCTCGTAGTAGCTGACAAGGCTTTTTTTGATTTCCAGGTGGTTCAGCAGTTTCAACGTAACACGGGTATCCTCTGCGGCGATGAAATCTGCTTCCTCCAGGGTTTGCCGTGCCCGGGGGGAGATGTCCCCCAAATTGCCGATGGGGGTGGGGACAAGATAAAGCATTCCTGCCATGATTATTCCTCCAATATGTGATAGATTGCCCGGTAATCCCCGGTGGGACTGCCGTCACGGTGGTGCAGTGTCCATTCTTCCAGCCGCAGGCCGGGCTTACCCCCCTTGCACAGCTGCAAGAGAATCAGGGCGATTTCGCCCCCCTCCCGGTGGCGCAGCAGGGTAAGGCGCTTGGCTTCCAGCCGGTTTGCCGCACCCAGAGTGATGATCTCCCCCAGCCGTTCCGGCCGATGCACCAGGAAGAAGCTGCCCCCGTATTTCAGCGCCCATGCGGCGCTTTCCATCAGGGTATCCAGATGGCAGGCATCCTCCCTTCTGGCGTTGGTGAGCCGGGAGGCGGGCCCGCCGGAAAAATAGGGGGGATTGGAAATGCAGCAGTCGAAGCTCCCGGCGGCGAAAAGCCCGGGAACTCGCCCCAAACTGGCGCATATACTTTCCATGCGGGATTCCAGGGCGTTGCGCCGGATATTCTGAATGGCGGCCAGGTGGGCACATTCATCCAGCTCGATCCCGGTTACGTGGCATTGGGGATTCTCCGCACAAAGCAGCAGCCCCAGGGTTGCGCAACCGGAGCCCAGATCCAGCACTCGCTTTCCTCCACGAATCTGAGCAAAATGGGCAAGCGCCATGGAATCGGTGGTGAGGGGGAAGCAGCCCTGGGGAATGTCCAGCTGGATTCCGCCGGGTAGATATTCCATAGAACCTCCAAACGAGAGCGTTGTAATGACGATGATATAGAATAAAAAGTCGGCCTGCACTGCGAAAACGGCAGGGCAGACCGACGGAAATCCGGAAGAATTAGCCTTCCTCGATTGCTTCGGCGGGGCACTGATCAGCGCAGGAACCGCAGCTGACACAGACATCGGGATCGATGACGTACTTGTCTTCGCCTTCGGAGATAGCCTCGACGGGGCACTGGTCAGCGCAGGAGCCGCACTTGACACAAGCATCGGTAATGTTAAAAGCCATGATGTAACCTCCTTGTGGATTTATTTATTCTGCGTCCAAAGGAGGACGCATCTCCATTCTAGCATGGATTTCAAAAAAAGCAATTCCTTTTTCAAAAAATTCTCGTATATTTCATGATTCCTCTGGCAAGAATTTTTCGGAAAAGGGGGCGTATTCATGCGCTATCATACCCGAACCGGAAGCCTGATCTGTGCCTGCGGAGAAAAGGCCAGAGCCATGGGGCATAGTTATGTGGGTTCGGTTCATATTCTTCTGGCGCTGCTGGAGCAGCCGGGGGAGGCGGGACTCATCCTGCGGGGAATGGGGCTGGAGACGGAGCCAACGGAGAATTTGGTCAAATTGCTTTACGGGGAGGGGACAGCGCATCTGCCCCTGCCCCAGGGATTCACCCCGGAGGCACGCAGAGTTTTCCGGCGTTCCGCCCGGGAGGCCAGGGAACAAATGATGCGGCAGATCCTGCCGATCCATGTCCTGCTGGCGCTGTGCCGGGGGGAAAGGAGCGAAGCGGGGAACGTGATGCGGCTGCTTGGCGTGGGGACGGATATGTTGTTTACCCGGACGGTGGAATGGTTGCGGCGGGAGGGGGAGCCCTACGCCAGGGGAAAAAGGGAGGCGGTTACCACGAAACTTTTGGAGCAATTCAGTGAAGACCTGATCACCAAGGCATCCGGCATGGAGCCGGTGATCGGCCGGGATCGGGAGATCGATATGGTCATCGGCATTCTGTGCCGGAAGAATAAGAATAATCCTGCCCTGGTGGGGGAGCCGGGGGTGGGCAAAACGGCCATCGCCGAGGGGCTTGCCCAGCGGATGGCAGTGGGGAATGTCCCACCTCAGCTGAAAGACAAGCGATTGGTCAGCCTGAATATGGCCAGCCTTGTGGCGGGGACGAAATACCGGGGGGGATGCGAGGGGCGGGTGCGGGATGTACTGGCAGAGATCCACCGGGCGGGGG
>CAZTYB010000012.1:0-32586 GCA_964617595.1 uncultured Oscillospiraceae bacterium | reverse complement strand
TGGCTCTATTTTGGCTCTAAAATTTCTCATAACCACAAAAATAAAGAGCAAAAATGGAGAATATGAATAAAAATATGCAGTAAAATCAACGAAAAACATTCCGATTTAATTTCCTAAAGCTCGTGAAAGAGGGCGAACAAAGCAGCTATCTTCAATCGCACAAAACCCCTCTGAACAGTTCCTCCAATTCGAGTAACAAAAAAGGCTCCACACAGAGCGCCTCAGCTACGATTAGTTCCGGGAAGCGCAATGCATTAAAAAGCGCAAAAAGTTATCTCTCCATTCTTCCTTTTTCCTACTCCGGTTTGATAAAACAGCTGGAATACGAGGGCTATACCACGATCAGGCGGTTTATGGCGTGAACAAAGCTTACTAATTTCAAATCTGGCGCACAAATTTGGAGCCGGGGCGGATTTTCCGCCCCGGCTCCTGGAGTATGGGAAAGGGAATTATTCGACGGTAATGTTGGCAGTCAGGTCGCCAACGGTGATGGTATGCTCACCGGCATCCAGTGTCAGCATCACGGAGATCACCCGGAACTGACCCTCGGCAACACCGACGAACTTGGTAACGGCAACTTCGCCATCCACCAGAACCTGGATATCCAAGGAACCGGCGCCGCCATTGTTCTTGGCAACGAAGTTCAGTTCGAATTCCTTGCCGGCTTCGGCGTGGTTCTTGCCCACCTGGCGGGTCGCTTCGCTGCCCCAGCTATTGATATACTGCTCGGAAACAACGATCTGAGGCAGAGTCAGCAGGCTCAGCTCAATATCAGCGGGATTGCTGTACACGATGCCGTAGGAATCGGTATACAGGACGTCGCCCAGATTGTTGGGCATCTCGATTTCGGGATTTTCCTTGGCCAGCATCGCCATGTACAGGCGGGTGGCATTGGTCACGCCGATATCGTCCTGCAATTCGCCCCAGGACAGGGTCTTTGCTTCGGCGGAGCCAACTTCGAACAGAGTGGTGCCGGTGGGCTCCTGCTCACCGAAGAGCATCTGGACGACCAGGGCGGGCTTCACATAGCGGTAGAAAGAGCCAACGGAGGAGCCGTGGTCAGGGGTATTGACATAGGTCAGCTGGGCAAATGCATTGGCGGCCAGCAGATCGACCTCGGTGGGTTCACCGGAGGAGTTGGTAGCCTGGATCAGCACCACGAAAGGCTTACCGGCTTCCTGGGCATCTTCTACCATGTATTCGTAGTTATCGTCGAAAGAGGTGACCTGGAAGATGCACACATCGGCATCGGCCATGTCTTCCACCACGGTGGCATAGTCGGCGAATGCGGGAACGGTTCCGGTCAAGACACTTTCGTTATTGGAATCGAAGTAGACCTTTGTGCCCTTTTCCAGAGGCAGGATGCCATCGTTCTTCAGCAGGATGGTGGACTTGACCATCACTTCTTCTTCCAGAGCGATGATTTCGGGGCGGCGGTAATTGTCGATTTCTTCGGTGCTCAGGGGGATGGCCTGCTCTGCCTTGTAGGCATCGGTGCCAATGAGATCCAGCAGTTCGTTCCAGTCACGGTACTGGTTCTCGAACAGGCCATAGGCGAACTTGGTCTTCAGGACGCGGGAGACATGGATATCCAGATCTTCCGCAGTAACCAGCCCCTCTTCCACGGCCTGGACGATTACGTCAGGACGGGCGGGCATGAACAGGCCGGAGTAAGCTTCGTCATTCAGATCGGTGCCAGGCACGCCGCCGGAGCAGGAGAACATATCCACGCCTGCATTCAGGATCAGGGCATAGCGCTCCACCAGGCTCAGGGTAGAGATATCGGTGCCATCGGACAGGATGCCGGTCTGGTTCATCAGTCGGTTGTCACCCAGAGGCCAGTCCAGGCAGACAACGCCGTCATAGCCCAGGTCGTTGCGCAGGATATCGTAGGTGGCCTTGTCCATGTAGCCTTGCACGCCATCGGTCACGCCAACATTGTTATTGGTCATGATGTACTGGGTACCGGCATCGATGGCAGCCTGCCAGCCGATCTTCCAGGAGTCGATCAGGTCGGCGGGAGATTTTGCATCAATGTAAGAGCTGCGGCCACCACGGGCGATGAAATGCTTGGTGTGGGACTGGAAGCCGTTGTCCTCATAGGCCAGGGTCTCGGCCTCGGTCATCAGAGCGATGAACAGGGGGTCATCACCATACCAGGAGCCGATTTCGTTGCCGTAGCCGTGGAAAGTCTGATGATAGCCGATGGCGACGGATTCCTTGGCATACTCGGACACCAGGTTGTACAGCAGCTCCGGATCATGGGTAACGCCCAGAGCATAATGGGGCATATCGATCATACCGCCCCAGGTATTGTAGCTGCGGTCACCGGAGAAGGTAGCGGGGATGCCCAGGCGGGTATCTTCCGCATAGGTCTGCAACAGGTTGAAGGTATCCAGCTGATCCTTGGGGGTACCGGTCAAGGCAGCGATGAAAGTATTAACATTCAGATCCTGAATCTGGTAGGCGGTGGGCTGGAAAGTCAAACCCTCAACCGTAACCAAGGGTTCACGGGAATTCAGAGCCGGGTGATCCAGCGTAATGGTGGAGGCGCTGGCCTTCACGGCATCATCACTTCCGCCGCCACCGAAACCGGAGATATCGGCATTAAAATCGGTAACGGTGGAGCCGTTCTGACCGGCGATGCAGGCAAACAGCAGAGCGCCCGCTTTCTCGTCCATGGTCATCTGGCTCACCAGATCAGCAACACGGGCATCGGTATCCTGGCGCCAGTCTTCGTAAATGTCCAGCGTACCGTTGCCATTCAGATCCTTGAAGTACAGTCCATCCACCTGGATGAACTTGTCGGCGGAGGCGGCGCTCAGGGCAGCCTGGGTATCGGTGGCTTCGATGTAGAAGAAGCCGGAGGCGCTCTCCTTAATGACGGAGTCATCTGCGAAGGAGGGAACGCAAACCATGCTCAGCACCATGGCCAGCACAAGCAACAATGCGATTTTCTTCATAAATACCTTTCTCCTTTTCGTTGTGATTTTCATATTCCGAATCTTGCGTGGCGCCCAGTGCTGCATTCCTCCTTTCTTGCCTACCGTTTGTGCGGTGGAATAAGGGGCTCCACGCCTTTGCTTCATCTATCATTATAATGGTTTTTTCCGGTTTGAATTAAGAAAATTCAATACAAGTTCCAGAAAAAACAAGCGAAACTTTCCGAAATCAAAAAATTCTGCACTTCCAACCGAAAAATTCAGTACAGTCGTATCGTTTTTTATTGTCACTATTGTTCAGTCTTTTCCCTATTGCTTATGCTCTATTGTGCATCTTGCATCAATTCAATCAATATTTATCGATTGCTGTTCATATTTCATTCAAACAGGATGGGTGCAAAAAACGGAGGCTCCCATTTTGGGAGCCTCCGCTTGCTCAGGTTAAATCATGAAGTAACAGTTGGGGGAATTATTCCACAGTGATCACGATGGAGTTGCCGCCAACGGTCAGGGTGTGCTCACCGGCGCCTTCCAGGGTCACGTCGATGGTGACGATGACGAAAGAACCGCCCTCGATGCTCACATACTTGGTAGCCAGAACCTGGTCGCCTTCCAGGACTTCCACAGTGGTGGAGCCGTCAGCGCCGTGGTTCTCAGCGATCATGTACAGGGTTGCGGTTTCGCCGCTGGCAATGGTCTTGTTCACGGCAGCGCTGGACTTGCTCTCACCGAACATACTCGTGGTGACGACTTCGCCAACCACCTGGTCGGTGACCAGAGTATTGATGTCGATGTCGGCATCCTGGCCGTAGCGCATACCGAAGCCAACGGGGATGATCACATCACCCAGGTTGGTGGGCAGCTCAGCGGTGGGATTCTGGCGGACAGTAGCAGCCATGTACAGACGGGTGGTCATATCCACGCCGGTATCGAACTGCAGTTCGCCCCAGTCAAGGACTGCATCGTCAGAGGTACGGGCGATCTCGAACACGGTGGAACCGCTGGGCTCCTTGGTGCCGTAGAGCATATCCGCAATGACGGAGGGCAGAGTCTTGTGGTAGAAGTTACCCATGGAGGAGCCATGGTCGGGGGTGCAGTCATAGGTCATGAACAGAACAGCTGCGCTGTTCTCGATTGCCCATGCGTTGGGCTCGTTGGAAACGCCGCCGTCAAACAGCAGAACCATGGGAATGCCAGCATCCTGGGCATCCTCGATCAGCATCTCGGCATTGTCGTCCATGGAGGTAACGTGGGCGATGGCTACGTCAGCCTCTTCCAGCTCTTCCACCACGGTGGCGTAGGCACCAATGGCCTCGATGTCCATGGCAACGGTATCCTTGGAGGAGCCGTCCACATAGACCTTTGCATCAGCGCTCAGGGGCAGGATGTTGTTCTCGTTCTTCAGCAGGACGGTGGACTCGGTCTGCAGACGGATCTCCAGCTCGTTCACTTCGGAATTACGGGCAGCGTAAACATCTTCGATGGTGTTCAGCTCGAAAGCTTCCGCCTGGTACTCTTCGCTGGCAGCCAGCTCCAGAGCCTCGTCCAGGCTGGAATAGGGATCTTCGAACAGACCCAGCTCGAACTTGTTCCGCAGGACACGCTTGGCGTGCTTGTCAACGGTCTCCTGCGTCAGGTTGCCGTTGTCCAGTTGCTCTTTGATGGTCTCGGGCCACATGGGCTGCATCATGCCGGGGTAGTGGGAGGTGACATCGTCATAGTCGGTGGTCACGTCGGATTCCACCATGAAGAAGCAGCCGATCTGGTCAACGTCAGCGTTCAGGATGATGGCATACAGTTCGCCAACGGAGCAGGTGGACAGGTCAACGCCCTCGGGGGTAGTGCCGGAAGCAGAGGGAACCTGCAGCCACATGGGCCAGTCGGTAACGACGCAGCCGTCATAGCCCAGAGTCTCACGCAGGATGGCCATGGATTCGCTGTCGTAGCAGACGTTGCAATCGTTCAGCAGGCTGCCGTTGTTCAGCATGACCCAGCCGGAACCATTGTCGATGACAGCGCTCTCCCAGCCAACCAGCCAGGATTCCAGCAGGTCAGCGGGGCTCTTTGCGCTGGAGTAAGAGGAGCGGCCGCCACGAGCCATGAAGTGCTTGGTGCAGGCGTCAACGCCGTTCTCTTCGTAAGCAGCGGTCTCGATGCCGACCATGGTAGCGATGTAGTTCACGTCATCGCCGTACCAGGAGCCGATTTCCACACCGTAGGAGTGGAAGGGAACATGGAAGCCGATGGCGCGCTCTTCAGCAGCGTACTGGGAAACCAGTTCATACAGCAGCTCTTCGTCATGGGCAACGCCGAAGGCATAGTTGGCCATATTGACCATGCCAGCCCAGGTGTTGTAGCTACGGTCGCAGCTGATCACCACGGGGATACCCAGACGGGCGGACTCGGCGATCTCCTGGAATGCGTTGTTCTCGTAAATCAGGGTGTCGGGAGTGCCGTTAACGTTGTGCAGGTAGGTGGTGACGTTGTCGGTGATGATGGAGTGGTACATGGGGACGTAGCAGTTGCCGTCCTGATCGGTGTAGGTGGGCTCGTTGGAGTACAGCCACTCTTCCGTGTAGGGATACATGGCAGTGAAAGTACCGCCGGTGGAAGCGTGCCACAGCAGACCGATCTCTTCGTCCAGGGTCATCTGGCTCAGCAGGTCGTCCACACGGGCATCCACATCCTGGCGCCAGTCTTCGTAGACGTCCAGAGTGCCGTTGCCGTTCAGATCCTTGAAGTACAGGCCGTCAACTTCGATGACTTCCTTGGTGCGAGCCTCCAGGCGAACCTGGCCGGTGGTCTCGTTAGCCTCGATGATGACTTCGTTCACCTCATAGGGTTTCGTGAAAGTTGTCGGATCGACAAACTCAGTGGTAGTGACACTGTTGTAAGCCGTTGCGAAAGCGGTAGACGTGCATGACAGCAACATAACGAGGGCAAGAAGCAGGGATAGCTTTTTCATGTAAATTCTCCTTCTTTCAAATTTAGTTTTCAAGGTACGAAAATAAGCGGGAATGGGTCGCAGCGTGCCTCCTTTCTGCCGAACTGTGCCGTAGGGATGGGTTCCCTCACACACAGCAGCATCGCATTCACGCCATGATTTCACAGACTATTATACCTTTTTATTCCGGTTTGGTTTAAGAAAATCCGATACAAGTTCAGGAAAAACCTAGCGAAACTCTCCGAAATCGAAAAATGCTGCACAATCAACCGGAATTTTATGCCCATGGGGCAGGATTTTCTGTGCTGATTGGATAATGGGTATTTTCCATTTCCCACGGGAATTGTGCATCTTAGCCCAAATCCTCCGCCATGCGGAGCGCTGCACCCTTGGAGCATGCAATTTCCCCATCTATTTGGTTCCCGGCAAGCAGGGTGCCGCTCATTTCCCCGATGGCTTCCACCCCATTGCCGCTGCTGCCGTCGATCACGTTGCCGCAAATGCGACTATAGGCGATGTCCCGCAGATACAGCCCGCAGCAGCCGCTGCCACGAACCGTATTGTCCACCAGTTGGAAAGGAACCTCCCCATAGGCCATGATGGCCACCCAGTTATCCTCCAGCAGATTGTTGGCGAAGACCGTTGGGGAGCCATCCAGCCGGGCGGCGCAGATGGTGCAGCGGCGGAGGGTACAGCCGGAAACGAGCACGTCATTTTCCTTTTGGATATTCATGCCGTTTTCGCAGTCGATGGCCTGGCACCGCAGTACCTGGCAATGATTGCCCCCGGCGAAGAAATAACCCTGGCCAGTGGAGGTGACGGTGCAATCCATCATCAATCCGTTATCTACATGGGAGAAGAATAGCCCCTGGTCGCAATTCTCTGCGCTGCACCGCAAGAGGGTGATATTCTCACTGGCACGGATATCCAGGCCATGGTTGGTGCCCCGGGAGGTGCACTCCACCATTTCGCCGCTTTGGAGTTTGGCAAAATAGATACCAAATACGCCGCATTCGTCCGCCTTGCTGTTCTCCACCCGCACATGGTCACAATAAACGATCTCCATGCCCATGCTTGCCCGGGATACGTCCGCATTGCGCACCAGCACTTCGCCGCAGTCCGCAACGATGATCTCCCCCGCTCCATCGGGTACGGTGACGGTGGGCTGGGAAACCGCATAGAACAGCGGCTTGCCATTGACGGTGCAATCCTCGATGGTATGGGTGGTGAAGAAACTGCGCTCCTCCCCCACCTCGAACAGTCCGGTGAGCACCGGAACCAGGTGGCTCGTCTCTGACAGGGGTGGCCCCGCCATGCAGATGCCGCAGTCGGTAAAGGCGCAGTTCCGGAATGTGGCATTCTCGACCCCGCCCAGCCAGCAGCCGCAGGAGGAGGTGCGCCAGGCGGTATCCGCCAGACTGATGCGGCAATTCTCCACGATCATTCCATCCCCCAGGGCATAGATCCCCGTGCGGCGGAAACGGATCTCCAAATCACGCAATTTCACGCCGTCCGCCTCCACCCGGAAAGCGGACTGGAACGCCGGGGCATCGATGATGGCCGTCTGTCCCTCCTGCGCCTGAATGGTCACCCCTGCGCATATGCACAGGGGGAAGCTCTCCTGGGGCTCGGCATAGGTTCCGCCGGACAGGAGCAAAACGTCTCCCTCTTCCGCCCGGCTCAGCGCCTGGGTCAATTCCCCCGGGGCAACGGAAATGGTCTCCCCCCGGGCAGCGGGGGTGACAAGGAGCAGAAGCAACAGCGCCAATACAGGTAAGAACTTACGCATATTTCATCCTCCTATAAAGAAATCGGCCGGGGTACGGCCGATTTCGTTTGAGTCAGATTTCTTACTCCAGGGTCATGCTGCCCCACAGGCTGGGGTTGGTATTGATATCCAGGTCGCCGCACCAGGCCATCTGGGGGATGTACTCGGTGCCGGGGCAGGGATAGCTGATGTCGGTAATGGCGAAGTTCACGGACAGGGTATCGCCGGAAGCGGGGGTATAGACCTCGATCTTCTTATTGGAGAAAGTTGCCCAGGGGATCTTGCACTCGAAGATGAAGCCGGTGGTGGTGCGCTCGGTGCCCATTTCGTAGCCCTCGATCACGCTCTCGCCGCCGTCCATACCGGCGCTGGCAAAGCGCTGACGGGTCTCCTTATCCAGCATGGAGCGATCGATGGCGGTATCCCAGTAGCCCTCGTTCATGATCAGGTAGACCAGGAAGTCGTTGGTGGCGTAAGCGGTGCGCTCCGGATCCGCAGTGGGGTCGGTGGAGAGGTAAATCTTCAGGTTGTCTTCGCCGTCCACGGGCAGCATCTCGATGGCGCCGTAGATGGTATCCTCGGTGACGTCAAAAGCCAGGTACAGGTTCTCTTCGTCATAGGCGGTGTAAACGGTCATGCTCAGGTCATTCTCACCCTGCCAGAAAGCCACATCACGGATCACCTGGGAAGCATCCTTCAGCACGGCGCCGGATTCCAGATTCCAGTCAGACAGGTCACCATCAATGACGATATTGTCCGCCTTGTGGCAAATGATGTTGGGTCTCTCTTCGCCCTCAGCCAGAGCGGTGCCGCAAGTCATCAGCACCAGGACAGCCAGGACACAGGCCAAAATTTTTCTCATATACTTGCATTCCTTTCTTTTCGGCGCTTATCATATTCGCTACCGTTTTTGTTTGCACTTGTATTATAGCATAAAATCCCTCCTGTGTCTAAAAGTATTCTGCACATCTTGCCCAAATTAAGAAACTCAGCTCGCCCAAACCGGAAAATCCAACACTTTTCCCAGAAAATCCTGCACACCCTTTCCCGGCTAGAAAACTTATGCTATAATGGTTCCAAATGGGGCTGCCAGGAAACGCAGCCCGAGGGGAGTGGTCGTTCATGGCATACCAAATTCTGATCGTTGATGATGAAATTCCCGCCCTGAATCTGATGCAGATGCTGCTGAAGAAACACGCACCGGATTTCGTCATTGCCCGGATGTGCACCGGGGCGGATGAGGCGCTTGCCTATCTAAAAGAGCACACCGTCGATCTGCTCATCACCGACATCACCATGCCCCAGATGAACGGCATCGAGCTATCCATGGCCGCAAGGAAAATGCAGCCGGATATCCATATCTTCATCATCAGCGGTTACGCCGAATTTGAATATGCCCAGAGTGCCATTCAGGCATCGGTGGACGAATATATGCTCAAGCCCATTGGCGGCTTGCAGATGAAAGCCGCCATCGACAAGGTACGCACCGCTCTGGAGCAGCAGCTCTCCCGTTGCGCCGCCTATATCCTACCGGCTCTGGCGTGCAGTCTGCCCTACCGGCAGGAGGATCTGCTGCGCTATTTTGTCAACAGCACCTACCGCATGGCGCTGGTTCGCTGGGGCGGTATCGACCCCCGGATGTCCAAGAAACTCCGGGGCACCTCACTGATGCTCCCCGGCAATCCCAAATTCTATGCGCTGCGGGGGCGGGACGAAAACGAGCAGGTTCTGATCTTCCCCGCCGGGGAGCTGGAAGCATTCCTCTCCACCATCAGTGTCTACATGACCCAGCGCATCGGCTGCCCCACCTGGACGGTGGTGTACCAGCCCCAGGTTTATCCGCTGGTGGCGCTGGATCAGTTCATCTCCCAAGCCATCCCCATTTTGCAGCAGGGCACGGTACTGAGCCGTCACCAGATTCTGCCCATCAGTCTGAATCCGGCGGAAAACGCCGGGAAGAATATCCCGCTGCTTTCCATCTCCGACCTGAATCAGCTGCAATTCTATTGCTCCGCCGGGCGCTTCACCCCCATCAAGGATTACTTCACCACCCTTGCCCAAACACTGGAGAAGCAGGCCGTACCGGAGGAGCACGCCTACCAGATGATGCAGCAGATCATCCTGCATTTCACCAGTTCGCTGTCCATTCTGCAAACCAATTACGAGGGGACGAAAGCGAAAATTGCCGAGATGTTCCTCCACGCATCCTCCTATCCGGAATTGTTCCGGGATATCTATGGGCTGCTGTTCAACAGCGAAAGCAATCCCCGGAACCGGAAACTCACCACCAAGGAGCTGTACGCCAGCGCCGTGGGCTACATTGAGCAGAATTATGCAAAGCCTCTGAACGTCCAGAGCGTTTGCGACGAACTGGGCATCTCCCCCACCTATTTAAGCCGCCTGTTCCGGAAATACGGCAACACCACGTTCAATACTTTCCTGGTTGCCCAGCGGATGGAAGCCGCCATTGCGCTGCTGTCCGCCAAACCGGATATGCTCCTGCGGGATGTGGCCGCCTGCGTAGGGTACGAGGATTCGTCCTATTTTGCCAAGGTCTTCTACCAATATACCGGCAAAAAGCCATCCAAATACGTGAGCAAAGAAGAATAGAGCCAAAAATCATCCGGGGTGCCGTTTCATGCGGCACCCCGGAAAATATTTTGAGCGGGGCACTGCAAAGCAGCGCCCCGCCCGTTTGGAAAGGAGGTTGGGAAAAACAAATGAAAAAGCGAAGAAATCAGGAAATGCGCATTTCCGTCTCCTTGTCGAAAACGTGCATCTTGCCGTTTTCCACATTCAAGGAAATGGTCTTGCCGATTTTGGTACTGCCGCCGGCGATCTTGGCAACGATCACCTGGCCGGATACGTTGGCGTAAACAATGAAGCCATCACCCAGGGGCTCGATGCCCTCCACATTGCCGCTCAGTTCCCCATTGTCAACCATTTGCAGTTCACTGGGGCGGATACCAACGATCACTTCCTTGCCCAGGTAGCGCTCCATGGTGGATTGCAGTTCCTGGGGCACACGCAGCTTCAGCTGCCCGCACACGAAAGTGAGCGCACCACTCTCCCGGGTGACCTTGCAGGTCAATTTATTGATCTGGGGGGTACCCACGAAACTGGCAACGAACAGGCTGTTGGGGTTATCATACAGGTCATTGGGGGTGCCCTGCTGCATGATGTGCCCATCTTTCATCAGCACGATATGATCCGCCATGGTCATGGCCTCCGTCTGGTCATGGGTGACGTAGATGGTGGTGATGCCCAGCTGAGTCTGAATTTTTTTCAGCTCATAGCGCACCTGATCCCGCAATTTCGCATCCAGGTTACCCAGAGGCTCGTCCAGCAGGAATACCTGGGGGTCACGCACCAGTGCACGTCCCAGTGCCACACGCTGGCGCTGGCCGCCGGAGAGCTCTGCGGGCTTGCGCTCCATCAGCTCTTCCAGTCCCAGCATCTGGGACATGGCGTTGACCCGCTTGTCGATCTCGTCCTTTGGGGTCTTCTTGGTCTCCAGTGCGAAAGACATATTTTTCCGCACGGTCATATTGGGGTAAAGGGCATATTCCTGGAAAACCATGGCGATGTTCCGCTCCTGGGGCGGGATAAAGGTGGTCTCCTTGCCCTTGGCATTCACGGCGGTCATCATGGTGTCGCCAAAGCGGATCTCCCCGCCAGCGGGGTGCAGCAGACCGGCGATGGAATACATGGCAGTGGACTTGCCACAACCGGACGGACCCAGGAAAACGCAGAATTCGCCATCCTTAATGTCCAGGTTCAAATCTTTCAGCACGAAAGATTTTCCTTTATTATAGCTGATACTTAAATCCTTAATGGAAATAGATGCCATCTCAATACCTTCTTCCTTTACTGGCCAAAGGCTTCTACTTCGATGCCAAAGCCATAGTCATAAAGCGGGCTGTCAATATCCTTGGGCATATCCTCCCGCTGGCGTACCACCTGCTCCATGGTTGCAGGAATCTGCCAGGGCAATTTGCCGGAAATTGCGCAATCGCCGAACAGTGCATTGGTAACCGCCTCACCACCGGCAGTGACACCGGGACGGTAGACGATCATCACCGCATCGGATGCCTCGCTGATGGGGGTCATCACATAGGGGCGGTTCATGATCACAACGCTGACCACATTCACGCCCGCATCTTTCAGGGCACGGACGATCTCCTGCTGCTCATCGGGGAACTCCAGATTGTTGTCACCCCAGGCGGGCTGATGGGTGCCGCTGGCCTCGCCCACCACAACGATGGCGGTGGTGTTCTCGGGATAGCTCTGAGCCACATTGGCAGTATCTTCGCCGATGTAGGTCACGTTCTCCGCACCCAGGCGGTTCTCGATGGCGTTCAGGATGGACTTGCCGGTGACATCCAGGCCGGTCTCGGCGCTCAGGCGCCAGCCGCTGCTCAGTGCCTCGGCATCGTCCGCCAGCTTACCGGCAACGATGATGTTCTGCCCCTCCAGGGAGGTCTGGTTCTCGTACTTCACCAGAGTCACGGCACGCTCCGCCGCTTCCATGGCTTTCTCGTAATGCTCGTCGCTGCCAACGACGGTTTCAACCGTCTCGGCATCCACGAAAGGATTCTCGAATACGCCCAGCTGGAATTTGGCAACCAGCAGACGGCGGCAGCTATCGGTGAGGTCTTCGGAGTCAACGGTATCCACCATCTTGGATACGTCACGCTGACCCATGCCACCCATGACGTCGGCACCGGCCTGCATGGCAACGATGTGATTCAGACCCCAGTCGGTCTGGATGATGCCATCGTAGCCCAGCTGATCCCGGAGCACATCGTTCATCACAACGCTGGATTCGTGGGCATAATTATCCACGGCATCCCCGCCCAGGTAGGGCACGGTGGAGTAGCCATAGGGCATGATCATGCCGGGGTTCACTTCCAGCGCAGCTTCAAAGATGCTCAGGTGCAGGGGGAACGTCTCGTCATCAAATACCAGGGGTGTGCCGTCCACGCCGCCGGTCTGGGGGCCGGAGCCGGGGAAATGCTTCACGCAGGCAATCAGGCCATCTTCGTTGATGCCGTCGGTACCGGCCTGCAAGCCGACAATGGCGGCCTTGACCATGGCCTTGGCAGTTTCCACATCCTCGCCATAAGTCTCCTGGTTACGTCCCCAGCGGGGATCCGTTGCCAGGTCGGCATTGGGGGACAGGCTGATGCGCACGCCCAGGGCTTTCATCTCTTCCCGCTGCACTTCGGCCAGCTCCTGAACCAGCTCCGCATCACCGGTAGCTGCCAGGGTGATGGCATCGGGCAGGATGGTTGCGCCGTTGACCCAGCTGGCGCCGATGACACTATCCATGGAGAACACGGTGGGAATGGCCAGTTCGCTGTCTTCGCACAGGGACTGGATGTAGTTCATCTTGTGGACGGCTTCCTCGCCGCCCTCACTGAAATAGGTGTAGGCCAGAGCGAAGCCAACATTGAAATCATTGAACCAGGATTCTTTCAAAGTGACCAGGGTGATGTGCGCCATCTGAGCACCTTTCTGCTTGTCGCTCATACGGGAGAGCAGATCCTCCGCTCTGGTCTCGGCATCCAGCCGCCAGTCTTCATAAGGCTGGAGCTCGCCGTCCTTATTCAGATCCTTAAACTGATAGCCGTCCACTTCAATAAAGTCCAGGCAAGCGGTTTTCAGGGTGACGGTGCGCCCCTCGTATTCCTGAACCACGGTGGTCACTTCGGTAACGGGCATCTCATCTTCGTCGTCATCGTCATCGGCGGCAAAGACTGTGACGGAGGACAGCATAGCCAGCGCCAGCAGAAGTGCGGTCAATCGATACATGAATTTTTTCATATTCTTTCCTCCCATTTCTTAGGATGCAGTGACAGCGCCGGACATCTGGCCGCTGATCAGATATTTTCCCATAAAAATGTACAGCACCAGCACGGGCAATGCCAGGATCAGCGAGCCCGCCATCTGCACATTGAATTCCGCCGCCATAGTACCGGCCAGCTCATTCAGGGCGATGGTTGCAGGCTTGGAATCATAGCCGCCCAGAACCAGAGCGAAGAGCATCTCGTTCCAGATAGAAGTGCACTGGAAAACGAAAACGGTGATGGTTGCGATCTTGGTATTGGGCAGAACGATCTTGCGGTAAATCTGCCAGGTGCCGTTGCCATCGATCATCGCCTGACGAATCAGCGCATCCGGCACATCGGCATAATACCCCCGCATCATCACGGTGCACATGGGCATACCAAATACCGCATGAACAAGCACCAGACCCCAGATATTATCGTACAAGTCCAATGCATTGATGGTTTGCAGCAGCGGGATCAAAATCGCCTGGAAAGGCAGGTAAGTCGCCGCCACCAGCAGAATGAAGAACAGATTGTTGAAGCGGAACTTCCATTTGCTCAGTGCGTAAGCGCACACGGAGCCAAGGAAAACGGAGCTGGCCGCACCAAAGACGGTAACGAAGAGACTGGTCAGCAGGGGCAGCCCCAATTCCTCCATGGCACTGGCATAGCCCTCCAGTGTCCACTGGGAGGGGGGCGTAATGGGGGTGGTGGTCATGACTTCGCTATTGGATTTGAAAGAGGTCATGACGGTGCCCCAGAACGGCAGCATATAGAACACCAGGAATACGACCATAATCAGGTAGTAAACGATGTGCAGCGCCGTCATATGCCACTTGGGGCGGATGCGAATGGTTTGGGCTTGCTGCGCCTCTTTGCTGCGCACAATTCCCGATTGTTTTTCCATGATTTTACTTCCTCCTGTTCGTCCAATAGGTCAGCGGCAGGATCAGCACCAGCACCAGAGCCAGCAGGAAGCAGCTGATCGCCGCAGAGAATGCGAAATTATTGTTCTGGAAAGCTTCATTGTACATCCAGATGGGCAATGTCCATGCAGAAGAGGTGGTATAGCCCACCAGGGAAACAATGAAGTCGAAAGAACGCAGCGCATACATCGCAAGGATGGTAATGCACGAACCCATGGCGCCTTTCAGCTGGGGGATGATCAGCCGCCAGTAGATGCGGGGCATATAGGCTCCATCCAGCTTGGCCGCATTGATCACATTCACCGGCACATTCTTAATGGCTGCCAGGAAAATCACCGCCACATAACCGGAGAATTGCCACACCATGGCGATGATGATGGACAGCATGATGGTGGAATTGCTGGATGCCCACATGAGGTGCCCGTTCTTCATGGCTGCGGAGACATTCACCCCCAGCAGACTCAGGAAAGAATTCAGCACGCCGCCGGTGGGGCGGTACATATATGCCCAAACCGTGCCCGTCACCACGAAGGACAGGGCAAAGGGCAGCAAAATCAGTGTACGGAATACGGAAGTGCCCCGCAGTCCCTGATCCATGATCAGCGCCAGGAACAAGCCCAGCAGCAAACACAACGGAATCAGGCAGAACAGGAGCAGGGTATTTTTCAGCGACGGCCAGAAATTGGGACTGGTGAACATACTGATATAATTGCCGAATCCGCCGAAACCATAGCTGGCCTCCAGCTGACCGCTCTCCCAATTGGATACGGAAACCCACAGGTTCCATCCCAGGGAGACATAAACAAAGTATATCAGCAGTGCTGCCGGAATGCAAATCCAAATCAGCGGATGGCGCTGGAAAAATTTATGAATCGGCGCAACGGTATTGGGCACGAATCTGAGCAAAAGCTGATAGACAAGGATCACCCCAGCCACTGCGGCGAAAATTGTCCAAAAGCCATCATTCGAGAAGGTCATGTACCCGAAATTGTCCAAAAATTCTGTTAGTTGATCCATGGGCAATGCCCCCTTTTCTAGAAATTCTCTTTTTTACAGCCTGTCCGGACACAGGTCAATGCGCCCGGACAGGCTGGTGGAAAGGTGGTGGATATTACTCCTCGTAGCTCAGACCCCAACCATAGTCATACAGGGGGTTCTCCAGGTCAAAGGAAATGTCGCCCTCCTGATTCAGGACGGATTCCATATCCCGGGGGAACTGCATGGGGGTCTTGCCGGTGGGATTGTTCAGGCCGAACAGAGTCTCAGCAATGGCGATGCCGCCCTGCTGGCCGGGATAGTAAGCTTCCAGGATCGCATTGGTGTTCTCATCGCACCAGGTCAGGATGTAGGGTCTGCCGCCGGTAACAACGGTGACCACGGGCTTACCTGCGGAGGCAGCGGCCTCCAGAATCTCCTGCTGGGAGGAGGTGATCTCCAGGGTATTGTAACCCCAGGCGGGATCGTGCTGATAGCTGGGCTCGCCGATGGAGACGATGATCACGTCTGCATCCTTGGCAAGTTCTGCAATGCGCTGGGTATCCTCCGCCTCGTAGATGACGGTGGTGTTCTCACCGGCATACTCCTCGATGGCGGCAGCAATGGTCAGACCCTCCTGCTCAGAGCTCCAACCGCCCACCAGGCTGGCCATGTCACCGGCACGGGGGCCGCACACCAGGATGGTCTGCTCCCCATCCTGGGACAGGGGCAGGATGCCGTCATTCTTCAGCAGGGTCATGGACTTGCGGGCAGCCTCCAGGTTCACGGCCTGGTGCTCCTCGTTGCCAACGAACTCCACAGCGTATTCCACATCGCAGTAGGGATTTTCAAACACGCCCAGCTCGAACTTCGCTTTCACGATACGGGTTGCGGCTGCATCCAGGATGGATTCGTCAATGCGCCCGTCGGCAGTCATCTCTTCCATCTGGGTGATCAGGTTGATGCTTTCGCCGCCGATGCCGTCCACCCGGCTCTCGGTAACGCCCATCAGGACGGCATCTTCATAGGAGATCTCTTCGCCGGTCATGGTGCCGACAGCCTCCTGGATGGCCCAAACCATACCCCAGTCGGTCTGGATGATGCCTTCGAAGCCCATCTCGCCACGCAGCAGGTCTTGCAGAGTGATCTTACTGCCGATGGCGGAATTCTCCATATCCAGTGCCAAGGGCACGGAGTAATAGGGCATGATGGAAGCTACGCCCGCTTCGATGGCGGCATAATAGGGCTTCAGGTGAATTTGCAGGGATTCTTCGGTGGAGATAATGGGGGAAGTATCCTTACCCTCCATCTGGGGGCCTGCGCCGGGGAAATGCTTCATGCAGGCGATGATGGAGCCGGAATTCAGTCCGTCGGAGCCATTCTGGAAAGCAACCACCTGGGCAACGGTCATCTGGGTCACCAGGTCGGGGTCTTCGCCAAAGGTCTCCATCACACGACCCCAACGGGGCTCGGAAGCGATATCCGCTTCCGGGGACAGGGTCATCCGCACGCCAACGGCGATATGCTCATCCCGGGAAATTTCAGCCAGTCTCGTCACCAGGTCTTCGTCCCGGGTTGCCGCCAGGCCAAGGTTATGGCCGGTAACGGTTGCGCCGGAGACATAGGATAGGCCGTGGACCGAGTCCATGGAAACCAGCACGGGCACGCCCAAACGGGAGCCCTCCGCATATTCCTGGATCACGTTCATAGAAGTTGCGGCTGCTTCCACGCTGCTCAGTTCCCGGATCAGCAGCATACCAATGCCCTCACGCTCGCACCACTTTTGCAGGTAGGAGGGAATCTTGCCGTCATCCCGGGGCAGGTAAGTGGGGTGCTGCATCTGGGCGATCTTCTCACGGACGGTCATCTGGGATACCAGGTCGGCAGCACGGGTCTCGGCATCCAGTCGCCAGTCTTCATAAACGTCCAGGGTGCCGTTGCTGTTCAGGTCAATGAACTGATAGCCGTCCACCTCGATGATGGACTTCACATGGGGATTCAGGGTAGGCTGCTCGTAGGTAGCAGTCTCCGCCTTTGCGCCGGGTGCCACCAGGCTTGCGCACATCAGGGCAGCGGTCAGGGCGGCAGCGCCACGCTTCCAAATTTTATTCGTTAACAAGGTTCCAGTCTCCTTTCACATTTGCCTCTTTCAAAATGTTCACGATCTTGCTTGCAAAGAACTCTGCATCATGGCCGCTGGAGGTTGCAAACTCCTGAATCTGGGTCTGCAAACTGGTGGAGGCACTCCAGGGCATTGCGGTGCCGTGGGTAAAGCTGGGATAGGTTTTCACATTCTCATCGGTGAGCTGCTCCTTGAAATGCAGGGTCAGGTCGCAATAGCTCTCGTCAGGGGTATCCGCATAGGGGGAGATGGATTCTTTCAGGGTGGAGAAAGACTGCTGCACTTCGGTGGTAGAGACATTGTAAGCCCAGCGCAGACCCGCTTCCACATCGGCGGAGTCATTGGAAACCACAAATCCGTCCACGCACATACCGAACCACCCTTCCGTTCCGGGGAAGGTAAAGATGCCGTAATCCTCGCCGTAAACCTGACCCATGCTGGTCATCAGGGGCTGCATCCATGCGCCCATGATCTGCATGGCGTAGGTTCCCGCCACCACCTGGCCGCTGGCTTCGTACCAGTCACGGCTGGAGTGGTCAGGTGCCACATAGTCCATGAGTTTGGCATAGGTGGACAGGACGGTGGTCACATCCTCCAGATTGTAAGTGCCGTTGATGAAGTCCTGGTAAATCTGGGGATCGGTGCCCAGCATGATGTTCTCGAACACCTGGCAGGCGGGCCAGCCTTTCCGGTCGCCCAGGTCAATGGGATATTCCCCATCGGGCATGGCGGCGGCCAGCTGGTCGCAGATGGACCAGAATTCGTCCCAGGTGATATCCTCGTGATCGGGGATCTCAACACCGTACTTTTCGAATACGTGGATATTATAGAAGATCACATTGGTCTTGTGGATGCCGATGGGCACAATGTACTGATTGCCATCGGATGCGGTCACCAGGTCACTCAGACCCGGCAGCAGCCGCTCATTCAGCTCCGCATAGTCATACAGTCCGCTCAAATCCAGCAGCATATTGGCATCCAGATAGGGCTGGATCTCCTGGCCGGGGTGCGCCTGGAATGCTTCCGGGCTCTTGCCCGCCTGCTGCAAGACCTTGACTTTCATGACCATTGCGCCGCCGGCGCCACCGGGGATGGCATTGGACTTGGCCTTGATCTTGCTGTAGGTATCCTTGAACCCGTCGATCACGGATTCGATGGCATCCTTTTCGCCACCGGCCGTCCACCAGTGGTAAACGGAGGCGGTACCCTTGGCAGAGGTATCCTCCAGAACGGCAGCGAAGTCAATGGTGGAGGCATCCACCTTTTCCCGCTTGGCTGCTGCGGCGCTCAGGGGCATGGAAACCACCATAGCTCCCGCCAGCAGCAGCGCCGCTATCTTTTTCAGTTTCATTGAATCATCCTCCGATTATTCTTCCACAAAGGAGATGGTGCCCCACAGGCTGGGGTTGGTGTCCACATCATGCAGCTTAGGGCTGCGGTCACGGCCGGTCAGGTCGGCAGAAGCCTGCATCCGCAGGCTGTGGATGCCGGGGCAGGGCAGGTCAACATCCAGGATGCTGAAATCGAAGCCCAGGGTCATACCGGCTGCGGGAACCAGCTGGGCAATCTGGTCATTGGACAGGTTATGCAGGGGTAGCTTGATCTCGTAAATGGCGCCGTCATCGGTCTTGGTGAAAGCGGCCTCCAAATCGTCGAACACCCGCTCGTCGCCGTATTCGCCCTGGGTATCATAGCCCATGTTATCCTCGATCATGTCTCGATCAACGAAATTGAACCAGTCGCCGTAGTAATCCTCCACACTGGTGACGATGCGCCAGTCGGTGGCTTCGTAAGCGGTACGCTCGGGGTCTGCATCGGGATTGGTGCTCAGGAAGAAGATCACCGCATCCAGCTCATCCAGGGGGAATCCCTCACGATAAACGAAAGGCGTATCGTCCTTGATATCCAGCGCCAGGTACAGGTTCTCTTCATCCCACATGGCATACAATTCAGCGGAGCAGTCCGCTTCCCCGTCCCAGTGCTCGATCTGGTCAACGATCTGGTTCTCGGTGCTGATCTTCAGGCCACGGGACAGATCCCATTCGTCCAGATTGCCGTCGATGACCACGTCTTTCGCCCGGGGGGCTTCCAGGGTACCGGCGGTATAGGCGGAAGCGGTGGAGCCCAGGCCGACTACCAGCCCCAGGGACAGCGCCAATGCAGCGATTTTCTTCGCCAGGTTAAAATGTTTCATATTTAAATTCCTCCATTCATTTCGTAAAGCGCACCATGCCGGTGCAAGATTATTATAATCCATCCTTTTGCATCTTTCGTGGGAACATCCCGCACATCCGGCGGAAAATAGGATACTTTCCGGGGCACAACCTGAAAAACCGGCACATCCAACCGGAAAAATCCGCACTGCCGTCTTTCCCATCTTCCGGCTCACCCACCCCCGGGCGGGCGGCCGGAAAGCGCATCGATCACCATACGCAACCACCCCCTTTTGCATTTTGTTGACGGATCCCGCCAGTTTGCTTCCCGGCGGAATTTTGCATTTTCTATTTCCTATATTGTACAATGTCTTTGCCCCCTCTGCCCGCAAAGATTCCAAACTCCCGTCTGCAAAATCCTGTCCATTTTGACCGAAATAGTAAAATCCTGCACAAACACCTCGAAAAAACGGCACACTTAAAAATAAGGTTCCCTCCGTCTCTTTCTTGTGTTATACTGAATTCAAAGAGAAAAGAGGGTGCCCACTATGAAAATGCGGACAAAAATGATCGCAGTCTTTTTCACCATGATCCTTGTCATCGTGGTGATCAACACCTATTATATCCACCGCTCCAATCTGGTCGAATCCCAGGAATCCACCCAGAACCGCTTCCGCCATATGTCCACCATCATGATGAGCGAGGCGGATCGGTATCTGAATCTGATGGATCTGGCCATCGAAGATCTGACCTCCGACGTCACCTTTATGGATGCATTCTCCCAGATTGCTGCCCACGGGGACATCGACCCCATGGCCACGCAGGTATGGCAAAACCGGATGTCCAACAAGCTGTACCATTCCGCCGTGGCGGAGAATTTCTACCGGGTGAGTATTTTCGCCAAGAACGGCTTCTACCTGTCCAATCATATCGACCGGAACGATTCCCTGGTCAGTCTGTCCGACGAGGCGCAGGAAATCATCGAGTCCATCCCCTATCTGGAGATGGCCGAGCAGACCCCCTATCAATGGCACGTCATCGCCCCCCACGCAGATTACTTCACCCTGGGCAAAAATGCAACGGTTTTCAGCCTGATCCGCTGCATCACCCTCCACGGGGAGACCATCGGCTTTATCGAGATATCTGCCGATGCCGACGAACTGAATACCCTCTTCCTGACGGATAACGAGAACGTTATGGTTTACGCCATTTTCAAAGATGGCACGGTTCTGTACGATACCGGGCTTCCGGATGTCTCTTACGAGGATATTCCACTAAATCAATTCCTGCTCTACGAAAGCGGCGGAACCCAGCTGAATATCTACCATTCCCAAAACCGCTGGCTGGGAATGGATCTGTACCTGAGCCAGGACTATGCGGTGCTGAACCAGATCCGCCTGTCCATGATGGGAAAATATCTGCGTTTCTCCGCTTTCACCGCCGTCATCGCCCTGGTTATGGTGCTGATTTTCTCCAACCGGATGACCCGCTCCATCCGTCTGCTCACCACCAAGGTGCAGACCCTGCAAGCGGAAAACGTCATCCGGGTCAAGGATCCCCCGAAAGTGGATACCATCGTCACCTCCCCATCGGATACGGAAATTCACGCATTGGAGAAACATTTCAATACCCTGATGGTCAATTTGCAGAACGCTACCAAGAACGAGATCTCCATGCGTGAAAGCACCACCACCGCCCGGCTGAACGCCCTGCAAGCCCAAATCAATCCCCATTTTGTCTACAACACTTTGAATATCATCGCCGCCAAGGGCATGGAAAGCGGCAGCGAGGAAGTTACTGACCTGTGCGCTCAATTTGGCCAGATGCTTCGCTATTCCACGGATTTTCGCAGCAAGACCGTAGAACTGCGGGAGGATGTGGAGCACGTAACCAATTACCTGATGCTGCTCAAATCACGCTGGCAGGATGCCCTGGAATACACCATCTCCATCCCTCCGGAGATGAATCATATCCGCATTCCCCGGCTGACACTGCAACCACTGGTGGAGAATTCCATTTCCCACGGTTTTTCCCAAATTGGGGATGTCCGCAGGATCAGCATTCGGGGCGAAATACGCAATCAGGAAATGCTCCTGGAGGTACGGGACAATGGCCAGGGTTTCCCGCCGGATACCCTCGTCCAGATTCAGGAATCCATCCGCAATATCATCGCCCACCCCGGCAAGGAACCCATCGCCAATGGGCATATCGGTCTGCCCAATACCTGCTGGCGGCTGCTGCATTACAGCGACAGCGCCTCTTTCTCCATGCAGGTGCTGAATGACCATGGCGCCGTGGTTCGGCTTCGGCTTTCCCTGGTTCAGCGTTAAGAAAACAAATGAATTTTTAAATATCCCCTTGAGAAAGCATCCCCAGGAAATTCTGTGATTTCCTGGGGATATATTTTTGCGCACACGCAAAAAGCCGCTGCAAGGCAGGTGCCTTGCAGCGGTCTTGGTGATTTGCTTAGCCCACGAAGTCCATCTCATCGCCGGAGGCGGTGGGGTCGGTAGGCGTGGTGGGAGCGGTGGTGGCATCGGTAGCGGTGCCGCCAGTGGTGGTGTCGGTGGCGTAGCCGGACACATACTGGCTCAGGATCCAGCCCAGGTCGGTACGTACCCAGGTCTCTGCGCCCACGGTGGTGGTCTCACGAACCACAACAGGGGAGGTGATCATGACCTTTGCCATCAGTGCACCGTTGGAATTAGCGGTGCCACGGACATTAGCGGTGAAGCCAACGCCGGAGATATTGCCGGTGGTACCGGAGCCTGCTGCGCCGATGCCGGTGATGGTCAGGTAGCTGACACAGACCCAGCCATTATCGGTGCGACCCCAGCTCATGCCGCCATCCAACTTGATTTCGTACAGAACCACATTGGCATTCTTCTTGACGGTAGCTACTTCCGCATAGCCCATGCCGGAGCCGGAGCGAACCTTGATATCCTGGTTGGCATAGCCGATGGCGATTGCGCCGGAGGGAACCGTGGTAACGATGGCGACGGTGGTGGATCCGGTATTGCCGGTATTGCCACCTGCGGGAACGTTCACCAGAGTTCCGATACGGACATAGTCCATGCAGACCCAACCCTGATCAATCCGTGCCCAGGCCACGTTGTTCACGGTGGTCTGCTCATAGATCTTCACGTTGGTGCCATTGGCCAAGGTGGTGACCAGGGGCTTATCCACGCCTGCGCCGCTGCGGACATTCACAGTGGTGCTGCAAACGATGTAAGCATCGGTTGTGGCGGGAGTAGTGGGTTCCGTGGGAGTTGTTGCGGTGTTGTCGGAGGTATTTCCTCCGGTGGTATTGCCACCAATGGTGGTGCCGGTGGAGCCGGGAACCAGGCTGACATACATCTTGTTGGTATCGTCACACAGGAGGATCCAGCCGGTGGTATTGCCGTAGGCAACCTCGCCGTAGAGCTTGCCATCATCCGGCCCAACCATATAGCTCAGGACGGTGGCTTTCTCACCCCGGTACAGGGTGTACAGGATGTCCTCTTCTTTCAGCGCCAGATCATAGTAGATGGGGGCACTTGCCTCGGTGACGGTGGCGATGGAATTGTACATGGTCAGGTAGCTCATGTCGATCCAGCCGGCATCGGTGCCCAGTTTGATCTTCCATTTTGCCGTGCCATGGTTCTTGGCCATATCGATCTCTGCCAGTTCCACTTCGGTGCCCTTGGGCAGAGTCAGAACGCTGCCGTCAGTGACATTGACCGTGGCATTCACGCCGTTGACCTTACCCTTGGCAATGGTGGTCATGTAGGAAGTATCTTTCTCCATGCCCGGGGTGCTCAGGGTCACTTCGGACAGGTCAACGCAACCGATGGTATTGCCAACCTGGATCCAAGCCCACAGGGTGGTGCCGTCAAATTCCACATCATACAGCTGGAATGCCGCCGTATTAGAGCGCAGAACCTGCACCGGCCAGGATTTATCCATATAGCTGTAGACTTTCAGGCTGTCGCTCTTGACCTTACCCATCAGGCCATCGAAGCTCAGTTCATCCGTCTTGATCCAGCCGACGATCTTATTGACCTGCACTTTGCCCCAAGTAACGCCGTCCACGTTCATCCAGTTCAGGACGGTTACATTGGTGCCGGACTGAATGGTCAGCAGGGAGGAGCTGCCCTCAATGGCTTCCTCGTAGACTTTCAGATTACCGCTTGCGGTGCCGGTGACCACCACGGAGGCGGAGACGGCGGGGTTGCTTGCATCGTTCTTGGTTGCATCGGTGATGGGCTTCAGCTTGCCGTCATCCATCACAACCATGACCATATTGGACATATCGTCGCCAATGTAGCCGTAGCCCACATCCACCAGGCCGTGGTTGATCTCCACCTTGGAGTAATCTCCCAGCTGGCGCTGGATGACGGTGATGCGCTGTCCCTGAACCAGGGAGGTGCCCCACAGAGTGGTGTGAGTAGTGGCCACTTCATAGGTAACGGGATCCAGGGTGATCAGGTTCCAGTCGATCCAGCCGTTGACGGAACCGACGGTGACCTTTGCCCAGGTCTCAGAATCGGAAACATAATTACGAGCCTGCACATTGACACTGCTGCCGGCGGGCAGGGTGTAAGCGGAAGCTTCATCGGAAACATTGCCGTTCTCGTCCTTGTAGACAATGGCTTCGCCGGTCAGGGTGCCGGTGAGGTAGCCAACGCCGCTGAGGGTGGTGATGCCGGTGGGCAGGGTGTTTTCCTTGAACATGGTCACATCTGCCATCTTGATCCAGGCGCTGTGCCCGGCGATGGAGACCTGACCCCACAGCACGCCATCGCTCAGTTCCCAACCGGTGCCATCGGCATTACCGACGGTGACATAGGTGCCCTTATCCAGGGAGGCATAGAACTGGCTGCGGATGCTGGGCATCTCGTAAGCATCGGCCTTGGTTGCGGTGACCTTGGCATTCACCTGGCTCAGGGTAACATCTTTCAGGTTGATCCAGCCGGTCTTGTTACCCACGGCGACCTTGCCATAGACATTGCTGCCGGAAGCAGCACGTGCCAGAATGTTCACTTCCACATTTGCATTCAGTGTCAGGATGACATTTGCATGGACGGAAGAATTATCCAGCAGATTGGTAGAGACCTTGGTAACGGCGGGATAGCCCTGGAAAGAGTTGACCACATTGTCAAGCTCATCGCTGACCTCGGTGGAAGGATCGACGAACTCGGAATCCAGCTGGATATAATCCATGCAGACCCAGCCCCGATCGATATGACCCCAGTAGAAGCCGTTGACCATGACCCGCTCGGTAACGGTGACCCGGCTGCCCAGAGCGGCCACACCCACCAGTGCATTGGTCGTACCGGCTGCGGAGCGGATATTCACGCCGGTGGAGCAGTTCACAACCGTACCGCCCACGCCGTAGCCGGAGCCGCCGTTGGAGGAAGCGGTGGTTTTAACATAGTTCAGGTTGATCCAGCCCTGGTCGATCAGGCCCCAGGCCACGCCGCCCACGGTCTCCTTGCGCAGGATGACCACGGAGGTGCCGGGTGCCAGCGTAGCGACCTTGGAGTAGGAAGTGCCAGGTCCGCTGCGGACATTCAGGCTAACGGAGCTGCTGACCACGGCGGAGCTGCCGGTGGTGATATTGCTGCCCGTCTGGGTAGTCTCGTTCAGCTTCACGTAATCCATGCTGATCCAGCCCTGGTCAATGTGACCCCAGGAGGCAGTGCCGACCTTGGTCTGCTCATAGACGGTGATGGCGGTGCCCTCAGCCAACTGCGTGACCAGAGCGTTGCCCACACCTGCGCCGCTGCGGACATTGACCTTGGGAGCGCCGGTAACATAGCCAGTGGTGCCACCGGTCAGGGTGGTGCCAGCGGAACCGGATGTACTGTCATAGCTGGTATAGGCCAGGAAGATCCAGCCCTTGGAGCAGTAGCCCCAGTTGCCATCGGAGGAAACCATCACAATGGTAACTTTCTCGCCCCGCTTCAGGGTGCCGAGCTTGGTAGAGGTAGCGGCGGGATCCTTGCGGATATTCACATAGTCATCGGTAATGGTGACGGTGGTTGCAGGGAGAATGGTGGGCATATTGCTGATGCTGCTGCACAGCTTCACCCAACCGCCGGTGGACAGCTGGATCCACTTTTCGGAACCAACGATCTTCTCTGCCACAACGGTGACGGTGCTCTCCCGCTCCACCACATCGATCTTTTTCAGGGTTGCGGGGCTGTCATAGACGATAACCGTCTCGTTATCTGCCACATCCTGCGCTTCGTAAATCACGTAAGCGGGCAGCGTATAGCTGGCGGATACCTGGGCATCGCTCTTCTGCCAGTGGGCGGTCAGAACCTGACCGGCGGTGCTGGCGCCGACACCGGTCACCAGGGTATTGCCAGTGTACCAGCCCAGGAATTTTGCCCCGGTGAGGGTGGGCTCACTTGCAGCGGAGATCTTGATCTTGTTGGAAGAACCGCTGTAGACCTGAACCATCTTCTTTGCCCCGTTGGGGAAAGATGCACCGGCATCGTCACCGGCATAGAACACGGTGTAACCCAGGGAGCCGGTAGCAGTGGCGCTGTAGCCGCCGTTGAGGTAGAGGTTGGCCATGGCCATGCGGCGGGTGATCACCGTCCGGGCATAGGCATCATCGGGGAAACCGGATGCATCATAGTCCCAGGTGCACATTGCATCCGCCAGAGCGGAGGCAGAGGCATTGTTCTGGATAGCGCTCTTGAAAACGCTGCTGTTCGTCCAGCCGGTACCCTCCACATAGGAGTACCAGATCAGGGCATCCACACGCTTCTGCACCAGGTTGGAGAAATGGGCATTGACCGTTCCCTCCAGCTTGGCCAGCTCCTCACGCAGGAGCTTGTCGGCGTTGGCCTCGGTAATGGTGGCTCCCTTTACGCTGGGGGTACCGTAACCGATCTTGTATACGCCGGAATTTGAATAAGTCTCGTAGGCATTCTTTTGGAATCCCATATAGTTCTTGATCACCCGAATACCGGCCTCGCTGACGGACAGGCCGTCTGCGGAAGCGGATACCGCCGCCGTGGGGATCAGTCCGATCAGCATCACGAGGGCAAGCATCAGGCAAGCAATTCTCTTTTTCATACAAACCTACTCCTTTACTGAATTGTAAGTTACTGGTATTATAACAGCATTGGTTACAAATTGCAACCCCTTTTAGCAGAAATTTTTACAATTTGTAATTTTTGTTTCTTTATAGAGAAAGCTCCACATTTTTGTTATCAAATGGGAGCTTTCGTCGTTTAGGGCTTCAGGAATTGCAACTTTACGCTGTCAAAACCAGAATCATTCAATTTACTGCCAGGTCACGTTGCTGCCGGTGGTGGTGCCGGTTCCGGTGATCTGGATGTAGCTCATGCAGACCCAACCGGCGGCGATACGACCCCAGGAGACTCCATTCACACTGGTCACTTCATAGATGGTAACCACCGTACCGGGAGTCAGGTAACCGACCTTGGTTCCGCTGATGCCAGCGGCGGCACGGATGTTCAGATTGGTGGAGCTGATGACTTTACCGGTGTAGGTAGTGGTGGTGGTCGTGCCGGTAGTGGTGCCGGAGGAGGTAGTGGAGTTCAGGCGCACATAGCTCATGCACACCCACTGATTGGTGCCGATGCGACCCCAGAGCTGGGTGCCGCTGTAGGCAACTTCGTAAACGGTGACCTGGGTGCCGGGGGTCAGGTAGCCAACTTTGGTATAGTTGGAGCCTGCGCCGTTGCGCACGTTCAGGTTGGTGGAACTGATGACGGTTCCGGTGCCGGTGGAAGCGGTGGTTCCGGTAGTGGTACCGGTGGTGCTGGAGGTCAGGGTGATATAGGCCATGCAGACCCACTGGTTGGTGCCGATGCGACCCCACTCCATACCGTTGACGGTGACCTTCTCATAGATGCTGACGGTGGTGCCGCCGGAGATGGTGCCCACCTTGGTTGCGGCGGTGCCTGCGCCATAACGGACATTCAGGCTCACGCCGGATTTCACGGTGCCGGTGGCAATGACGGTACCGGTAGTGGTGCCGGTAGTGGTGCCGGTGGTCGTACCGTTGGTAGTACCAGTGGTGGTGCCGGTGCTGGTCAGGTTAACATAGTTCATGCAGACCCAGCCCGCATCGATCTTGCCCCAGAGGATGTTGTTGGCGGTGGCGGTGGCGTAGATCTTGATCTGGTCGCCCTTCTTCAGGCCGCTAACGACGGAATAGCCGGTGCCTGCGCCGCTGCGCACATTCAGGCCGGAGGCGGTAACCACACCGATCTGATAGGTGGTGGTAGTCGTGCCGGTGGTGGTACCGGTAGTCGTTCCGGTGGTGCCCTCCCAGGTCACGCCGCCGGTGGTGGTACCGGTAGTGCCGGTAGTGGTGCCGGAGGTCGTTCCGGAAGAGATGGCGGAATCCAGCTTCACGTAATTCAGGCTGATCCAGCGGTTGTCGCCGATGCGACCCCAGAAGCTACCGTTGACACTGACGGTCTCGTAGATGTTGATGCGCTGGCCGTTATAGGCGGAGCCAACCACGCTGTAGCCGGTGCCCGCACCGCTGCGGACGTTCACGCTGGTGGTGCAGACCACGGTACCGGTGGTGATGGCGGTGGAAGTGGTGCCGGTGGTGGTGCCGGAAACGGAACCGGTGCTACCAGTGGAAACATAGTTGGTATTGGACAGCTCCAGCCAACCGTCAATGTAGCGACCCCACAGCACACCGTTCACCTGAGCGGTTTCAACGATGACGATCTGGGAACCGGCGGAGAGGGTGCCGGTCTGGGTATAGTTGCTGCCCGCACCGTTGCGGACGTAGGAATAGGTGCTGGTGATAGAAACGGGGGTACCGTACTGGGCGTACAGGGTACGGCCAGCGGTGGCGGAGCTCAGGTACTTCACACCGGTGCCGCCGGTGGGAGAGGTGAACCAGCCGCCGAAAGACACGCCGGATTTGGCGGGATCCGCAGCCAGGATGTTCACATTGGAACCGGACAGGTAAGCCTGCATCTTATCCTCGCCGCCGGAACCGGCGGTGCCGCCATTGGCATCGAAGATGACATATGTATAGGCGGAGGGAGCGGTCTTGCTGTAAACGCCGTTGAGGTACAGGTTTGCCTCAGCCAGGCGGCGATTCAGCAGCGTTGCATCCGGGGTGGAGCTGACGTTTGCCCACAGGGAGATGGCGAACAGGAAAGTGTTCACATCGGAGTTGCGAACCACTGCCTCGTAGAAGCGGCCGCCCTGGGTCATCCAGTCGGTGCCGCAATTGAAGCTGAAGCTGACCAGGGCATCGTGCTTGTTCTGGGTCAGGTACAGATTGTTGCGGGCGGTGAAATCATTGATCTTGGTGTTGATGTCGTTCAGGCGGGAACGCAGCGCCAGGTCTGCATCCGCCTCGGTGATGGTCTGGCCGGCATAACCGGTTGTGCCGTAGCCGATGGTCCACTGGCTTACATCCCAGTAAGCGGAGGCACTGAAGCCCTCGAACTGTTTGATCAGGGCGACAGCATTCTCGCTATAAGTCAGATTGGATGCGGCATTTGCGGTGACGGCACCCATGGGCAGCAGGCTGACAACCATCAGCACTGCCATGATCATGCAAGCGATTCTTCTTTTCATAAGTCTCTTGCTCCTTTATCAGTTTTGATGGCCTTATTATAGCAGGGTCTGTGACAAAATGCAACAGGTAAATTACATTTTGTTACTATTTATTTCTTAATTTTTTCTTGACATTGACATTCCCACGCCGGATTGGTATACTTAGAGGCAAAGGAGGGCAGGAAATGAAGGCTTTAATCGGAATGAGCGGCGGGGTGGACAGCTCCGTGGCCGCCCTGCTGATGGCGCAGGCGGGTTACGAATGCATCGGCGCCACCATGCGCCTGTACGCCGGGGAGAATACCGCCCCCGACGGCAGCAAGACCTGCTGCTCCCTGGACGATGTGGAGGATGCCCGGAGTGTCGCCCGGCGGCTGGGGATCGCCCATTATGTTTTTAATTTTAAAGAAGAATTCTATGAAGAAGTCGTTGATAAATTCGTCCGCACCTATTTTCAGGGCGGTACCCCCAATCCCTGTATCGATTGCAACCGCCAGATGAAATTTGGCAAACTCCTCCAGCGTGCCCGGGAGCTGGGATGTGACTGTGTCGTCTCCGGCCACTATGCCCGGGTGGAGCAGGATGCCGGGACGGGGCGGTATCTGCTGAAATGCGCCACCGACCAGGCAAAGGATCAGACCTATTTCCTGGCCTGCTTGACTCAGGAGCAGCTGGCGCACATTCGCTTCCCCCTGGGGGAGCTGACCAAGGAGCAGGTACGCCAAATCGCCCAGGAACACGGATTTATCAATGCCCGCAAGCATGACAGTCAGGATATCTGCTTCGTGCCGGACGGGGACTATGCCGCATTCCTGCAACGCTACACCGGCAAGCCCCTGGAACCGGGCAATTTCCTGAATTGCCATGGCCAGCCAATCGGGCAGCACCGGGGCGCCGTCTGCTATACCATCGGCCAGCGCAAGGGATTGGGACTGGCCATGGGGGAGCCGGTTTACGTCTGCGGCAAGGATATGGCCGCAAACACCGTCACCGTGGGCAGCAACGGTTCCCTGTTCTCCCCCTCCCTGCTAGCAAATGAGTGGGTATGGTTCCCCTTTGAGCGGTTGGAAGCCCCCATGGCCGTCACCGCCAAGATCCGCCACAGCCAGCGCAGCTACCCTGCCACGGTCACTCCCCTGCCGGATGGCTTCGCCCGGGTCACATTCCAGGAGCCGCAACGTGCCATCTCCCCCGGCCAGGCGGTGGTACTGTACCAGGGGGATACTGTCATCGGCGGCGGAACCATCACCCAGGCAGAAAAGTAATCCATATACATTATAATATATAGAAAGAGGACTTATCATGACCTACACAAAACTCGGCAATTCCCAGTTGAATGTCTCCCGGGTATGCATGGGATGCATGGGCTTCGGTGCCGCAGCCCAGGGGCAGCACAGCTGGACACTGGACGAGGAGCGCTCCCGGGAGATCATCCGCTATGGGTTGGAGCGGGGCATCAATTTCTTCGATACCGCCATCGCCTACCAGGGCGGAACCAGCGAACAATTCGTCGGCCGTGCAATTCGGGATTTTGCCAAAAGGGATGAGGTAGTCGTGGCTACCAAATTCGTCCCCCGCACCCCGGAGGAGATCGCCCAGGGCATCTCCGGCCAGCAGCATATCGAGAATATGCTGAACCGGAGTTTGAGCAATCTGGGGCTGGATTATATTGACCTTTATATCTATCATATGTGGGACTACGCTACGCCCCTTTACGAAATCATGGATGGTTTGAACCGTGCGGTCAAATCCGGCAAAGTTCGCTACATCGGCATCTCCAATTGCTACGCCTACCAGCTGGCCAAGGCAAATGCCCTGGCAGAAAAAGAGAATTTCAGTAAATTCATCTCCGTCCAGGGGCACTATAATCTGATCTTCCGGGAAGAGGAGCGGGAAATGGCCAAACTCTGCCAGGAGGAGAACATCGCCATGACCCCCTACAGCGCTTTGGCCGGGGGGCGGCTGTCCAAGCGCCCCGGCGAAACCAGCAAACGCCTCCAGGAGGATCGCTACGCCCAGATGAAATACGATGCCACCGCCCAGCAGGACGGCATCATCATCCAGCGGGTTGCGGAACTGGCAGACCGCCGTGGGGTATCCATGACGGAAATCTCCCTGGCCTGGCTGCTGACCAAGGTCACCGCCCCCGTAGTCGGTGCCACCAAGCAGTCCCATATTGATGGCGCCGTGAACGCCACTGCACTCACCCTGACCCAGGAGGAGCGGGACTATCTGGAAGCGCCCTACGTCCCCCATGCTCTGGTGGGCGTTATGGCGGAGAATACGGCGCAGAAATGAATCCATGCAATGGGCACCGGGGAGAGGTTTTCACCTCTCCCCCATTTTGCTATGCAAACGCATCGCAAAAATAAGGATGTGCCATTTTTTCGTCCCTGGGGGGCAAGCGAAAATGATGCACAAAAACTTCTTGCACTGTTCGTTTTTTATTTTCTTTGACATCCCGTCCGCCTTTTAGTATAATCATGGTGTTTGTAATTTGTTACAGAACCTTTTGGAGGTTATCATGTTATGAGAATGAGAAAGATGCGCAATTTGGAGCCCCGGATGGAAAAATGCAGCGCCTACCGCATTGCCCAGCCCGCTGAATTGAAAGGGAACTGGCGCTCCCTGATGCCCGGTTGCAGCGCCCTTTGGGTAGAGGTCGGCTGCGGCAAAGGGAAATTCACCGCCGAGACCGCCCAGGCCAACCCCGACGTGCTGCTGATCGCCGTGGAGCGCTGCAAAGAGGCCGTCGTCGTCGCCATGGAAAAAGCACGGGATATGGGGCTGAAAAATGTATTCTATATCGATATGGATGTAGCCATGATGGAGGATTTCTTCGCCCCGGAGGAAATCGACCGGCTCTTCATCAATTTCCCCGACCCCTGGCCCCGGAAGAAAAATGCCAAGCGCCGCCTGACCCATCGGGGATTCCTGGACAAATATTGCCGTGTTGTCCGTGCCGGTGGAGAAATCCATTTCAAAACGGACAACGCCCCCCTGTTTGAATTCAGCCTCGAGGAGTTCGCCGCCTGCGGTCTGGAGACCCGGAACGTCACCCGCAATCTCCACGAGCATGGGATCCAGGGCATCATGACCGGATACGAAGAAAAGTTCCACGCCCTGGGCACCCCCATCAATCGATGCGAAATTATCTGCGCTCCTTTCGTCCTCCCGCCGGAGGAGAAGAAAGCCAAAGATATTCCCCAGGAGGCAGCGCAATGAGCTTTGTCGCAGGCAGCTGTGATGTTGCCGTCATCGGCGCCGGGCACGCAGGCATCGAAGCTGCCCTGGCCGCCGCCCGGCTGGGGCTGCACACCATTCTGTTCACCATCAATCTGGATGCCGTGGGCAATATGCCCTGCAACCC
>CAZTYB010000011.1:0-32824 GCA_964617595.1 uncultured Oscillospiraceae bacterium | reverse complement strand
ACCTTTATTTTTGATCATGGGGTCAGGCTCTTGCTCTTGCCTGACCCCAACATTTGTTATAGAATCTTTTTAGTTTCACTTTTGCGACGAATGCCCCGTCTCGTGCAGAAAAAACCATCGGAGTCAACAAGCAATTGACTATTGAAAAAGTCTTTCTGATTATAGTATAATGGAACCGGAACATATTCCATTAAAATGATGACAATGGCAGGAAAGGAACGATCATAACGATGAAGCATGATTTTTTAAATTTGGCGCAGGGGCGCTACTCCGTTCGGAAGTACACTGACAAGCCTGTGGAGCAGGAGAAATTGGATTTGATTCTGCAAGCGGCAGCTGCGGCTCCCACGGCAAGGAATTTCCAACCCCAAAAGATTTATGTGGTCACCAGTGAAGCCGGTCGCAAAGCGCTGGCAGAGGTAACGCCCTGCACATTCCAGGCGCCGGTGATTTTCGTTATCGGCTATGACGAGACCCGCTGTTCCCAGGGCAGAGTATGTGAGGGCTTCAATTTTGGAACTGTGGATGCCTCCATTGTCGGCACCCATATGATGCTGGAGGCGGCTGACCTTGGCCTTGGCAGCTGCTGGGTGGGGATGTTTAACGAGGATGAGGTGAAAGCGGCGCTGGATTTGCCCCAGCAGGTTCGCATCCGTGCGCTTCTGCCCGTGGGTTATCCGGCGGAGGATGCGGTACCCAGCGGGATGCATACCACTTGCCGTGAGGCAGAGGAAATGGTTGCTTACCTGTGAGAATTCCCCAAAATGCAACAGGTTTGTTTGGTGGAAATGTGAATTGAAACGACCCGCAACCTGGTGTAATATGTTTATTGACTCCGAAAACCTTTTCGGAGTCAATTCAAATCCGCAAAGGAGAAATTTTCATGAAATTCTATGTTGATCAGAAAGCAGTGAAGCAGGGGAACGGCACAAAGGATTTCCCCTTTAAACATATTTCCGATGCTGCCAAAATTGCGCAACCCGGTGACGAGGTGATCGTCGCCCCTGGCATTTACCGGGAGTATGTGAACCCGGCCAATGCTGGAACCGAAGAACAGCGCATCACTTACCGCAGCGCTGTTCCCCTGGGTGCAGTGATCACGGGTGCGGAGCCGATGAATTCCTGGCAGCATTACGAGGGGAATGTTTGGGTATGCCGGGTGAATAACGGTGTATTCGGCAATTACAATCCCTATACCACGATGATCGGTGGCGACTGGTATTTTGCTCCCGTTTGCCGCCATACCGGTGCAGTCTATCTCAACGACAAGCAGCTGTATGAGACGGTGACGTTGGAAGAGTGCCTGGCCGGTGAAGTTTATCTTCCCTCCTGGGATCATGAGGGTTCCACTTACAAATGGTTCACTCAGCAAGATGGGGACGAAACGGTGATCTACGCCAATTTCCAGGGGAAGAATCCCAACGAAGAAAAGGTGGAGATCAATGTCCGCCGGAATTGCTTCTTCCCGTCAAAAACCGGAGTGGGGTATATCACGGTTTCCGGCTTTCAAATTGAGAAAGCTGCCACCACCTGGGCGCCTCCCGCCGCTTTCCAGGACGGTATGATCGGCCCCCACTGGTCCAAAGGATGGATCATTGAGGACTGCGAAATCAGCAATTCCAAATGCTGCGGCATCAGTCTTGGGAAATATTATGACGAGGAAAATGACCATTATTATTCCCGCAAGCACGTCAAGAGCCCCACGCAAATGGAGCGGGATGCCGTTTGCCGTGGCCAGTACCATGGCTGGCTGAAAGAAAAAGTGGGTAGCCACATCGTCCGCCGTTGCAATATCCACCACTGTGAGCAGACGGGCATCGTTGGCCGCATGGGATGCGTATTCAGTCTGATCGAGGATAACCATATCCACCATATCAACAATATGCAGCAATTGGGTGGCGCTGAGATTTCCGCCATCAAGCTCCACGCCGCCATCGATGTAGTGATTCGCCGGAATCATTTCCATCATTCTACCATGGGTGTTTGGTGTGACTGGCAGGCGCAGGGTACCCGCATTTCCCAGAACCTGTTCCACGATAACTATATTCCTGATGGCTCTACCAAGGCTGAGGGCGCTATGATGTGCCAGGATATCTTTATCGAGGTCAGCCATGGTCCTACATTGATCGACAATAATATCATGCTCTCGAAAGTGGGAGCGAGATTGGCTACCCAGGGGGTGGCGCTGGTACATAATCTGATCCTGGGCGCTTTTACCGCAGTGGGCGGCGGCACGGACAGAGTTGCCAACGGCAAGAATCAGCCCCGTTATACGCCCTATCATATCCGTCACAGAACCGAGTGCGCCGGATTCATGATCATTCTGCATGGGGATGACCGAATTTACAATAATATATTCGTGCAGAAATGGCCGGTGAACCAGGCAGGGGAGACGGAGGACATGGGCTTCCGGATGATGGACAGCGAATTGGTTGGCAGCTATGTATTCGACGACTATCCCACCTATGATCAGTGGATTGAAAAATTCGAGCTGGACAACCCCTATGCGGATATGCACAAATTACAGGATGCCCATTTTAACCATTTGCCCGTTTGGGTGGACGGAAATGCCTATTTCGGCGGTGCAAAACCCTGTATCCATGAAAAGAATGTTCTGGTGGATACCGAATCCCAGGTCAAGGTAGAGCTGGTAGAGAAAGATGGAACATACTACCTGGATACCAATCTGCCGAATCTGCTGAAAGATTTCCACTGCGGTATGATCAACAGCGATATCCTGGGCTATGCTTTTGAGCCGGAGCAGCGATTCGAGAACCCTGACGGTACATCGATCCTCTTTGACGATGATTACCGTGGAGATCACCGCTGCATTACTCCCATGCCGGGGCCGTTTGCGGACGAAGCCAGCGCAGTAGCCGCCCTGATTTGAAAGTGAGGGCGGAAGATGAGATTCAAACGGATTGTCGCCGCAACTGCCTGCCTTGCGCTGTCGGGTGCATTGCTGAATGTCGGCTTGACCGGAACAAATGGGGAATTGGCTAACGAGAATGTAACCTTACTTTCGGAAATGCAGGAGGAAGAAAACATGACTGCTTTGGAATTCGCATCCGGATTGAAAATCGGCTGGAATCTGGGTAATACATTCGATGCCCCCGGAGGAGAGACCGCCTGGGGCAATCCGGTAACGCCGGAAGGCCTGATCCCAATGGTCAAGGAGCTTGGATTCGAAACGATCCGTATCCCCATCTCCTGGGGCAAGCACGTATCCGCAGCGCCGGAATATAAAATCGACGAAAAGTTCCTGGAGCGGGTGGATACCATCATCAATCAGGCGCTGGATGCCGGGCTGTATGTGATCATCAATTCCCATCACGATAACGATATCTATAGTCCCACTCCGGATAATGCCCAGCAGGGCAAGGAATATCTGACCGCCATCTGGACACAGGTTGCGACTCATTTTGCGGATGCGGATGAGCATCTGATTTTCGAAACCATGAACGAGCCCCGTGTGGTCGGAAGCAGCTATGAATGGAATGTCAGCGCCACCAATCCGGACTGCGCAGCGGCCATGGAAGTGGTGAACGAACTGAATCAAACCTGTCTGGATACCATCCGTTCCACCGGCGGAAACAATGCGGATCGTTATGTGATCGTGTCTGTTTATGCGGGCAGCCCGAATGCGGCGCTGTCCAGTGTCTTCCGGCTTCCGGATGACAGTGCGGAGGATAAGCTAATCGTGTCCTTGCACGCATATACCCCCTATCGTTTCGCCTTGGATCGAAAATCCAGCGACACAACATTTGATCGCCAGGATGCAAACGAAGTGCGGAATCTGATCAAGAACGTGAATTATCGTTTTGTGCGCAATGGTATTCCCGTGATTTTCGATGAAATGGGCTGCCTGGATAAGAACAATCCGGATGACCGTTATGAGTGGGCGAAATGCTTCGTCTCTGCCGCTAAGGAATACGGCATTCCCTGCATCTGGTGGGACAATGGCTATGTCGGCTCCAACGGGGAGCAGTTTGCGCTGATCAATCGCAGGAGCTTAACCGTATACGAGCAATCCGAATCCGTGCTGCGCGGACTGATGGACGGTATGGCTGTAGAAATTGAGGAAACCGAGTAAGCACGATCTTGCTACCCCGGCACCCGCCGGGGTAACCCATGACAGGAGAAATTTATGAGCATTTCGTTTGATTCAAATACCAAAACCTTTTATTTGGATACCCCCAACGTCAGCTATATTATGGGGGTGCAGGATTCTTTCGGCTATCTGCTGCATTACTATTACGGAAAACGGGTGCAGCATGAGGATGTATCCTACCTTGCCAGAATTCAGGAGCCGCCCTATACTCCGGATAGGAATATGCGGGATAAGCTGAGCTTTTTGGACTGCGCTCCTTTTGAGTACCCCACCGGCGGAATTGGCGACTTCCGGGAGCATTGTCTGGAGGTACGAACAGCCAGGGGATATAACGGTGTCGAGCTGCATTATGCGGGGCATCGGATCTTCGCCGGGAAACCGAAGCTGGAGCAGCTCCCTGCAACCTTTGCCCAGGAGCAGGAATGCGACAGTTTGGAAATCTCCATGGTCGATGATGTGCTCGGCCTGGAAGTGAAGCTGCTGTACAGTGTCTACCGGGATCTGGACGTTATCACCAGAAGTGCGCAGGTGGCCAATCAGGGAACCAGGGAACCTGTCATCTACCTGACCAAAGCCCTCTCCGCCTGCCTGGATATGGATAACCAGGATTACTCTCTCTTGACCCTCCATGGCAGCTGGGCACGGGAACGGCGGATGCAGTACCGCAAGATTGGCTACGGCCGCCAGGGGACATTCTCAGAGCGGGGGGAAACCAGTCACCAGGAGCACCCCTTCGCCGCATTGACCACTCCGGACGTGACCCAAACCTGTGGCGAAGTTTATGCCATGCATTTTGTCTATTCTGGCAATTTTGAAGCCCAGGTTGGCATGGATCAATTTGACCAGGTTCGTATGCTAATGGGCATCAATCCCTATCATTTTTCCTTGAAACTGGAGGCGGGAATGCATTTCCAGACACCGGAAGTGGTGATGGTGTATTCTGACAGTGGCCTGGGCAAAATGACCCGCACTTTTCATGCCCTTTACCGCAAGCACCTGATCAGGAGCTCTTGGCGGGATAAGAAGCGCCCCATTCTCATCAATAACTGGGAGGGGACTTATTTCGATTTCAATACCGATAAGCTCCTGGCCATTGCCTCCGGGGCAGCCAAGCTGGGCATCGAAATGCTGGTGATGGATGACGGATGGTTCGGCAACCGTTGCGACGATAACCGTGCACTGGGAGACTGGTATGTGAATGAAGATAAACTTCCCGGCGGTCTGGAACGGCTGGTTTCTGAGGTAAACAAACTGGGGATGAAATTCGGCATCTGGATGGAACCGGAAATGATCTCCCCGGATTCTGACCTCTACCGTGCTCACCCGGACTGGGCAATTCAGATTCCCGGCAGAGCTCCCGGCCTTGCACGCAATCAGCTGGTGCTGGATCTGACCCGGCGGGAGGTGCTGGAATATGTCTGGAGCAGGATTCAGGCAATTTTGGACAGCGCCAATATCGAATACGTCAAATGGGATATGAATCGGCAGCTTTCGGATATTGGCAGCGCAGAGCTTGCCCCGGATACCCAGGGAGAACTGTATCACCGGTATGTTTTGGCCGTGTATGAGCTACAGGAGCGGCTGGTGACCCATTATCCCAACTTACTGCTGGAGAATTGCTCCGGTGGCGGCGCACGCTTTGATCCGGGAATGCTGTATTACAGCCCACAGATCTGGTGCTCCGATGATACGGATGCAATCGAGCGCCTTTCTATTCAGGAGGGTACCGCCCTGGTCTACCCCCTGTCCACCATGGGGGCACATATTTCGGACTGCCCGAATCACACAGTTGGCAGGGTGACCCCGTTCCGAACCCGTGGACACGTGGCTCTGGCCGGGACATTCGGCTATGAACTGGACATTACCAAACTCCGCCCCGATGAACTGGAACAAATTCCGCAGCAGGTGGCGATGTATCATCAATACAATGACTTGGTAAGAGAGGGTGAATATTACCGTCTGGCCTCCTATCACGAAAATCACCAGTATGACTGTTGGCAGGTGGTGGCGGAGGACGGCAGCAAGAGCCTGATCACCTTTGTTCAGGTGACGGCACGGGCGAATTGCCATTCCAGACGGATCAAGCTCCAGGGACTGGATGCAACTGCGCATTATCTGGATGTGGGGACGAATACCGTCTACACGGGTGATGCCCTGATGTACGCCGGATTCCCCATCCCCATGCTTTGGGGCGACAATCAATCGGTGCTGATTAGCCTGAAACGTTTAAAATAATGAATTGGGCTCCCCCGGTTTTGAACCGCAAATGCGGAACAAAATCGGGGGAATTTGTTCGAAAAATGCCCTTGTCAAGTTAACTAAAACGTTATCGTAAAATTCGTGCAAATTTCCGAAAATATTTTCATGGGTTGAATTCCCATTCATCCTATTGTAAAATATATGAAAAATTTGGTTCATTTATCTGTGTCTTCATTCGATTGATGTCAATGGAGCGAAATAGGGGTACCCCTATTTCTTTCCTTCTTTGCAGAAGGAAAGAATCCCAACTTGAATCATTACATCGACTCCGGAAGAACCCCGGGTTCATCCGTCCGGAAAGGAAGAAAGCAATGATGAGAAAAGAGTTATTTGCAGCGACCCTGGCAGCTGTCACTGCTTTTGGCTGTACATTGCCCCTGGTATCTGCTGAGGCTGTATGGCAGGCAGAAACCATTGGCGTATACGAAGCGGAGGATGGCACATTTTCCGGAAATGTGAAAGTTGAAAAGAAAGGGAGCGTTACCGGCTTCCAGCAGGATGGGGATGCCTGTACCGTCACGATCCAGATTCCATCCGATGGGTTTTACGATCTGGAATTCATGACAAAATCCCAGGGCGGCTATAAAGAGAATTATGTGACCGTGGACGGACAGCGGCTGGGTACCATTTGCTCCGATGGAGCGAAATATATGCGGGATACTCTCCGGCGGGTTTACCTGAGTGCAGGGGAGCATACTGTTACCGTTTCCAAATATTGGGGCTATATCAACTGGGACAAGGTAAGCATCCTGACCAGTGAACCCTTTGATGAGTCCATTTTTAATGTCAGCGCCAAATTAGTCAACGAGAATGCGACCGACAATGCAAAGCGCCTGTTTAGCTATCTGTGCGACCAATATGGCAAGTCCATCCTTTCCGGCCAGTATTGCGATACCGGTATGAACGGATGGGAGAATTTGCAAATATCCCAGAACAATGGGGGGAAATTTCCGGCTATCCTTGGACTGGACATGGGATATTATTCCCAGACCGGTATTGACCATGATGTGGCCATCCACACAACCGAGCAGGCCATTGCCTGCTGGGAAAAGGGCGGGATCGTTACCATCTGCTGGCATTGGCTTGCTCCGGAAAAATACATCACGGGCACCTGGTACAGCGCTTTCCGCCCGGAAGAAGTGAAGATGAACCTCACCGCCATTATGAATGGGGAAGATAGTGAGGGCTTGGCTCTCCTGCATCAGGATATCGAAAATATCGCTCTGCAATTGCAGCAGATGCAGGAGGCTGGGGTACCCGTCCTCTGGCGCCCCCTGCACGAGGCAAGCGGCGGCTGGTTCTGGTGGGGTGCAGAGGGTGCCGAAACTTACCTGAAGCTTTACCGCTATCTTTACGATACCCTTACCAACGAATACGGACTGAACAATCTCATTTGGGTATGGAATGGCCAGGATGCCGACTGGTATCCCGGCGATGAATATGTGGATATCATTGGAATCGATATCTATGCCGGTGAGCATGAATACAGCTCCCAGGCGAGCCTCTTCCTGGAGAGCCAGGCCTGCGCAGAGGGAAACAAAATGGTCGTGCTCAGCGAAAACGGAACCATGATCGATCCGGAACTCTCCGTTCGGGATCGGGCGATGTTCGGCTTCTTCTGCACCTGGAGCGGCGAATTCGTTATGGAAGACGGATTACGGAAGAAATATTCCGAGCAATATACGGAAATTGATATGCTCCAAAAGGTATATAGCAGCGACTATGTGATCACCCGGGATGAACTTCCCGATTTGCTTACCTATCCCATTCGGGAGGATGCCCAGTGAAGAAGCTTTTCGATACAGATGGCCCGGTGATCGGCGTACTGGAAAAATGCTGCCAAATGATCGTGCTGAGTTTGCTTTGGCTGCTGACCAGTTTCCCACTGGTTACTTTGATTGCATCCACCGGAGCCCTGTATGACGGAGTGCTGCAAACCGTCCGTGGCAAGGAGGGAAACACGGCAAAAATCTTCTGGCGCAGTTTCAGGAGGATATTCTGGCGTGGTTGCGGCCTGGGTATGATTCTGGGCGGGACATTCGTTGTACTGGAGCTGGTCAATATCTTGTTGACGGGCAGCGCATTCCCCAGTGGCGTGATTTTGGTTTTGATGATCCTCGATGCATTTGTTGGAATGTTCGCTCCGGCGATTCTGGTGCGAACGAATCAAAGCGTGATCAGGGTGTGCAGGGAAGCGTTTGTAATCTCGTTACAATTCGCCCACTATACCCTGGTGCTCTTGCTTGGTACTGTGGCGCTGACCGCCGCACAGTTTTTTGTTTTCCCAATGGCGCTGGTTTGCATCCTGCCCGCTGCATGGTGCTGGTGCTGTTCCTATTTGACAGAAAAGGCTTTGCGCCGCTACCCGAATCATGTAGCGATGCAAGATGAGATTTGACAGAAGGAAGAGGGTTCGTAACAATGGCAAAAAGAACGAAATTTACCGGTGGACTGACCAGATTGGTTGCCTTTGCAACCGCACTGGCGATGCTTGCCCCCGCTGCGGTACCGACGTATGCACAGACCGAACTGACTCAGAGCGAATTTGAGGATATGGTCAGCATCTATACCATTTCGGACGATGCCGTGAAATATCAGGATTATCTTGCCGCCTACGAGCAGCACCGTCCCACCGTGGAATTGGAAGTGAACGGGGCGGATTTTGTGCGCTATGAGCAGGCGGAGCAAACCTGCCAGCCGGAACAGTACGAGAATTATCAGGGGATGGAGGGAACCAGTGTCCTCACCACTGAGGATTCTGTGATCGAATATGAATTCACCGTAGAAGAGGAAGGCTTTTATGACCTCTCCCTGGTCTATTACCCGGTGGAGGGGAAGAATTCCGCCATTCAGCGCAGTATCTTCCTGGATGGAGTGCTGCCGTATGAAGAACTGTCCCTGGTTGAATTCCAGCGGGTTTGGACAATGGATGTGGCTGATACCTATGTCAACGAAGACGGCATCACCGTCCGTGCCTGGGAAAAGGATAATCAGGGGAATGACCTGAAGCCCGGGTGCGTGGAAACGCCGGAGTGGATCGAAAGTTACTTATATGACAGCGAGGGCTATGTGACTACGCAGCTGGCGCTGCATCTCACCCCCGGTACCCACACCGTTTCTCTGGTAGGCTTGCGGGAGCCATTGCTGATTCGTCAGCTTCGCCTCTCTAACCGGGTCTCCAGCGAAAGCTATGCCGATGTCAAGGCTTCCTGGGATGCATCCGGGGCGGTGGACACCACCGGACAGATGGTGCGCATCGAAGCGGAGAATGCAACCAAATCCTCCTCCCAGATGCTCTACGCCAAGCAGGATCAAAGCTCCCCGGCGATTTATCCCTCCAGCGCAAAGGAGCTGCTGAACAATACCATCGGCGGCGAATCCTGGAGCCTGAACGGTCAGTGGATCGAGTGGGAATTTGAGGTTCCGGAGACGGGCTATTATGAAATTGCCCTGATGGACAAGCAGAATTTCGTGAAAGGTATCTATGTCTCCCGCCGCATCACCATCGATGGCGTGGCTCCTTTCTCGGAAATGTTAAATTATGGCTTTGAGTATTCCTCAAATTGGCGTAAGGATGTGCTGTCGGATGCCAATGGGGAGGCATACAAATTTTATCTGGAAGCGGGCACCCACACCATTCGGATGGAAGTCGTTTTGGGTGAATTTGCTCAGATTATCAGCGATGTCCAGGACTGCGTTACTCAGCTCAACAGCATCTACCGCAGTGTCATCCGCATTACCGGTGTTGCCCCGGATCAGTACCGGGACTATCAGATCGAACGAAATCTGCCGGAGCTGGAAGACCAGCTGATCGCTGTGAAAGAAGAACTAGATGGAGCTATTTCCGATTTGCTGAATCTCATCGGCGAAAACAGCGACAAAGAGACCGTGCTCATTACCATGAGCGACCAGTTAGAGGAACTGATCTATGACCAGGAGCGTTTTACGGAAGTCCTTGCATCTTACAAGGTTAATGTCCGTGCAACCGCTACCTGGATCACCCAGGTGATTTCCCAGCCTCTTCAGCTGGACAGAATCTACGTTTATTCTCCCGATACCCAAATCAAAGTGGAGAAGTCGGGCTTCTGGGCGGGACTGTGGCATGAGATTTGCCGCCTGTTCTATTCTTTCATTATTGACTATAACCAGATCGGCAACATCAGTGACGATGATTCCACTGCCATTACATTGTGGATCGGCACCGGCCGTGACCAGGCAAACGTGATCAAATCCATGATTGATGCCACGTTCACGCCCAATTCCGGCATCAATGTGAATGTGCAATTGGTGGATATGAACACGCTGCTCCGGGCAACCCTTGCGGGGCAGGGGCCGGATGTGGCCATCCAGGTGCCCAATACCAACGGCGCAGCAGGTGCCGTCCTGACCACCGGCAATGACAGTGCCGTTAACTACGGTATCCGCAATGCTGTACTGGATTTAACCCAGTTCGAGGATTATGACCAGGTTGTGGAGCGGTTCTCCGCCAGCGCCCTGGTGCAGCTTGGGTTCAACGGAGCGGCTTACGGTCTTCCGGAGACCCAGACTTTCCCCATGATGTTCTATCGCAAGGACATCCTCATGGAGCTGGGGATGGAGATTCCCCAGACCTGGGACGATGTGAAAGTGGCCATGACTGTCCTTGCCAAGAATCAGATGGAATTCGGTATGCTCCCCAGTGAGCAGGTATTCGCCATGCTGCTGTACCAGAACGGCGGCGAATACTACAATGAAGATGGCAGTGCCTCTGCGCTGGATTCTGACGAGGCCATCAATACCTTTAAACAATATTGCGAATTCTACACGGATTACAAGCTGGACAAGGAGACCAGTGCCGACCAGCGTTTCCGCACCGGTGAATGTCCCATCATCATTGCGGACTATACACTATACAATAATCTCCAGGTTTCTGCGCCGGATATCGATGGCCTGTGGGGCATCGCTCCCGTCCCCGGAACGCTGAAAGAGGACGGCACCATCGACCGCAGCGTTGGCTCCACGGGACTGACCAGCCTGATCATGTCCGCAACGGAAGAGCCGGATGCCTGCTGGGAATTCCTGAAATGGTGGACTTCCGACGAAGTGCAGACCAATTTCGGCTATGAGATGGAGAGCTTGCAGGGAAAATCCGGCCGTGTTCCCACTGCCAATCTGGAAGCATTCAAGAAGCTCGCCTGGAAAGCATCCGACATGGAAGCGCTGCTGGAGCAGTATCAGTGGGTAAGGGGAATCCCCCAGGTGCCCGGCGGCTACTACTCCTGGCGGAATGTCAACAACGCATTCTATACCGTCACCACCGATACGGACTTCGCTTCCCCACGTGAGGAACTGATGGATAAAGTTGTCCTCATTAACGAGGAGCTGAACTACAAGTGGGAAGAATTTGAACTAGTCAGTGCAGAAAAGGAGGGGCAGTGAGATGAAGCAAAAAAACGGAAAAGGCATCCGTCTTTCTCCACAGATGAAAAAGAGTCTGCCGTCTTATTTGATGATCGCCCCTTATTTCATTCTCTTCACTCTGTTTACCATTTTGCCGGTGGTTGCTTCCGTTGTGCTCAGCTTCACGGACTTCAATATGCTGGAATGGCCGGAATTTGTGGGCTGGACGAACTATATCCGCTTGCTGGTCAATGATGACCTGTTCGTGGTGGCACTGAAAAACACATTGATTTTCGCCGTCATTACGGGGCCGGTGAGTTACCTGATGTGCCTGCTGTTTGCTTGGATCATCAATGAGTTCTCTGGCAAGCTCCGGGCGTTCCTGACTCTGATTTTCTACGCCCCGTCCATCTGCGGTAATGCGTTCATGATTTGGCAGATCATCCTCACCGGTGACCGCTACGGTTTCCTGAACGGTATCCTGCTGGAGTGGGATATCATCAACGAAGCCATCATCTGGATGAAAACCGAAAAATACGTGATGCCCATGCTGATCATCGTTCAGCTGTGGCTGAGCTTGGGCACGGGTTTCCTTTCCTTTATTGCCGGACTTCAAACTGTGGACAAATCCATGTACGAAGCGGGCGTGCTGGACGGCATCAAGAACCGGTGGCAGGAACTGTGGTATATCACGCTCCCCGCCATGAAGCCTCAGCTGATGTTCGGCGCCGTGATGCAGATCACCCAATCTTTCGCCGTTGCGGATATCTCCATTCAGCTGGCGGGCAACCCCTCCGTCAACTATGCCGGTTCCACGGTCGTTACCCATCTGCTGGATTATGGTACCGTTCGATTCGAAATGGGCTATGCATCGGCCATTGCAACGATCTTGTTCCTGCTGATGGTTGGCACCAATAAGATCGTCCAGAAAGTTTTGAGGAGGGTTGGCGAATGAGAAAGCCCCGCTTTTTGAAATCTCACCAGCTCAACCGCTCGGTAGCTGGCAATGGACTGCTGTTTTTCCTGATGGGTATTTTCGGCGTGCTGATGGCGCTTCCTTTGGTGATGATCATCAACAATGCCCTGAAACCCCTGGACGAATTGTTCCAGTATCCGCCGAAGCTCTTTGTCCGCAATCCCACACTGGATAATTTCGTGGATCTGTTTGTGGCGATGAATGCTTCCTGGGTTCCATTCTCCCGGTATCTGCTGAACACTGTGATCATCACCGTGGGCGGCACAGTGGGTCACGTGATCCTGGCTTCCCTGGCAGCGTATCCCCTGTCCAAACACAAGTTCAAGGGTAGAGACACCCTGTTTAATCTGGTGGTGCTGTCCATGATGTTCTCCTGGACGGTTACCCAGATTCCCAACTATATGATCATTTCCTGGTTGGGTATCAACAATACTTATCTGGCGTTGATCCTGCCCGCCTGCTCCTATGGCATGGGCCTGTATCTGATGAAGCAGTTTATGGATCAGCTGCCCAATTCCCTGATGGAGTCCGCCCGCCTGGACGGGGCAGGGGAGTTCCGGGTGTATATGACCATTGTCATGCCCAATGTGAAGCCCGCCTGGCTGACACTGGCTATCTTCCAGTTCCAGCAGATGTGGGGCAATACCGGTTCCATGTTCCTGCGGGATGAGGAGCTGAAACCTTTGCAGTTTGCTTTGCAGCAGATTGCAGCCGGCGGCACAGCCCGTGCCGGTGCAAGCGCAGCAGTGACGTTCATCATTGCGGCCATTCCGATTACTTTCTTCCTGATTTGCCAGAGTAACGTTCTGGAAACCATGACCACCTCTGGCATGAAAGAATAAGGGGGACAGATATATGAGAAGATTCAATCGATTTGTATCATTCTGTCTGGCGCTTGTTTTGCTGCTGCTTTGTCTCCCGATGGATACATTTGCGCTTCCTTATGACAGCTATAACTACGACTATTGGGAGAATATCGTCTTCACCCCAGCTCCCTATGTCCCCAATGGTTCCATCTCCGCCGTGTCTCTGGGGCTGGACAAGAATTTCTCCAATCCTCAGGATATTTGCGTTGCCCCCAATGGTGACCTGTACATTGCCGATACGGGAAATAACCGGGTGATCATCGTCAATGGGGAAGACCATCAGGTGAAGCGGATCATTTCCACGTTCAACAATAACGGCACCGAGGATACTTTCAGTTCTCCCGCCGGTGTCTGCGTTTCCCAGAAAGAGCAACTGTACGTTGCCGACCGGGAAAACAAACGTATTGTGGTTCTGGATGAATCCGACCGGGTCGTCCGCATTGTGGAGAATCCCCAGTCCGATGTTTTGGGAGCCGATTTCGTGTTCAAGCCTCTGAAAATCACCGTGGACTACGCTGACCGTGTCTACTGCATTGCTCAGAATATGTTCCAGGGCATTATGGTGTTCGAGACGGACGGTAATTTCTCCGGTTTCTTCGGAACCATTGATGTGAAACTGTCCCTGTGGGAGAAGTTCTGGAAAAAAGTCTCCACCAAGGAAGAACGGAGCAACCAGACACTGTATATCGCCACGGAGTTCACCGGCATCGACATTGACGAAGACGGATTTGTCTACGCTACCAATATCGATTCCACCGGTGAGCAGGGCGTTCGCCGTCTGAATCCCCGGGGCGAAGATGTGATCAAGAAAGGGAAAAACGGAAACGTTGGCGGTGACATCTGGAGCAGCAGCAGTGGCGCATACAGCGGTACCAACCAGATCACGGATGTGGTTTATCGTGGCCACGGGATTTATTCCCTGCTGGATCGCAAGCGTGGCCGTATCTTCACCTATGATCACGAAGGAAATCTATTGTACATTTTCGGCGGACTAGGCACCCAGGAGGGGACGTTCAATACCCCCACCGCCATTGAGCAATGGGAGAATGGCCTGCTGGTTCTGGATGCAAACCGGGGTGAGATCTACAAATTCTCTCCCACCGAATACGGTTCGCTCATCAACGAAGCCGTTGCGCTCCGCCACGACGGTGACGAGTCCCAGGCGGTTGACCTGTGGGCAAGAGTGCTGGAACTGGACGAAAACAACGAGCTTGCAAACTCCGGCATCGGCAAAGCTTACCTGTCCGCCGGGGACAACAAAATGGCGATGAAATATCTGAAAATCGGCATGAACCGGGACTACTATTCCATTGCATTCAAGCGCTATCGCAGTGAACTGCTGCGCACTTACCTGGCTCCGGCGCTTACGGGAATCGTGGTGCTGTTGGTAGCAATATGGATCCTGCGCAAGGTGAGAGATGCCGGATGGATCCGCAGAAAAGGAGGTAAAACGGAATGAAAAAAGCTTTTTCTAAAGAAAAATGGTCCTACCTTTTCTATACCATCAGCCATCCCATGGACGGATTCTACTGGATCCGCCATCAGGAGCGGGGAAGTGTCCCCATTGCGATTTTGATGGTGGTTCTGTTTTCTCTCTGCTTCTCCGTGAACCGGATCAGCGCTAATTTCATTGTAAACGATGTGGAGCCCTCCACGGTGGATTCTTTGGAAGAATTATCGGGCATTCTGCTGCTGTATCTGCTGATCTGCGTGGCGAACTGGTCAATCACCTGCCTGATGAATGGTGAGGGGCGGATGAAAGACATCTCCATTGCAGTGGGCTATAGTTGCGCCCCCCTGATTCCTGCGTTCCTGATCGCAACGGCTATGAGCCATGTGATCACCGTGGAAGAGGGCGCGTTCTATACCATCGTGATCGGCGCAGGAGTGTGCTACGGGGTGATTATGGCGCTCATCGGCATTATGCAGGTGCACAACTACACTTTGGGAAAAACATTGGAAACGCTGCTACTGACCTTTGTTGCGATCCTTATCATCATTTTCCTGTGCCTGTTGTTGGCGGACTTGATCGGACAAGTGATCAATTTCTTCAAGTCGCTGTACACCGAAATCATATTCAGAGCGTAGGAGGCGGGAATGATGAAAAGAACAAAAAGACCTCTTACCGTAGGCAAGAAAATACTGTATATCCTCCTTGCCATCGTCCTCGTCGTGGCGCTGTGCTATCTGGCGTATTACCTGCTGCATTTTACTTTCTACAATAAGTATACCCAGTACATAACCTCCTACGAGGTGGAGACCAGTGCTGAGATGGAGCTGCAAAAGCAGTCCCTCCCCGGGAACAAAAGCTATAAGCTTGTGACCCAGAGCGAAGAATTAGAGCTTTACCTGAATCAGAAAACGTCCGACGTTGCCGTGCTGGATAAGCGGACAGGGGAGATCACCTATGCGATTCCTCCGGAAGCGGACGATGATCCCGTGGCCAACGGTTCCAACCGGAATTACCTGAAATCCCATATTATCGTGAACTACTTCAACTCCTCCCGGAAAGAGGGCGTTTACGATTCTTTCTCCATGGCAGTTGACCGGGATCAGGTGGAATACGAGGGTATCTCCGGCGGTGTTCGGGTGATCTACCAGCTGGGCGATTTCTCCAATTCCCTTGGACTGGTGCCCACCTATATCTCCAATGAGAAATTCGAAGAGGTCTGTGCCGGCCTCAACGAAAAGGATGCGGAAGCTTTCGCCCGATACTATTCCACCACTTCCGATGTTTCCGGAATGCGCCAGCTGCTCAAAGCTGCAAGGAATAATAAGAATACCAAGAAGAAGCTCTCCGCTATGTTCGAATCCGTTGGCTTTACCGAAGAGGATTGCATTGAGCAGATGGGTCTTGCGGGAAGCGCTGTTTCCGTTCCGGTTTCGTTCACCGTAGCCCTTGACTACCGGCTGGAGGATGACCATCTGGAGGTATCCATCCCGGTGAGCCTCATCGAAGAAAACGGCGGAGCATCCATCTACCGGATCCAGCTCCTGCGTAATTTCGGTGCCCAGGACAGTTCCGGCAGCGGCTATATCGTCGTCCCCAACGGCGATGGCTCCATTATCAATTTCAACAACGGAAAATCCGGCGTGAGCGCTGCGAACTATTCCCAGTTCGTCTATGGCATTGACCCGCTGGCGGCGGACTACTACCTGATGGAGAATGCCAATGACTGCACCATGGGTTTGTTCGGCCTTTGCAAAGAGAATGGAACCATCCTTGCCACCATTGAGGAGGGAGCTTCTCTTGCATCCATTACGGCGGGCGTATCCGGCAATGTGAATAATTACAACTATGCCTACGCCAGTTTCATCCTCCGTGGCAGTGAAACGCTGGAAATGTTCGGCACCACCGGTAACGAAGCGAATCTGCCCATTGTGGAGCCTACCCCCTATGACCATAATATGACGATCCGCTATACTTTCCTGGATGAAGAGCACCAGGGTTATGTTGGGATCGCACAGTATATGCGCCAGCGTTTGATCAACGAAGGTGTCCTGACTGAGAAGCAGGAAAACGGTGACATCAAGCTCTATTATGATGTACTCACCGGTGTGGAAATGGATAAGTATTTCCTTGGCAAGCAGTACAAGGGGATGGATGCCATGACCACATTCCAACAAGTCGGTGAGATCTACGATACTCTGGCTGAAATGGGAGTAGAGAACCAGGCAGTGAATTTGCAGGGTTGGTTCAATCGTGGATACTATCACGATGTTGCGGATAAAATCCGCATCTCCGGCAAACTTGGCGGCAAGAGCGTTCTGGAAGAATTGAATGAGAAAATCCAGACCGATGGGGGCAGCCTCTTTGTGGATGTATTGCTGCAAAAGGTTCCCTATACCAGCAAGCGCTTCAATTACCAGGCGGAGTCCTCCAAATATTATGGGAGCGGTTACGTTGCCAGCTTCGGCATGACCAATCCCGTCAATTTCCGCCAGACCAGTACCCTCGGCTATACCGAACGAGCCTATGACCTGGTCAGCCCCAAATTCCTGGTTCGATACGCAACCACTTTTGCAGAAAAGATTCAGGATTATGATGTGAGTGGAATTTCTTTGAGAGATTTGGGCTCCACATTGCAGTCCGATAAGAAACGCACCGGCCAAATCGACCGTGAGGATGCGCTGGATGTGGTCACCGCTATGCTGGATACCATGGAGCAAACCGGGAAGCAGATCATGGTGAATCAGGCCAATGACTATGCCTGGAGTGTAGCCAGCGACATTACCAATCTCCCCCTGGATGACAATGACTACATTTTGGTGGATGCCAACATCCCCCTGTACGAAATGATCATCCATGGCTGCATCGATTACTGCGGTGGCGTTTACAATCTGACGAATGTGAGTGACCAGCGGGAGCAGGTTCTGACCATGCTGGAATACGGTGCTTCGCCCCATTTCCTGTTCACCTGGGAGAACACCTCCGAAATGAAGTATTCTGCTCTGAATTACGACTATTCTACAACTTTCTCCGTTTGGTCGGATACGGCTGCCCAGGTCTACAGCGAAGTGAACGAAGTCCTCTCCAGAGTTTCCGGTGAGCAGATGACCGGTCACCAGATTCTGGACAATGGTGTTCGCAAGGTCACCTACAGCAATGATGTTACGATTTATATTAACTACACGTCTCAGGATTTGCAGGCCGATGGCCTGAATGTCCCCGGGATGGGCTACACCGTGAAGTAAGGGGGTGGGGAAGTGAAAAAAAGACGTTCGCTCACACTAACGCAGAAAAGAACCGTCAGTGGCTATCTCTTTATCTTGCCCTGGTTGGTTGGATTCGTGGCGTTCTATGTGCGTAGCTTGTTCATGACGATTCAGTTCTCCCTCTCTGAACTGACGGTGGGTGTCAGCGGATATTCCCTGAGTTGGGTGGGGTTGGAGAATTATCTCTATGCTTTCACGGCTCACGGACAGTTCAAGCAAATCCTCACCACTTCCGTCATCAATATGCTGGTGGATGTGCCGCTGATTATCTTTTTCAGCCTCTTCATGGCGCTGATGCTGAACCGGAAGATGAAAGGCAGAACCATTATCCGTGCGATTTTCTTCCTGCCTGTGATTCTGAATGCGGAGGCGATCGTGGATGCCATTGAGACGGCATCCGCCATGGTTGCCACCGGTGTCAGTTCCTCCAGCCAGGAAATGGCGCAGGAGGCATCCACCGGAATGGGGATCAATTACTATATTGACCTGTTCGGAAATCTGATGATTTCCAGGGATTTACTGGAATACGTCGTCGGAGCCGTCAGTCGGATCACCAGTATCGTATCCTCCTCCGGCGTGCAGATCGTAATCTTCATTGCCGCATTGCAGTCCATCCCCAGCTCCATGTACGAGGTTGCGAAGATCGAGGGTGCAACGGGGTACGAAACGTTCTGGAAAGTGACTTTCCCCATGGTGATGCCCCATATCATCACTAACGTGGTTTATACCGTTGTGGATAGTTTTACCAGTAGTGAAGTGGTCACACTTGCCTACGAAACGGCGTTTACGGAATTCAATTATGGTCTTAGTTCCGTATTCAGTCTGGTCAGTACGGTTGTGACCTGCGCCATTCTGGTTCTGGTTTGCGGATTCATCTCCAAGAGAACTTTCTATTACAACTAAGGGGAGGAGGATTTTGCGTGTTTACGACTGTTAGAAATTATTTTTCCAAGCATTTTGCTGCGCTGAATGACGAGACCACCGCCCTGAACGAGCGCCAGTCCATCACCAATGGCGTGAAGAATTTCTTGATGACCCTGTTCCGGTTCACCATTATTATTGGCGTTTGCTACGTGATCATGGGGCCGGTATTCGGCATCCTTGCCAACTCTTTCTTCTCCAATAAGGATGCCTATAGCCCCATGGTCTACCTCATCCCCCAGAACCCCACGCTGGAGCGGTATGAACTGGCCATCAAGATTCTGGACTATGTGCCCACCATGTTGCGCTCGCTGCTGTATGCGTTCGTGCTGATGCTGCTGCAAATCCTCACCTGCTCCATGGTTGGCTATGGTTTTGCCCGGTTCAAGTTCCCGCTGAAGAATCTGCTCTTCGGATGCGTGGTGATCATGATCGTCATTCCCACCCATACCATCATGTTGCCCCTTTATATGACTTTCCGAACCTTTGACCCCTTTGGCATCGTGTCGGCCATTACGGGTAGCCCGCTGAATCTGATGGGTGGCCCCATCCCGCTGACACTCATGACCGCCCTGGGTTGCGGATTGCGCTCCGGATTGTATATCTACATCTTTAACCAATTCTTCCGGGGGCTACCTAAAGAAATTGAGGAAGCAGCACTGGTGGACGGTGCGGGCACATGGTATACCTATTTCCATATCATGCTGCGAAACGCAATGCCCTCCGTGATCACGGTTTCGGTGTTCTCCCTGGTCTGGCAATACAACGACACTTTCTACGCGAAACTGTTCCATCTGCCCCAGTCCATGTCTATCGGAACCCGGATCTCGTCCCTGGTTGCCAACATCGCCAACCAGTACAAAGTGATGGACAAAACCATCCAGAACCTCTATCTGGATGCGGGAATCGTTTTAATGATGATTCCTGTCGTTTTGATCTATATTATTTTGCAGAAGCAATTTATTGAAGGTGTGGAGCGAAGCGGTATCGTTGGGTAACGTTCTTTGCTCAGTAATTCATAAATGCCTGAGAGAGGAGCGTGGTAAGGTTCTTTTATGGCGAGTTTTCCAGCGCAACCCATTTTTCAATCAAAATTCAAGGAGGAAACGAAAGTGAAAATGAACAAACTTCTGGCTCTGGTTCTGGCTGTCGCTATGGTAATGTCCTTGATTCCCGCAGTTGCGGCCGATGCAGAAGTCAGCCTGGACTTTGAGGACGGCAACGCCGGCTTCGTGTGTGTTTATGACGGAATGGCCAATTCCGCTTCTGCTACCGTTGAGATTGCTTCTTTCAATGGCGGCAATGCTCTGAAAGTGACCAACAACGATGGCAAAGTTCCCTACATTGCCTTTGACGTGGCAAGCCTGCTGGGCGACAAACTGGCCGACGTTGCCAAGATCGAGATGACCATGGCCATCGAGAATCCCGACGGCAAGTTCTATGCCTGCTCCGGCGAGATGAAGCTCTTCACCGATGGCAGCCTGAGCAAGATCGCCCGGGCATGGTCCGTCTACATGGAGAAGAAGAATCCCAAGGTCGCCACCTTTGAGATGGGCGATGAGGCTTTCTCTGCCGATTCTTCCGTGATGGTCATTTCCCTGACCACCGACAATGGCATGGACAAGGGCGCAACCCCCGCCGTGCTGTATATTGACGATATCCGCTTCCTGGATGCCGAGGGCAACCTGATCGCTGCCGATTCCGCTGCCAGCTTTGTGGAGCCCGAGGGCTTCGGCGGTGCTGCCGACATGAGCAACCTGGAGTACCTGGGCGCTGATGCCGTTGAGCTGGAAGGCATGGCCGGTATCGCCGGTTCCGCATGGGGTCAGGATGGCGTTGAGATGACCGAAGAATTCCTGGCAGCTCTGGTTCCTGGCGCTGTGATTGAGATCAGCTACGCTTCCGAGAGCGACGATATGTGGATCGTTATGCCCGATGCCGCTGCCGGTTGGAGCCGCATCCAGCAGCAGACCGCAACCACCAATCTGAGCCACTCCACCATCCAGATCACTTTTGAAGAGATCGCTGCCGTCCTGGGTGACGATATCTCCCAGTGGGGCGCAAGATTGCAGTGCGAATCCAGCGGCAACTGGGAAGTTTACAGTGTTAAGGTCGGCCAGCCCACTGGGTTGAAGACCCTGGCCAATAAGACTGTGATCGACGGCTTCGCAATGTCCGGCTCCGCCTGGGGTCAGGATGGCGTTGAGCTGACCGAGGAGCAGTGGGCGCTGATGGTTCCCGGCGCAACCCTGGAGATCAACTATATGTCCGAATCCGGTGATATGTGGATCGTCCTGCCCGATGCCGAGGCCGGTTGGACCCGCATTGAGCAGCAGACCGCTGCCTGCAACGGCTCTGTCTGCCAGATTTCCTTTGAGCAGATCGCTGCCGTCCTGGGTGATGATACCTCCAAGTGGGGCGCCAGAATCCAGTGCGAATCCAGCGGCAATTGGGAAGTTTATGCTGTCTCTATCGCCTCCGCTTCTTTCGTCAATGCCAAGGGCAATACCCTGATTGATGGTTTTGCACCCTCCGGCGATGCATGGGCACAGGATGGCCTGGAGCTGACCGAGGAACAGATCGCTAAACTGGTTCCCGGTGCCGTGATCACTTTCCAGTATGAGTCCGACAATGGCGACCTGTGGATCGTTATGCCCGATGCCGCTTGCGGTTGGAGCCGTGTCCAGCAGCAGACCGCTGCCTGCGATGGTTCCGTCTGCCAGATCACTTATGAGCAGATCGCAGAAGTTTGCGGTGATGATGTCTCCGCCTGGGGCACCAGACTGCAGTGCGAAGCCAGCGGCGCATGGACTGTTTTCGCAGCCTATATCGGCTCCGCAGCTTAATGCCTGAGGAATGAATCAATCGAACAGGAGGAAATTACAATGAAATTGAATCGTATCTTTGCCGCTATCCTGGCCATGATTATGGTATTTGGACTGGTGGTTCCCGCTGCTTCCGCAGATGCCGAACCCAGAACCATCACCATCGGCGTGTGGTGGGACTTCTACTACGACTCCACCCACGAAGCTCCCGAAGATGACCCCGCTTACGGCGGCAGCATCTCTGACCAGATGCGTTTTGAGAACGTGAAGAACGTGGAAGAGAAGTACAATGTCCGTTTCGAGTATGTCAACCTGACCTATTCCGGCGTTGTGGAATCCATCAATACCTCCATCCTGGCCGGTACCCCCGACTGCGATGTTTACCTGTGCGAGCTGAGCTTCGGCATCCCCGCCGCCATCAGCGGCCTGGCCATGGATCTGAGCACCGTTCTGCCCGAGGATGCTGACATCCTCAACGATCAGACCATCCTGAGCTACCTGGATCTGGGCGACGGCAAGGTCAGCCTGATGAAGCAGGTTCTGGCTCAGAACGCCGTGGAAGCTACCTATCCTCTGGCTTTCAATGTGGAAATGCTGGAAGACAACAATCTGGAAGATCCCCGGGAACTGTACGCCCGTGGCGAATGGACTTGGGACAAGTTCGTTGAGTACTGCCAGGTTCTGACCCAGGATACCGATGGTGACGGTGTTACCGACCAGTATGGCTTCGATGGCTTTGCACAGGACGTTTTCGGTCAGCTGATGATGTCCAATGGCGCTGCCATTGCCGCCGGTACGACCGAGGCCCTGAGCTCCTCCGCCACCGGCGAGGCGCTGCAGTTCCTGTCCGACCTGTACAATACCTACAATGTTGCTGCTCCTTATGAGTTCGGCGACAGCGGCGACGTGATGCGTTTCCGTTACAGAGACGGCAATGTCGGCTTCTGGCCCGGCGCTGCATGGATCGCTTCTTCCAATGCGGACTATGACTGGGACGGCTCCGTTGGCTCCACTTTGGAGTTCGAGACCGCTTATGTCCAGTGGCCCGTTGGCCCCAGCGGCAGCTTCGAAACCAACAAGGGCAAGTTCACCGCCGGTTCCTTCTGGTTCATTCCCAACGGCATTGAGGATCCCGAGCTGGTTTACAACGTGTTTGAGGAAATCTCCAACTGGTATCAGGATGACGTGGAAATCCGTGACGACAAGGAGACCATGTGGTGGTGGTACGCCGTTACTGCCGGTGACGAAGAGCTGCAGGATGCAAACTTCGACGTGATGTTCGATCTGGGCTCCCGTGAGCAGTTCGACCTGTGGAACAGCCTGAATGTGTCCATGGATCTGGAATCTCTGATCAATGGCAGCATGACCGCTGCTCAGATGCAGGAGACCTACCGTCAGGAGTTCCAGGCCGGTCTGGATGCTTACTTCGGCTAATCTCCCGCCTGCGCTGTAATATCCCGTAATACCTTGACCCGCACCCAAATCGGGTGCGGGTCATTTTCCTGAGGAACGAAATGATGTTTGAGAATGTATTTTCCCCGGAGGGAACCTACGCCAGAGTGATGAATTTCCTCTGGAATCTGCTTGTACTGAATTTTTTGTGGATTTTGTGCTGTTTGCCCATTGTGACCATTGGAGCATCCAGTACTGCGGCCTATTATGCCGCTGCGAAAGTGATTCGCCATAAAAATGGAAAGATTCATAGCGAATTTTTTCGCTCTTTTCGCCTGAATCTGCGGCAGAGTTTGCCGCTGAATATTCTGAGCCTGCTTGCGTTGCTGGTGCTAGCAGTGGAGTGCATCTATCTTTATTCTGATAGCTGCGTTCCCGCTGCGGTACTGTATCTGTTTGTGGCGATGCTTCTTGCGGTCGTTGCACTATGCTGCTATCTGTGGGCGTGCCTGTCCCGCTTTTCAAAGGGAAGTTTTTCGCTGTTTCGAATGTCTTTGGTATTGACATTCCGCCATTTTTTAACGACAATAGAGCTGCTTGCGCTGGTCTGTATCTGCATTTTGGGAATTTACTTCATGCCCTGGGGCATCCTGATTTTCCCGGGTGCAGCGTGGTATCTATCCACCTATCCCATGGAGAGAATTCTGTTAAAATATTCTCCCAAAGTTTCGGAAGATGACCCCCAGGCGCAAATGTGGTATTATCAATAAATACAAAGGGGACGATTAGATATGTCTTCAAATCAATTTAAGCTGGTTCCCGCAGATCATCCGCTTCTGCAATATATGGGTCGAATCGACGAGAGTGATGCACAGTCACCGGTATTCGTTTATCCGTGCTCCAATGTGCGCATCCGTTTCCGTGGAACGGGGATAAAAGTGGATGTGACCAATTTACATAGTTTCTATCAAAATGCCCTGGGCGTGATCCTGGACGGGGTGCAGAGTAAATTGATTTTGCCGGATTCCGGTCGGACGGAGCTGACGGTTGCGGAGGATTTGCCGGATGAAGAGCATGAGCTGATGATCTTCAAGCGGATGGATGCCTGCCATTATTTCCGCTTCTACGGGTTCCTCCTGCCGGAGGGGGCGGAGGTGCTGCCCCTGCCCCAGAAACTTAAGCGGAGAATGGAATTCTTCGGCGACAGTGTCACCGCCGGTGAGGTCAGCGAAGCGCTGGATTACTGCGGGAAAGCCGATCCGGCACACAATGGGGAATTCTCCAATAGCTACTATTCCTACGCCTGGCTCACCGCCCGGAAGTTAAATGCGCAAATTCACGATACTGCCCAAGGGGGAATTGCCTTGCTGGATGGGACGGGATATTTCTGCGCCCCGGATTTGATCGGCATGGAGCATCTATATGACAAAATCCAGTGCAATCCCTATCTTGGGGAGACGAAAACGTGGGATTTCAGCAGGTATATTCCCCATGTGGTGGTCGTGGCCATTGGGCAGAACGATGCCCACCCGGATAATTACATAGAGGTGGGACTGGATCATCCCAAGGCGGCCAACTGGATAGCGCATTACGGTGCGTTCATCCGGCGCTTGCGGGAGCTGTATCCTCACGCCACCATCATTTTGGCCACAACCATCCTGAATCACCATGAAAATTGGGATGCTGCCATTGACCGGGTATGCCGGGAACTGGGGGATAGAAAAGTACACCATTTCCTCTATTCCAACAATGGCTGTGGCACTCCGGGGCATATTCGCCGTCCGGAAGCGGAAAAAATGGCGGAGGAACTGAGCGCTTTTATTGAATCTTTGGGCGAAGAAATATGGGAGGATGAACAATGATTGATTTTGAAAAGGGAATCGTCAATCGGGGGAACTGGCTGGCCATTCAGCGTGTATTTCAAAAGGCAAAACGGGGTGAATCGGTGAAAATCGGATTCCTGGGCGGTTCCATTACCCAGGGCTCCCTGGCATCCCAGCAGGAGAATTGCTACGCTTCCCGTGTTTTCCAGTGGTGGAATGGGCAATTCCCCAATGTTTCCTTTATCAATGCAGGAATCGGTGGGACAACTTCCCAATTTGGCGTTGCCAGGGTGGAAGAGGACCTGCTAAGATATGACCCGGATATGATTTTTGCAGAATTCAGCGTGAATGATGATTGCACCCCCTTTTTCATGGAGACCTACGAGGGGCTGGTTCGGAAGATCCTTGCCGCCGGAAAAGCGCTGATGCTGATTCACAATGTCCGCTATGACAATATGGAAAGTGCCGAGGATGTACATATCCAAATTGGCAGACACTATTCCTTGCCCTGTGTCAGTATGCGCAGCACCATCTATCCTCTGGTAGCATCCGGGGAAATCGGCAACCGTGAAATCACCCCGGACGATCTTCATCCCAATGACCGAGGGCACGAAATGGTTGCCCAGACGATCTGCTATTTCCTGGAGAAAATTCTCTGCGCATCGGCGCTGGACGAAGCCCCCGGGCAATTACCCCAGCCCCTGACGGATAACCAGTATCAGGAGAGCATCCGCTATCAGAATCATAATTCCGCTCCCATGATGCTTGGTTTCCAGCCGGACGAAACACCCCAGGAGCATATCACCCAGATGTTCCGCCATGGCTTCACCGCATGGGAGAAAGGGAACACCATCACCTTTGATGTTCCCGGTACGGGAATCGCAATCCAGTACCGCAAATCCGTGCGTAAACCCGCACCCATTGCACGAGTGGTTGTGGACGGATGCGAGGAGAATGCCGTATTGCTGGATGCCAATTTCCAGGAGGATTGGGGCGACTGCCTATATATTGACAACGTCCTGGTACATGGCCAGCAAAAAAATCACAAAGTAGAAATTACATTGGTGCAGACTCATGAAGATGATGCGGTTCCGTTCTATCTTGTTGCAGTAATCGGATCGAAATAAATGGGACGATTCTTTAATTGCTTGATTGCCGTGCTGCTGATTTTGGCATCCCTTTGCGCCATGTCCGTCAGCGCCGGAGGAAGTGAGGAAACCATGCAAAATTATCAACTATCCAACCCCAATGCGGACAACACAACAAAAGCCGTTTATGCTTACCTCTGTTCACTGGGCGGGAGCAAAACCCTGAGTGCCCAGCAAGAGTCCACCTGGATCGACGGCGAAGATTACGAAATGAATATCCTGATGGGGACTACCGGGAAATACCCCGCCATCCGTGGGCTGGATTATATCAATGACGATTTCGACGGTGTCAACCGTCGGGCGGTGGAATGGTGGCACAGCGGGGGACTGGTAACCATCTGCTGGCACACCGGTTCCAATTTCTGCGGGGAATGGACGGACTGTATGCAGACCGAGATTCCCGATTGGGATGCCGCCCTTACCCCCGGGACATGGCAAAACAACAATCTGATGTTGGGAATGCGCAAAGCGGGGGATGCGCTGAAAGAATTGCAAGATCAGGGGGTCACCGTTCTCTGGCGCCCCTTTCATGAATTTGACGGGAAATGGTTCTGGTGGGGCAAAGGCGGTGCCGAGAATTTCGTGAAACTCTGGCGCACCATGTATGATTATTATACCCATGACCTGGAACTGAATAATCTGATTTGGGTGCTGGGCTATTCCCACCTGTATCAGGATTACGATGGTTGGTATCCCGGCGATGCATATGTGGATGTCATTGGGGCGGATAGCTATCAGGGGGGCGTGCAGAACGGGCTGTATCAGGAGCTCCGGAAAATCACTACCTCCAAACCCTATGCTTTCCATGAATGCGGCTCCAATCCCACTGCCCAGGAGCTGGCCACGACCCCCTGGGCATGGTTCATGACCTGGCACACCACCAGTCTCACCCAGGACAATACCCCAGAGGGACTCAATGCCCTATACAATAGTGACCAGGTGATCACTCGGGATGAACTCCCGAATTTCTGAGATTCCAAAAACGAGGCAGCCCGAAAGCTGCCTCGTTGCTTTGTTTAAGTGACACCAAATTTATTGAATGCGATATCCGCAGTGCATCAGCGCCGCAATGCGCTGCCAGAACGCCTGCTCCTGGGCAAGGTAGTCCTGGGCGTGCTCCGTGGGGGTGAAAGAGATGATGCGCTGATCTTCATCGATCCAGGCTTTCTTCAGAATTCCGACTTCACTTTCTCTACCCATGTTTCGATCTCACTTTCTTCTGTATCAGTGACCACATAGCGATGACTAAACAGGTTGTTCCCCATACCACGAGTCACAATTTCGGTAATGTTTCCGTTTTCGTCAAATCGATAGGTATAAACAGTAATGGGATTATAGATAGCGGACTGACTATAGCTCAGGGCAAAGGTGATCTCCCGGTCGCTGATGGTGCCGTACTCGTCGCTGAAATAGTAGCAATCGTATTCTTCGTTCCCGTAGCTCCGCTCATACCAGGTGCCGTACATTACATTGTCCGTATCATCCGTATAGAAGCTATGGGTGTAACCGGTGGCATCGTAGAAATCGTACACTTCCTCATTGCCATAGCGCCATACAATATCCATCAGCGCTTCCTGCTGGATATAACTGCTGTTGAGGGTATAGTATCGCTCCATGCGGAGCCGGACTGGCACAGTTTCTCGATTGCTGCATCTACACGAGCCAGAGCTTCTTCACCGCCGATGCCGAAGATACCGCCAGTTTCCCGGATGGAGAATTCAGCATATTGAATGATGGATTCGCTTTCACTGTAAAAGCGCTTGCCCATGCGGTAGACTCCGGCAGCCAGATTGCCGTAAGTTTCCGACCAGTCCACGTTGACGACCGTGGTTCTGCCTACCACGGGGATGGCATCCTTTCCCCAGCTTTCCTCGGTGGATTCGTCCCCGAGGCGCACCCAGTGGTCACTGTCCCATTTTTCCAGCCAGTAGTTACAATCGGTCGTATAATTGGAGCGGCCAACGGTATTGGTGCTGAGCCAGACTTCGCCGCCATAGGGCTTGAGGTAGTCGTCATCCACCCGGAAGAAGATGCCCCAGGGGGAGCGCTGTTGAGCGGCGTAGGAGTCCTCCGGCTCATAGCCGGAACTGATGACCAGTACGTTGGTGCTCAGTACATCCAGTCGGTCAACGTTGCGGCTAGTGCAGGTTCCGTCTTCGCCAATGGTTTCTATTTCCCGCTGGATGGATTCCAGTTTCCCATTTTCGCTGAAACGGAAAGTATCCCTGCCATAGTAGACCGTTCCCTGATAGTCCGCCCATACGGAGCGGAACGAGATCTCCTCCTGACTGATGCAGGAATCCCCCTCCGGAAAGAGGAATTTCCGGTTCTGATTCAGGTCATAATCCGCTTCCCAGGGCGAAATATAGGCATCTCTTCCGATTTCTGCGCTGGATACAGTGAATTCCCCGTAGTAGTAGGTTATGGTACCGGCACCGTTGCTGGGTCTGTCCAGCTGCATCACGGGCTGGATATTCCCGGCGGGACTTTCCTCAGAAAGGCGGATGGAGTACCCGTTGGTGGAGTCCAGCGCTTTGATTGCACTGGTGCAGCGCTCCAAAGCGTTCTCCTCTTCCGTGGGCAGTTGCTCCCGGTAGATGTGAAAGGGTGCGTAGAATGTGGCGCAGTATCGGGATGCATCTTCGCCGGTCACGGTCAATGCGATGCGGTAGTCCCCCTGGCTCAGGCTCCCAACGGTGGACGACCAGTCAATGTCAAGTCCGTCATCACTGAGGATATAGTCCCGGCTGGTGGCGAAGTAGGTGGAGATATCGGAGAAGAGGGAACCGGACTGCTCCGCCGGATACCGCTCCCATGTTTCGCCGTTCCACCGCTCCAGAATTGCATTACTCAGGGTGATGCTTTCCGATTCCTGAATGAATCGCTCCTCAATCAGGCAGGCCAGATATCCGCCATTGGGCGAGGTGGCATCCATAAATATTTGGACACCCCAGTCGGGATTCTCCGGCGATTCGGGGGACTCCGGGATAACGAATTCGTTTGGCGCCTGATGGCTGCTCGTGCGCAAGGTATCGCCCTCATTGGTAGTGGCGTTCACTGGACTGGTCAGCAGGCAAAGGGCAACAAACGCAATGGATACCAGTCCCAGCAAACTCATCAGGAATCCCGGCTTGCGATAGCGCAGGACGGATTTGATGCGGTATTTTACACTGATTTCGCCGAAAGCAGCGGGGCTTGCCGCATAGAACAGCTTATTGGTGCTGCATTGCAGCAGGGCAGAGGAGTAGGCTTTCCGCTCGTCCAGCTCCATGAATTGCACCACCCGCTCGTCACAGGCAATTTCGATATCCTTGCACAGCATCAAATAGGCAATCCATACCAGCGGATTGAACCAGTGCAGCGCCAGAGCAACAAAGGCGATCATCTTGATCCAGTGGTCTCCCTTTTCCAGATGGGTGCGCTCATGGGCAAGAATTTGGTTGCAGGTTTCCTTATTCATGCCGGTGGGGATGTAGATTTTCGGTTTGATAAATCCCAGTACGAATGCAGTTTCAATTTTCTCAGATTCGAACCCTCCGGGCACCTTTACCGCATCCCGAACTCTGCGCTGCAATTTCAGATAGGCAACAATGCTCACGGCTCCAATCATTGCAGCAACACTGATCCAGAGAATCAGCGCAGCACGGGAAGATACGGTGGGCAGGGGAAGACTGACCGGTTGCAAGCTGAATTTACTCTGCAACGAAATAGGGGTCAGCAGCCGGATTCCGGCCAGCATCCATAGATAACAGATAAATTTCCGGGGTGTCTTTTTCAGGACTGCCCGCAAGAGGATCACTGCCAGGATGACAATGCTCCCGTGGGCGCTTGCAGTTAAGAGATTTTGAAAGAAAGTACTCATATTCATTCCTCCTGATAGCTGTCGATGAAAGCTTGCAGTTGGTTCACTTCTTCACGGGTGAGTTTTTTGCTCCGGGAGAAAGCGGCCAGGAAAGCGGGCATGGAGCCCTCGAACGTCTCTTTCATCATTTCGTCCAGGCGTGACTTCTGCGCTTTCTCTTTGGAGATCAGACTGGTGACCGTTGCATTTTCATTCTGCACCACCCCCCGCTCCACCAGACGGCGAATGACTGTATAGGTAGTGGCTTTGGACCAGCCGAGATGCTCTTTGCACAGGGTAACCAATTTGGTGGAGTTCACCGGTTCATACTCCCACAGCAGGAGGCAGAACCGATATTCGCTCTCGAAGATTTTTGGAGTTTCCATATGCTCCTCCTTATTCGCCGATGTAATTGTCGGGTTTGGTTTCTCCGTCAATGGTGATGTTCTGGGTATCATGGAGCATGAACGGGGTTCCGTCCCACCATTCGCCGGATACTTCTTCACCCAGGTCACGGATGGTGTTGCCATTGAAAGTGACATCCATGCATGCGACCATATATACGCCACCCCAGCTGCATTCGTAGATATCGCTGTTGACGACCTGGATTTCTTTTGTGTTCTCCGCCCATACGCCAACAACACCGCAACCATAGAGACCGCACCGATTGATCAGCGTATTTTCGCAGTTGTAAAATCCGATCACACCGCCGCAGCAGGCACCCGGCTCAATGGTGTGCCCGGCGGTGAAGCCCTCCAGGGTGATGGCTTCGCAATTTTCGAAATTCAGCACATGGGCATAACGTGGGGTAGCGGAGATAGTGTGGGCGGTGATGTCGTCTTCCTCTGCACGGATGGTCAGATTGCTTACATTCTGAATGGTCAGCTGCACGCCGTCATAAACTTCCTGCCAGCGGTAGTAAAGGCTGCCTTTGACGGCATAGTTCGTAGCATCGCTCAGCAGGTACAGTTCGGAATCCAGGATGATCTCCGTATTGGGGGCAATGGCCTCCAGAAATTCATCCACAGTTGCTACGTGCACCTGGGTTTGTTCCCCGGTGGAAACGGGGGTGAATTCTGCCAGCTCGATTTCTTCCGGAACATCGGGCTCTGCATCGGTTGCGTAAACGGTGCATCCGGCAAAAGCGGAGAGCGCCATCACAAGAACGAGGATGATTGCAGTCAATTTTTTCATAAGATCGTCTCCTTTTTTATGTTGGGTTTAACGCGATAAACCTTATGCATGAAGTTTAACACGTTAAACCTGATGTGTCAATACGTTTTAAGAAATCTTAAGAATTGATTTTTTCAAAAATTCTCGTTTCAATACTTGACAGATATGATATAATGACTTCAGAAAGCCTTTAGGGGGTGGGATGGATGGAAAAGGAAAGCATCAAAGTGATGGCACGCAACCGGGAAGCTTACCACGAGTATTTCGTGGAAGAGGAGATGGAGGCGGGAATCGAACTTTGCGGAACCGAGGTGAAGTCCATCCGCCAGGGGACACTGAATCTCAAGGATTCCTGGTGCGGCATCAAAGATGGGGAACTCATCCTCAACCAGATGCACATTTCCCCCTATGACCACGGCAATATCTTCAACCGGGATGCCAAACGCCCCCGGAAACTGCTGATGCACAAGCGGGAGATCATGCGCCTGTTTGGCAAAGTGAAGCAGGATGGCTATTCCCTGATCCCCCTTTCGGTCTATTTCAAGGGGAGCCGGGTCAAAGTCAAAGTCGGCCTGTGCAAGGGTAAAAAACTATACGACAAGCGACAATCTGCAGCGGAGCGGGATGCCAAGCGGCAAATCGACCGTGCAATGAAGGAGAGATATTGATGAATCCAACTTTTAAAATCACTATGGAGAACGGCGGCGTGATTGAGGGGGAACTGTACCCCGAAAAGGCACCCCAGAGCGTTGCCAATTTTATCGACCTGGCCAGCCACAATTATTATGATGGCCTGATTTTCCACCGTGTAATTCCCGGATTTATGATTCAGGGCGGTTGCCCCGAGGGAACCGGTATGGGCGGCCCCGGATACTGCATCAAGGGAGAGTTCCTGTTTAATGGAGTCAAAAACGATTTGAAGCATAAGCGGGGCGTGCTGAGTATGGCTCGTTCTTCTTCGCCCAATTCTGCGGGTAGCCAGTTCTTCATCATGCACCAGGATGCAAAGCACTTGGATGGGCAATATGCTGCGTTCGGCAAAGTCACCTCCGGTATGGATGTGGTGGATGCCATTGCCGCCGTCAAGACCGACCGCAATGACCGCCCCCAGACAGAGCAGAAGATTGCCTCCATTACAGTAGATACCCACGGCGAGAGTTACCCTGAACCCAAGAAACTGCCGGATCCCTACGGGCGGTTCTGATATCTGGAATTCCCTTGCGAAAAGCAAGTGCAGCCGCTTGCTTTTCCCCATACGGGGCCGTACTGGTTTCGACGGGGGTAGTGAGGCTGGAATAGCGGGTCGTGGCGCCTGGCCACGATAAAACGGGCAATTTTTTAAATTTAACTGACAACAATACTGTTGCTCTGGCTGCCTGATTAGGCGCCCATCC
>CAZTYB010000010.1:0-34680 GCA_964617595.1 uncultured Oscillospiraceae bacterium | reverse complement strand
AATCGGTTCTCAATGCAATCCCTCAGACAAAATCGGTTCCGAAGAGCCGATTTTGCCAGCTCCCTTTACACAAGGGAGCCTTCCTCTATCTCGTTTCCGTATACCATTCAACGTACCCGGATAAAACCGCAAAAAGAGGGAGGCGGAACGCCTCCCCTACGGGCACAATTATGGCGTAATCTAGGTAAACGTCCGTAGGGGACGGGTCTCCCGTCCCGCTTGCATGGGCTTACCGAAAATGCAACCGCCCAAGGGAGGCGGAACGCCTCCTCTATGGGCACAATTTCGGCGCAATCGGAATGAACGGACGTTATGATTCTTCCCAGAACAATTCGTCCAATGTTTTGTCCAATGTGTGGCAGATGGCAAGGCAGAGCTTGATGGTGGGGTTATAATCCCCCTTTTCGATGGCGTTGATGGTCTGGCGGGAGACCCCCACCAATTGGGCCAGGGCATCCTGGCTCAGGTCCTTGGCTGCCCGGGCGGCTTTCAGGCGGAGGTTCTTCATTGGCTTTCTTTCTTCGCCCGGCGCAGACGGAGCACCAGCGCCAGCATGATCACCAGCCACAGCACGCTGACCTCCGCATCCAGCGCCCGCATGACCCGCTGCATGGGGTCATCCGTGCCGATGAGCCGCAGGGCGTTGCCCCCCAGAGCCAGGACGAAGAAAGCGCCGATGATGAAGAATTTCCGGGGGCGGTCATGGAGCCCCACATAGGCATCCCGCCGGATGGCCACCAGGGCGAATACCCCAACCCCCAGCAGCAGCGCCCCCACGTGCCACGGCAGCGCATCCCCGGGCAGCAGCCCCGCCCAGCTGCATAGGGCGACGATCATCCCGGCCAGGAGCATGGTGAAGAACCCGGCCTGAAAGGCGATGCCACGGTTGGCCATCTGTCGCTCGTCATATTCGCAGGAGCTGCTGCGCATCTTACGGGAGAGGACGTAAGCCAGCGCCCCAAAAAGGAGCCCGCAGATGATCCCCGCAAGATAGGGGACGGATGAAATTTCGTGATTCATAATGGATTCCCTCCTGTTATTTTGGATGAAAAGATGATAGCATGTTCTTTTTGGAATGTCTAGTATAATTTACAAAATAAATATTATATTTTATAAAATGCCATTTATGATTGAATTGACAAACTCGAACGGATGTTCTATAATGATGGAAAAGAAAGGGGGCACCCACTGTGGCCAGGGAAAAATGCTATGTTGCCATCGATCTGAAATCGTTCTATGCCTCGGTGGAGTGCATCGACCGGGGGCTGGATCCCCTGCGCACCAATCTGGTGGTTGCGGACGAAAGCCGGACGGAGAAGACCATCTGCCTGGCCGTTACCCCATCGCTGAAAGCTTTCGGCATCTCCGGCCGGGCGAGGCTGTTCGAGGTGGTGCAGCGGGTGGCGGAGGTGAATGCCCTGCGCCGGGGCTGCGCCCCGGGGTGGAAGCTCACCGGCAGGAGCACGGACGGAATCGAGCTGGAGAAGCACCGGGATTGGGAGGTAGCGTATCTGGTTGCGCCCCCCCGGATGGCCAGATATATGGAGGTCAGCAGCAAAATCTTCGGCATCTATCTGCAATATGTGGCGCCGGAGGATATCCACCCCTATTCCGTGGACGAGGTATTCATCGATGCCACCCCCTATCTGGGAACCTACGGCGTGGATGGCCGGGGGTTTGCGGAGATGCTGATCCGCCGGGTGCTGGAACAGACGGGGATCACCGCTACCGCCGGGGTGGGGACGAATCTTTACCTGTGCAAGATCGCCATGGACATCGTGGCCAAGCATGTGGAGCCGGATGCGCATGGGGTGCGGATCGCCTGCCTGGATGAGATGAGCTACCGCCGGCAGCTCTGGGCGCACCGGCCGATCACGGACTTCTGGCGGGTGGGCAAGGGCACCGCCCGGCGGCTGGAAAAGCACGGGATGTACACCATGGGGGACATTGCCCGGTGCTCCCTGGGGGAGAGCACGGACTTTTTCAACGAGGAGCTGCTCTATTCCATCTTCGGGGTGAATGCGGAGCTGCTGATCGACCATGCCTGGGGCTACGAGCCGTGCACCATGGGGGATATCAAGGCATACAGACCCGCCACCAATTCCGTCAGCTCCGGGCAGGTGCTGACTTGCCCCTATTCCTGGGAGAAAGCACGGCTGATCGTAAGGGAGATGGCGGATCAATTGACACTGGATCTGGTTGCCAAGGGACTGACCACCAATCAACTGACCCTGACCATCGGCTATGATGTGGAGAATCTGACCCGGCCGGAGATCCACTATACCGGCCCCATCGTCACGGACAATTATGGCCGGAAAATCCCGAAACACGCCCACGGCACCGCCAATTTGCAGCGGCGGATGTCCTCCACCCGGCGCATTATGGAGGCAGTGACGGCGCTGTACGACCGGATCACCGACCCGGCGCTATTGGTGCGGCGGGTGACCCTGAGCGCCAATTTCCTGGAACGGGATCAGGGAACCCAGGAACCGTTCCAGCAACTGGACTTATTCGGCGATGCCCAGGCACGGGAGAAAGAGAACGCAGAGCTGGAGCGGGAGAAGCGCCGCCAGATGGCCATGCTGGGCATCAAGAAAAAATACGGCAAGAACGCCATCCTCAGGGGCATGAACCTGGAAGAGGGCGCAACGATGATGGAGCGCAACGGCCAAATCGGCGGCCACAAAGCATAAACGCACCATGGCAAATCCAAAGGAAAATCCTTATCAGGACATTTTGGACAAAAAAAGACCCCTCTCCCGCCGCCATGCCCGGATGAGCATGGCGGGGAGAGGAGCGCAATTTGCCCCCTTTGCCGCCCTGACTGGGTTCGATGGGGCGCTACAGGAGGCCGTCCAGCGGACACTGGAAGCGCAACCGGCGGAGCCGGACTGGCCAGAGGAGCTGGACTGGACACTGTGCGACCCGGAAAATCTCAATCGGCCAGAATTTTGCGATAAAATGCCAGATACATCCCCAAAGACAGCAAAATCATCCCGGCGCAGAGGATGAAGAGCCCATTGGCATAAATTTCCGGCAGGGCGGGGAAGAGGAACAGGATCACCATGGTGGCGTAAAGGGCGACCGTTGTGGCTTTCCCGAACCACTGGGCGCTGTTGACACTGTCCTTTTTTCGGAGCGCCAGCCAGCCGCAAAATGCCATGATGATTTCTTTCACCACAAACAGCCCCAGCAGATAGCGCACGCCCCGGTAACGGTTGTACAGGCAGAGGAACATGGCCGCCTGGGTCAGTTTGTCCGCAATGGGGTCGATGATTTTTCCCAAATCCGATACCATGTTGTAATGCCGGGCGATATACCCATCCAGGATATCCGTGGCGCCGGACAGCACGACTACCAGAACGGCCAGAACATATTCCGCCCGGGCAATATACAGCCACGCAATCAGCGGGATCAGCAGCAGCCGCACCAGGCTGAGCAGATTCGGGATGGTGAGGACTTGTTCTTTCTGAAATAATCGATGCATGAAAAAATTCCTCAGTTGGCGTTTCCGGACAATCCCACCACGGTATCAATGGGCAGCGACATGACGATTCCTTTCGCTTCGCTGCGAATTCCGCATTCTTCTCCGATGGATTTCATGATTTTCAGCTTATCCTCGTTGGATGCAACGATGAAGAGGATCTCTTTCTCCTCCTGGATGCTCATGCCCCAGAAGCCCAGCGCCTCCTGATTCCCCATGCATCTGCTGTGGATGACCGTTCCGCCGCTTGCGCCGGCTGCACGGGCGGCATCCATTGCCTCCTGGCTGAAACCCTTGTTGACGACCGTTACGATCAAGGTGTGTTTTGTTTCGGACATTGCTTTTTCATCCCTTTCCAGAAGTTCGGCTTCTTCATGATTCAGTTGTTCCAGAATTCTTATCAGCAAATTGTTTGCGCCCGACAGGGGCAGTGTAAATGCGATGCCGCTGTTTACGCTGCCAAGGCGCAGCTCTTTGCTCATTTTTTTTAGCATTTCATCGGCAAAATTCTTTGGCATCGTGGCGATCAGCATACTCTTGTCGGGGGAGCCAAGCCCCAGAATATCGATCACTTCGTTGGGCGCCGTTCCCCTTGCCCGGCACTGATACTGGATCGGCACGGCACCGGCCTGGCACATTTCGGATGCCTTGGCCGCCAATTTCGGCGTAGAAATCAGGCACAGGAGCCGCAGGGGCGGGCGTTGATTGGGCATATTCATCCGTCATTCCTCCTCTATCTCTATGATATCGTCACTGTCTTCCGGAATCGCAGGCGCCTGACCTGTGATCCGCATTTGCTTGCGTTCCTTGCGGGCATATTGCAGCCCCATGAGCTGGATGGCGATCAGGGGCGTGAGGGCAACCAGCGCCACAACGCCAAAGGCATCCGTCATGATATTGCCGCCCAGAGCATCGCAGGCACCAATGCACAGCGGGAGCAGGAATGTGGATGTCATGGGGCCGCTGGCCACGCCGCCGGAGTCAAAGGCAATGCCCACGAATATTTTCGGAACGAATCGGGACATGACCATGGCAAGAATGTACCCGGGGATCACGATCCACTGGATGGGGATCCCGGTCAAGATCCGCAATACGGACAGGCCAATACTGATCGCCACGCCAATGGACATACAGCGGTTCATCTCCCGATCGGATATGGTTCCGTCCGTTACGGTTTGCACCTGCCGGTTCAGGATCTGGATGGCGGGCTCGGCCTTGACAATGTAATAGCCGATCAGCATACCGATGGGGATGAGCAGCCATTTGAAGCTGCTCCCGGCAATTTCCTTGCCCAGCATGGTTCCCACCGGGGCAAACCCAACATTGACCCCGCACAGGAACAGCACCAGCCCCACATAGGTATAGATGAATCCCATAATGACCCGCTTGAGTTGCCGCTTGTGATACGGGCGGCGGATTTGCTGGAAGACGAAGAACACGGCAACAATGGGGAGAATGGACATCATGACTTCTTTCGCAAATTGGGGTATCTCCACTGCGAAAGCGTGGGCTACATCCCGCATGGTAACAACGGAGGTGATCTCCGCCGCCGTATAGACCGCTTCCTTGGGGGAATAGCAGCATCCCAAAATCATAACGGCGAGAATTGGCCCAATGCTGGACAGGGCAACCAGGCCGAAACTGTCATCGGAGGCGTTTTTGTCACCCCGGACGGCGGACAGGCCAACGCCCATCGCCATGATAAAGGGAACCGTGATCGGCCCGGTGGTCACGCCGCCGGAATCGAAAGCCACCGCAAGGAACTCCGGCGGCACGAAGAATGAGAACACCATAAGTATTCCGTATAGTACGATCAGCAAAGTGGAGAGGTCGATGTGCAGCGTGATCCGCAGAACCGCCAGGGCAAGGCAGATGCCGACACCGATGGCGACGGTGAGGATCAGGACGGTATTGGGGATACTGGGTACCTGCTCCGACAGGATTTGCAGATCCGGTTCCGCAATAGTGACCAGCATCCCCATTACGAATGCGATAATGGTAGCAACGGCAATTTTCCGGGATTTGGATAGCTCAACGCCGATTCCCTCGCCCAGGGGACTCATGGACATTTCTGCACCCAGCTGAAACATCCCCATGCCAATAATCAGCATCAATGCGCCGAAAAAGAACATGACGATGCTGCCGATCTCCAGCGGGACTAAAACGATGCTCAGTACCAGCACAATGACCGTGATCGGCAGAACAGCTGAAAGGGATTCCTGTATTTTCTCTTTCAATTTGGGATTCAATGGACGGGTCTCCTTCCTAAATAAGATGGCTGCGTGAAGATATAAATGCTGACTATATTATAAAGTAGGTTTCAAAACTGAAACGAAATTTTTAGGTAATTTTTCCACATTTCCGATTCCTGTTGGAAAATTTTACGAAGCAGGAGGAGGGAACATTGCAGAGGGAAAAATCGCTGAAATGCATAAAATTTCCCAATATGGCTATTGAAAAAACAGACAATCTAACATATAATAAAATAAAAACGTTTGGCCTTTGCTGCGCCAAATATGCAGGGGGACGGCAGCCATGGGAGAGAAAGTAAATGCCCAGGAAATTTTAGGTACATCCAAAATCGGTCTCTGGCGGGGCGAATACGAGAACGGCGCCATGGTGCGCCTTTTTGCGGACGAAAAAATGGACGAGCTTCTGGGGATCACCGCCCCCATCACGCCGGGGGATCGGGCGATCTTCTTCAGCGAACGGATCTGCCCGGATGACCGGGAGCTGTTCCTGGACTATATCTACAAATTGTCAGAGAACCGGACAGAGATCGTCTACCGCTATCTCCACCCGGTCATTGGCGAAATGATCATCCGCTGCGGCGGCAGCCGGGACTTCTCCTCGAAACGGTGCCTGAGTGTCATCGGCGTGCATCAGGATATTTCGGATATCATTCGTCTGGAGCAGCAGGGGATGGCAGAGCGCCGCCTGGCCGAGCAGAATATCAACCTGCGCAAGGAGCAGGCGGTGAAAGAGAATTACTATGCGGACCTGCTGGATGTGCAGAACTGCGGCCTGATGGCCTATACCCTGCCGGGGCGGATCATCATCCATATGAATGCGGAAGCCCGGCGGATGTACGGCGTGACCAGCACCCGGCAAATGCAGCAGGAGCTGGCAAACAAACTGCGCAGCGTATTCTACCCCGACCCGGATGCCCTGAACCGCCTCCATAACCTGATGGAGACGGACGATGTGGTGGACTATGAATGTGTCCTGAATTACGGAACCCGGGAAGAATGCCATGTGATGGCGAAAACCAAAACCATCCGTATGCCCAGCGGGGAGCGGGTGGCGGTGACCACGTTCCTGGATGTGTCGGACATGATCATGCTCCGCAACGCCCTGCAACGGGCGGAGGAGGGGAACCGGGCCAAAACGGCATTCCTCTTTGCCATGTCCCATGACCTGCGCACCCCCATGAATGCCATCATCGGCTACGGTGACCTGATCCAGTCCCACTGGGAGCAGGAGAGCCAGGCGAAGGAATACCTGAAGAAATTGCAGGAGGCCAGCCGGTTCCTCCTGGAGCTCATCGGCAATGTGCTGGAGGTATCCCGCATCGAAAACGGGAAAGAGAGCCTGCGGGAGGAGCCTTGGGATCTGCGCCATTTGACCGACACCCTGGACATGATGGAGAATGAATTCCGCCGCAAGCAATTCAAAATCACCACCCATGTGGATCTGCCCCAGCCGCTGGTGTCCTGCGATGGGACGAAAGTTCAGGAAATCTTGATGAACCTGTTGAGCAATGCGGTGAAATATACCCCCGCCGGGGGGGAGATCTCCATGGAACTGAGGCAGAGCCCCGGGGCGCAGCCGGAGGAAACGATCCTGCATATGCTCGTGCGGGATACCGGCATCGGAATCACCCAGGAATTCCAGCCGAAGATATTCGAGGCATTCAGCCGGGAGCGTAATTCCTCCCAAAGTGGCATCACCGGTACCGGACTGGGGCTGCAGATCGTCAAATCCTTTGTGGATCTGATGGGGGGCACGGTTCGGGTGGACAGCGCCCCCGGCCAGGGCAGCTGCTTTACTGTGCAATTGCCGATGAAGCGGGCGGATCAGGCCGCTTTCGCCCCGGCGCAGACTGCACCGCTGCTGCCCCTGGAGGGTAGACGGGTGCTGCTGGCTGAGGACAATGCGCTGAATGCGGAGATCACCGTGACCATCCTGCGTGATGCCGGGATGCGGACGGATACGGCGGAAAATGGCGCAATGGCGCTGGAGAAGCTGAAAGAGAAGCCTATTGGATATTATGATTTGATCCTTATGGATATTCAGATGCCCGGCATGAACGGCTACCAGGCAACCCGTGCCATCCGTGCCCTGCCGGATGAGCGGAGCGAGACACTGATCATTGCCATGACCGCCAACGCCTTTGAGGAAGATCGCCAGGCGGCACTGGATGCCGGCATGGACGAATATGCATCCAAGCCCATTCGAGCATCTCAGCTGCATCAGGTCATTTCCGATGCCCTGCGGAGCCGGGGGAATCACTGAATATGCCTCGCCGCACCTGGCCGATTTGCCGGGGGCGGCGAGATGCGTTATTGGTGATTGATTTTTGGGAGGAAATGAGCTATACTATAGTGGATTATTCGTCGGAGTGCGCACATATGCCGCCCCAACGGACAAAAGTGAAAGACACCTGATGCCGAATTGCGGCAAAAAGCGATTGCCCCATGCAAATGATGTGGGGTAGCCGTGACAATGTGAGGTAGAACATTTTGAAAAATAGAAATATCAAATGGCCCCTGCTGGTCTATGATGCGTTGATCACCGTCGTGGTGGAGCTGCTGCTGCTGAGCTTCTCCGGTGAGGCCATTCACCATTCCAGCGTGCTTTACCATATGCTGCTTACCTTCGGTTGCGTGACCATCGCCCGTTTCATTGGGAAGATCTATGGCCAGGTCTGGCGCTACGGCGGCATTCAGTGCTATATGCGGCTGCTGGTGACGGATGCGGTGGCTTTCGTCTTCAATTATGTGCTGGAGCGGCTGCTGGTGCCGGAGCCCATTCCATTTGCCCGTCTTACGGCCGTGTGCTGCACCAATTTGCTGGGAGCCTTGACCATCCGGATGATCTACCGCTATGCCTACAAATGTGGCGAATCGATGACCCCCTCCGGCCGGTTCCTGCTGCTTCTGCTGCGGCTGTTTGCCGGGGAAGAGGTCATGGGGGAGCGAACCGAGCATTTGAACCGCATCCGCATCGCCATCATTGGTGCGGGGCGTGTGGGCGTGAGTCTGGCGGACGACCTGCTGAATAATCCGGGGGCGGCCTATGTGCCCCGGTGCTTTGTGGATATCGACCGGGAGAAAATCGGCCGGGATATCCGGGATCTGCCCGTCCTGCCGGAGAATGCGGCGACCCTGGCCGCCCTGCGGGATTTGGAGATTCAGGAGGTGGTTTTCGCCATCCCCAATCTGGAGGAGAGCACGAAGAAGAAGCTCTTCGAGACCTATACCGGTGCAGGCTACCGGGTAAAGATTTATGATGAACCCACCATGCATATGGCGGGGGATCGGAAGCAACTGCGGGAATTCGACATCGAGGATCTGCTCTTCCGCAAGCCGATTTATATGATGGATGAGCGTACCGCCCGCTACTACCGGGGGAAAGTTGTGATGATCACCGGCGGCGGTGGCTCCATCGGTGGGGAACTTTGCCGCCAGATCGCCAAATTGAGCCCGAAGCAGCTGATCGTTCTGGATATCTATGAGAACTGCGCCTATGACGTCCAGCAGGAGCTGAAGATCACCTATCCGGAGCTGGAGCTACAGGTGGAGATCGTCAGCATCACCAATCAGGCTGGGCTTGCCCGGGTATTCCGGAAATATCATCCGGAAATCGTGATTCACGCCGCTGCCCATAAGCACGTCCCTCTGATGGAAAATAACTGCATCGAAGCGGTGGAGAACAATGTGTTCGGTACCTGGAATGTGGTGCGGTGCTGTGAGGAATATGGCGCAGAGCGCTTCATGATGGTCAGCACGGACAAGGCCGTGAACCCCACCAATGTCATGGGGGCGACGAAACGCCTGTGCGAAATGATTGTCCAGGCGCACAGCATTGACGGCACCGTGCGCTATAGTGCCACCCGATTCGGCAATGTACTGGGTTCCGCCGGTTCCGTGATCCCACTGTTCAAGCGGCAAATCGCCTCCGGCGGCCCCATCACCCTGACGGATCGGCGGATCTCCCGCTATTTCATGACCATCCCGGAGGCATCCCAACTGGTGCTTACCAGTGGAGCCATGGCACAGAATGGGGAACTGTTTGTGCTGGATATGGGGATGCCCGTACATATCCTGGATTTGGCGGAGAATATGATCCGCCTGTCCGGCGCCAAGGGAATCCAGATCGTGGAGACCGGCCTCCGCCCCGGCGAGAAGCTCCATGAGGAGCTGCTGGTGAAAACGGAGGAACTGGACAAGACGGACAATGAGCTGATTTTCATCGAGCGGGATGTACCCATCACCATGAAGGAACTGAACCAGAAGCTGGAGCTCCTCCGTGAGGCAATGGCCACCAACGATGACGAGGCCGTCCGCCGTGCCATGAAGCTGGCTGTGCCCACCTACCGGAGCCCCCAGGAGCAGGCGGAGGCCGTCCCGGTGTGACCCACCATAAGGAAAGAAAAAAGAATGGGCGCTTGCAATGCGCCCCACTGTATGATAAAATGAAAGGGAAAATTCAAAATTAAAGGAGCAATGACCATGCAGGACATTGGAATGCAATATCATATTCACTGTGTCGCCGGGGATGTGGGGCGCTATGTCTTCCTGCCCGGGGATCCCGGGCGGTGCGAAGCCATTGCCGCTCTGTTCGATAACCCCGTGCACGTGGGGATGAACCGGGAATATAATATCTATACCGGTACGCTCCTGGGGGAGAAAGTCAGCGTTTGTTCCACCGGTATCGGCGGCCCCTCCGCTTCCATCGCTATGGAGGAGCTGGCGGCCATTGGCGCAGATACGTTCATCCGGGTGGGCACCTGCGGCGGCATCGACCTGGATGTGCAGCCCGGCGATGTCGTGGTTGCCAGCGGCGCCATTCGCTATGAGCATACCTCATTGGAATATGCCCCCATCGAGTTCCCCGCCGTGCCGGATTTTGGCATCACGGCGGCGCTGAAAGAGGCTTCCGAATCCCTGGGCTTCCGTACCCACGTGGGCGTGGTGCAGTGCAAGGCTGCGTTCTATGGCCAGCATAGCCCGGAGCGTTCGCCCGTTTCCTATGACCTGCTGCAAAAATGGGAGAGCTGGAAGCGCCTTGGGGTCAAGGCCAGCGAGATGGAGTCCGCTGCGCTGTTCGTGGTGGCAGCGGCACTGCACGTGCGCTGCGGCAGCTGCTTCCATGCGGTCTGGAATCAGGAGCGGGAGAAAGCGGGGCTCTTCATGAACATGACGGAGGATACCTCCGGAGCCATTCGGGTGGGCATTGAGGCGATGAAGCGCCTCATCGCTCAGGACAAGGCAAAGTAAATCGCAAACCGGAACCATAAAAAATGTGGCTCGAAAGAGCCACATTTTTGCATCGGTCAGGATTCGGCATAGCGGACGAAACCCAGCGTGAGATAATCCAGGTAAACTTGCTTGTCCGGGGTGCTGCCCATGGTGACCCGGTGGCAATCCACCCGCCATACGGGGCTGCCGCTGAGACTGGTGCGTGTGATTTGGAAGACATGGTTCCAGCTGCGCCCCTCCATCATTTCCTCGTCTCCACGGGTGAAAGTGATGACCTCCGGCCGACGGAAATGGAAAGTGGGGAAAGCATTTTGCAGGAATGCTTCAAAAAGGGTTTGGGCATCCAGAACGCTGCCCTGCTGAAAGGTTCTGCGGATCATTGCACCATAATTTTCCATAATCATTTCCTCCGTTTCCATTGGCGCTTTTCTCCTCTAAATATATCGAATAAATGGAAAAGTGTCAATCCATTCTGAGGATATTTGGTAATAATCACAAAGAAAATAGGAGATTTTTTATGAATTCAAAGAGGAATACTCCCGCCTCCCGCATGGCGCTGGGGGGTGTGCTGGCGGCGCTGGCGGTGGTGATCATGAGTTTGGGCGGTGTGCTGGTGGTGTTTACCTACGTCAGTCCCATGCTGTGCGCCGTTTTGCTGCAAATCGTGCTGCTGACCTGCGGCGCCCGGGTGGCCTGGGCATGGTATGGGGCGGTGGCGTTCCTTTCCGTGCTGCTTTCGGCGGACAAGGAGGCGGCGGCTGTATTCGTCTTCCTGGGGTACTATCCCATCATCAAGCCCAAACTGGACGGGTTGAAATTCCCCTGGCTGTGGAAATTGCTACTGTTCAACGGTAGCATTGGGGTGATGTATTCCCTCTTGCTGAAACTGTTCGGTATGGAGCAGCTCAGCGCAGAATTTGAGGAAATGGGGCTCGTCATGCTGGCTGTGATGCTGGTACTGGGCAATGTGACTTTCTTCCTGCTGGATAAAATACTGAAACGAAAACCCTGGAGGAGGCGCTGATGGACAAACCCTGGCAGCTGTATATCCTGCGCTGTGGGGATGGTTCGCTGTATACCGGCATCGCCGTGGATGCCCGGAAACGCCTGGCGGTGCACCGCAGTGGCAAGGGTGCCAAGTATACCCGTGGCCGTACCCCGCTGGAATTGGTCTATCTGGAGGCTTGTCCGGATCACTCCACTGCGCTGCGGCGGGAGCTGGAGGTCAAGCGCCTTTCCCATGGGGAAAAGGAAAATCTGATCGAAAATTGGACGAAAACGGAGAAAGAGGAACCATAAAAAACCTTTTTAAGCTGCTTCCTGAAAAAGGAGGCAGCTTTTTCATAGAAAATTGCTTCAAATACTTGCGCTTTTTATGAAAATATGATATAAGTAAGAATACGAAATAAATAAAAAGAGGTGCATCAAATGGAAATTAAATGTAAAAATCCCACAAATTTTTCAAAAAGGAAAATTGAGATCATGGAGAAAAGCTTCGAATGCTATGCGGAGAACGGTTTCCATGGTACGGGCATCAAAGCGCTGGCAGCCCGCAGCGGCTGTGCACCGGCGAATTTCTATGTGTATTTCACCGGCCTGGATGACTTGATCGTCCAGTCCACCGCCTACTGCATGAGCAAGGTGGAGGATGATTTCATGGAGCGTGCGCCTCACAATGGGGCGGAGCTGATGAAGTTCATTGACGAGGTTCCCTACTGGACGGCACGGGAGCACGGCAAAAAATACCGCCTGATGTACCAGATTTATACCCACCCCAAGTACATTGCCCACGGCAAAGAGTTCTTCCGGGGCGTGAATGAGCGCTATACCGAGTACGCAAAGTCGCTGGAGGGGGAGCTGGGGATTCCCTATGAAGTGCTGACGGGATTGATCTTCACCCTGGTGCGTGCCAGCGTGCACTATGCCCTGTTCGAGGATGAGATGTACCTGAATCGCCAGATGGATGCGCTGAAACAGACCGTTTCCATGTTCCAGGAGAAGTATAAAAAGGAAAATGAGGGCGAAAGCGCCCCGGTTCGGTAATGCACCATGCATTCATAGACGAAGAAAAGAGGGAAAATTAAAAAATTTGTAATCATTTTGTTACAACTACTTGAAATTGTAACTAAAATTGCATATAATGTTACCCGGTAGCAGAAGTGATTCTGGCCGGGTAACTATCATTGTGCAATAACCGGGAGGTGAGGAAAGTGAAGACCATTCGAATCCTGTGGGAGCTGGTGCTCCGCAGCGCCAGATTGATCGCATTGCTCTGGCGGAAGCGGCGGCAGTTCAACCGCTGGATGGCTTCCCGTTACACGCCCCGGTTCCTCGCTTTGGTGGGCACGGCGGTGTGCCTGCTGGTGATGGTGATTGCCCTGTTCACCCCCGCCTACCTGGGCGTGGCTAATGACAGCGTCGGCAATTTGAAGATGCAGGAGTACGGCCTGAGCTACCGGCAAATTGACCGGGGGGATGACCCGGAGCTCTTTGCATCCAACGAATATTTCACGAGAGTTTATGTGACCAATCGCACCGGAGAAATGATTCACACTTCCCAGAATTTGCTGGTGAAGCTGGCGATGGGACTGGATACGCTGTTTACCTCCGATAGCCTGTTCGACGTGCGCTATCTTGCGCTGGTGTACCTGGTGCTGTATCTGCCGGCGGTGTATCTGGTGCTGCGCTCAGCGCTGGAGCGGGTGAGCTATTTCTCTGAGGCGGTTGTGATCACCGTGCTGGGTGTGCTGATTCTGGGGGATATTTCCTATATCGCCTTTTTCAATTCCCTGTATAGTGACCCGATTATCTTGATCTGCCTGCTCTATATCACCGGCTCCGCCATGGGGCTGCATCGGGAGCGGTCGGGTCAAATTGTGCTACAAATGATCCTTGGTGCAGCGGGACTGATGCTGTGCCTGCTGGAGAAGCGATTCTTCCTGTCGGGGATCTTTACGGCGGTGCTGCTGCTGACGCAGCTGCGGGTCTCGTCGGGTGCAAGTCGCCTGATGGCGGGGAGCTTGGCGGTTTTGCTTGTGCTCAGTTCAGTGTTTAGCCTCTACTGGTGCGACGATGAGTTCGATGACATCAGCAAGCTCCATTCCGTTACCCGTGGGGTGCTGCTGCAAAGCCAGACCCCGGACAAAACCCTGGAGGATATGGGGATCGATGCCTCTTATTCTCTGCTGACGGATCAGTCCCTTTATGACTATTACCCGGTGTCCGAAATTTCCAATCCCGTGTTGCAGCACGGATTTCTGGATAAGTTCGATGCACTGGATGTGGCGGAGCACTATTTGCGCAACCCCGGGGACATGGTGCTGATGCTGAACAATGCCATCCAGTCCGCCCTGCGTTTGCGCCGGGATTACTGCGGCAATTACGAGCGCAGTACCGGAATGCCCGCCATGTCCAAGAGCCTCTTCTTCTCCATGTGGAGTATGTTCCGGGAGCGGTCGCTCCCCGCTACGGTGGGATATCTGGCGCTGCTGATTGCGGCATTCGTGATCATGTCCGGGCGGAAAGTTTTCAACCGCCGGTCGGTTCAGCGGTGGGACTATGTGTATTTTGTCACCATGCTGGCGATTACGGCCATTGGCGTGGCGGATATCATTGCGGTGATCTGCCTCAGTGGGGATGCCCAACTGGTGCAGTGCAGCATGGCATTTGGAGTGGTACTGGATATTCTGTTCTATTTTGTGATCGCTGAGATCCTTCACAAACTGAACATTTTGGAGGGTAAAAATGAAGAAAAATAGGGCAGAGCTCAATGTGAATGAGAAGATCCGGGCGAAAAATCGCCGTCTATTCGTGCAGGATGTGGGATTGATGGTCTTTCTGCTGGGATTGATTGGGGCGGCGCTGCTGATCGCTTTCGCCCAGTCCGAGGCGGAGCGGACGGAGAATGTGCTGATGTTCCTGGTGCTCTCCGGTGCGGTGATTTTGGCGGCCTACCGGTTCCGGTATCTGGCCATTGCGCTGTGTGCGGTGCAGACCTGTTTCTATGCCGCTTACCATATCTATAATGGGTTTATGATCGGGGATTCCATCCCCCTGGCCAGCTACTGCTGGCTGGTGTTGCCGGTGCTCACCGTTGGAGCCATGACCGTTTTCATGCGCAGTACATACCAGGCGGAGATCATCGCCGAAATGCTGGATAAGCAATTGGCGGAGCAGGTGATGACTGACCGGGTGACGGGACTGTACAATCTGAAGAGTATGTATACCGATGTGGAGCGCCAGATCGCCTATAGCAAGCGCAACCATCTGAATCTGTCCCTGATGATTCTGGAGCTTCGGTATAAGGATGAGCTTGTCTCCATCCTGACTGCGGCGCAGTTCGATTCCCTCCGGGTGATCATGGCGGAACTGGTGGAGGACAGCATCCGGCTGGAGGATCAGCTCTATGCCCTGGACGAAGAGGGCAAGATGGGCGTGCTCTGCACCTGCGACCGGGCGGGAGCGGAGATCATGAAGCGCCGGATCATCACAACGCTGGAAAAAACAAACCAGTTCCACAAGATCCTGAACCGTTCCCTCCGGGTAGAAATCCGGGCGGGAATATTCGAATATCAGGAGGGCGTGGTGGAAAACGCCATGGATTTGAAGAAAAGAGCCGAAAATGAAATGCAGTATGATGTTTAAGCGCCTGCTCATTTGCAGTCTGTTGCTTTGCCTGGTGGCGGCGATACCCAATTTTGCTGGGGCGCAGGAGCAGGAACCTTTCCTGCCCGATGGCAGCGGGGATGTATTGCTGCTGCATGGCCGGAATCTCAGCGAAGAGGGCGAAACGCAGCTGGAGCGCATCGTCACCATGGCCTCGGCAATGAATAAGGTGATGGATTTCGGCACCCCGGAGGAGTGCCTGGGTGTGCTGGGAGAGTATGATTACGTAATCGTTTACGATTTGCCGGAAATGGAAGCATCCCTGGCATTCTCCCTGCTGGATTTCCCGGGGGAGACCATGCTCCTGGGGAGCGGCACGCTGGAGCGCTACCTGACCCTCACCGGTCAGGTGGACTTGATCGGCCAACAGGAGCAGCAGGTTCACGGCAAATTGACCTATACTTTCCCCACGGGCGGCAGCTACGAATGCATCGTCAATTGGGATGCCCTGTTCCACATCCAATCCGATGGCTACGAAAACGGAACCATCCAGGCGGGGGGTAATGACTACCCTTTCTGTGCGCAGGTGGGGCAGGTGCGCTATACCCCCATGACGGATTTCAGCCAAACCCTGGCACGGGCGGCACTGATGCAGGAGATTACCCAGTGGATGTGGCCGTATTTGGATCGTCCCACGGACTATGCCCAGTTCCTGGTACTGGACAGCGTTTATCCCTTTATGCCGGCGGATCAGCTGCTGGAGATTATCGACCGGGTGGAGGAATTGGGCGTTCCCTATGTGATCTCCGTCATGCCCCTGAGCGAGAACAATGAATATCCCGCCATGACCCAATTCTGTCAGGTGCTTGCCTATGCCCAGAGCCGGGGGGCAACCGTTATTCTCCACGCCCCCATCATCCATAAGACCGTGGAGACGTCGCAGGAGCTGTATGACAAATTAACGGACATGACCATGGCCTATATAGAAAATGGCGTTTACCCTGTGGGCATTCAGGTGCCCGCTTCCTGGACGAATTCCGAGCCGTACCTGACGGTGCTGGGACGCTACCGTACCGTGTTCGTTTACGAGGACGATAATGCAACCGGATTCGATGCGGATGCCCATACCAGTTTGATCTCCCGCCAGGGACATCAGTTGGTTTATCCCCGCATTGACCTGGATCAGGAGGGAATCTCCCAGCTGCAATGCTATGCCTCGGCCACCTATGTGGACTGCGGGGAGGACGGGGAGCTCTTCCTGCGCTATGCCCAGGCCGGGAAAACCGGCGAGAATCCATTCATGGATCTGCGGGAGTATAACCATCAGGTCTGGCTGAACGAATGCAGCCTGACTTATCGAAACAAGACATTCTACATAAATGATGTAATGATGGATGCAACGTTCCATCCAACGGAATTTGATACGGACTTCGACTATCAGCGCAGCGCACTGGCACGCATCTCCATCGATTTGGAGAATCAGAACCGGTTCCTGCTGGGGGTGGTCCTGGTGATGACGGTGGCATTCCTGACGGCCATCGCCTATGCCCGCCGCCAGATGCGCAAACGTTTCCTGTCCGGTAACAACAGCGAGGAGGAGTGATCAACAATGACATTGGTAGACGGCGTATCCCTTTACGCCATCATCTCCATCTGGCTGCTGATGATATTGAATGGGGTGCTGTCCATTGGCGGCTTCATTTACTACATGAAAGTGGAGAAAGAGGGGAGAAAAAAGCCCCTGGAGGAGTATCCAACCGTTAGCATCCTGGTTCCGGCGCACAATGAGAGCATCGTGATCACCCGGACGGTGCGTGCGCTGCTGAATTTTGACTACCCGGAAGATCGCTATGAAGTGATCGTGATCAATGACAATTCCTCTGACGATACCGCCGAGAAACTGGAGCAGGTGCAGCGGGAATACCCCGGCCGGCGGCTGGTCGTGATCTCCACCGATTCGGAGGTGGGCGGAAAGGGGAAGAGCAATGCGCTGAATATCGGATTCTCCGTTTCCACGGGAGAGATCATCGCCATCTACGATGCGGATAATACCCCCGAGAAGGATGCCCTGGCCATTTTGGTGGAGAATCTGGTGGAGGATGACAAACTTGGCGCAGTGATCGGAAAATTCCGCACCCGCAACCGGAATGCCTCCCTGCTAAGCCGGTTCGTGAACATCGAGACATTGGCCTACCAGTGCATGAATCAAGCCGGGCGCTATTATTTCTTCAAGCTATGCACCATCCCCGGGACGAATTATGTGATCCGCCGCTCCCTGATTGAGCAGATTGGCGGATGGGATACCAAAGCCCTCTCCGAGGATACGGAAATCAGCTTCCGCCTGTACCGCATGGGCTATTATATCAAGCAAATGCCCCTGGCCGTTACCTGGGAGCAGGAGCCCCATCTGCTGAATGTATGGTTCCGGCAGCGCACCCGCTGGGCGAAGGGGAATCTGTATGTCCTGGCGAAGAATATGCGCTATATTTTCGACCCCACGGCGGGGAAGATGCGGCTGGATGTGATCTATTATCTGATCGTTTATATCCTGATGATGTCGTCGCTGGTGATTTCGGATTACATCTTCCTGGGAGGCATTTTGGGATTCGTCCATGTGACCCTGGGTGGCTTCTCCACCATGCTGTGGGGGATGGCCATTCTGGTTTTCGTGTGCAATATGATGCTGACCCTCTCCACGGAGAAGAACGAGTTCACGTTCAGTTCGGCGCTGCTCAGTCTTTTGATGCTGTTCACCTATGCGAAGATGTGGGTGTGCGTGGTTCTGAAAGCCCTGTGGCTGACATTTGAGGATCAGGTCTTCCACAAGGAAGTAAAATGGGACAAAACCGTCCGTTACGACGAGATGGATGGCTCGTCGGATGCATCCGACGAGGATGCCGCACTTCAGGCAGTGCGGCATCAAAGGAAAGGCAGGAAAGAATCATGAGATATTGGAAAAATGGGATACTGGCATTTCTCCTGGCGGCGTTGCTGGTCTGCGGATTCACCCCGGCGACTGCGGCGCAGGATATGGAGCATATCCAGACGGAAACCAACTCCCTGGACAGCGCCCGGGATATGCTCTATGCGGTCACGGGAACCAATCCGGAGGATGCGGATGCCCCCGTCACCCAATTGCAGGTGCCCCAGGCGAAGTATTACAAGGATTTCACCTATGGCAGCAATGTGCTTTTTAGCGGCATCTACAAGACCCACAAGCTCTATTTCCAGATTCCGGAATATTGGGACAGCCAATATGTCTATGCCCAAATCGAAGTGGAGCTGAGCCAGCTGATCCAGGATGTGCCCGCATCCCTGACTTTCATGGCCAATGATTCGCCGGTGGCAACCTACAAAATGGATTATGCCAGCGGCAGTACCCAGGTGTTCTTTGTGGAAATCCCGCTGGAATTGGTGAACGAGGGATACAATACCTTTGACATCACCGGCTATGTCCGGCTGTACGATGATGACGGATGCATCGATGATTTCTCCGGGGCGAACTGGATCAGTGTCCGGGGAACTTCCTTTATCCAGGTGGGCTATGATGTGAAGCCGTCCAATCAGCGGATCTCCGCCTATCCCTACCCGTTCCTGTCCAGCCTGGACGAAACCGGCAGCGGAACTGCCATCCTGGTTTCTGACCAGTGCGATGTGGATGAGCTGGCGGCTGCATTGATGCTGCGTGCTGACCTGGGCAGCGAAACGGAGCTGGAGGATGCCATTACCCTGGCACGGATTTCCGACAGCACCGGGCAGGAGCATTACCGCATCGTCATCGGCCTGCAATCCAATCTGGATGCCCATTACCGCGGCGTTGCCCAATCCCTGGGCGCTGACCTGAGCACTCAGGCGCTGGTTCATTTCTATGTGGATGGCGGCGTGGAGACACTGCTGATCACCTCTGACAGCGGCGAAGCGCTGACGGAGGCCGCCATGATGCTGATGGATGAATCACGGGTCAGCCAGGAGAAAACCAGCACCGCTTTCGTCCATGAGAATGCGGCGGACAGCATCCGTGCCCAAATCGGCAGCACTTTGGAGGCCGGGCGGATGACATTGGATTCTCTGCTGGATTCGGGGCTCTCTTTCGTTGGCCCGTTCCACCAGGAGGGGGATATCTATCTGCCTTTCTCCGGTGGCTATGTGCTGGCGGAGTCCGGTATGGTGGATCTGAAATTCCGCTATAGCGAGAATCTGGATTTTGACCGCTCCATGATCACGGTCTACTGGGGCGATATTCCCGTGAGCAGCAAGCGACTGACGAAAGAGAACGCCGGCGGCGACACCCTCTCGTTCACCATGCCCGACGATGTGGTGGGCACCTATGCGGGGAAGATCACCATTGCCTTTGAATTGGAGCTGCCGGATCTGTTCTGCACCCCCAGAATGGACGAGATGCCCTGGGCTTACGTAACCAGCGATTCCAGCTTCTACCTACCGGTGGGCACCGGCAGCAGCTATACCTTTGGCCAGCGGCCATATCCGTTTGAGGTGTCCTCCCGGTTCAATGAGCTGAATGTGGTTATTCCGGAGCATATCACCCCAGCGGAGCTGAATACCCTGGGACGGGTGATCGCTCTGTACGGGGAGCAACCCTCGCCCTATGGCGATCTGCGGGTGACTTATGCCAACGACTTGATCCAGGAGCTGGACGAGCATGGAACCTCCATCACCAAGGAGCACAAGAACGACAACCTCATCGTGATCGGTACTTATGCGGACAACAGCATGATCCGGGAGCTGAACCAGAATCTCAGCTTCCGCTACAGCGATACGGGGTCAAATTTCCTGAGCAGTGATGCCATGGTTCTGTCCGACCATTATGCACGGGAGATCGCCACCATGCAGATTTTCCCCTCCCCCTATGCCGATGGACGTGCCGTCCTGGTGGTGGGGGCGCTGGATGATACGGGGATGCAGAATCTGCACAGTTTCCTTTCCCAGGCTTCCAGCACCTGGAAAATGGAGAAAGATACCATCCTGATCGACAGCGATCAGCAGATCCGCACCTTTGAATTGGCGGAAAAGAGAACCAATACTTCCACGCCCATTTTGAAGCGGATGCTGGAAAGCAATCAGGAGACGGCGATTTTCACCCTGGTTGCCACGGGGGTAATGGTTCTGCTCCTGCTGATATTCATTCTGATTTTGATTCGCCTGTACTGGCGGCAGAAAAAATAGGAAAAATTGAGGGGTATGCCCGATGAAACCGAAAAAGAGCGTATTTGGCTATTTTGTGAATATTCTTTTCCTGGTGGGGGTACTGTATGCGCTGGTATGCGGCATCAGTGACCTGGGCACCGGGCAGGAGTACCCCTATCTGGTTCGTGGTGAATTCTTTGCGCTGCTGCTTGGAGCCTGGGTCGTGGTCAATGGACTGGCAGCGGTGGCAGCCCGGATGGAATGGGAGGATCTCTCCAAGGGCAAACGGGTAGCGGTCAATGTGGTGGAGGGGGGCTTCGTCCTCCTGGTGCTGCTGGCAGCGACCTGGATCCGGATGGAAGTCATCCGGGAGCTTCCGATGCAGCCTGCATCGGACTTCAAGACCTATTATGAAATTGCGGAGCTATTAAAAAAGGGAACCATTCAAAAGGACGGCGCCGGGTATTGCGACTATATCGCCCAGTTCCCCCATGTATATGGTTATCCCAAATTCCTGGCGACTCTGTTCCAGTACTTCGGGATAAAGGTATCCGTTGCCCAGTATTCCAATGTGGTGCTGAGCATTGCAACGGTATTCTTGGTCTACCGCACCGGGCGGCTGGCGGCGGGGAGAATGGCCGGGTTGACGGCGCTGGTGCTGGCGGCGTTCTGGCCGTCCCAGGTGCTGTATGTCACCATGGCGGCGAGCGAATTCCTGTTCTCATTCCTGCTGATGCTGGGGGTGTATCTGTTTGTGCTGTCCATCAAGGTTTGCACGGCGCAGATGCGCCATCCGGGACTGGGTGTGCTGCTGTATGTGGCCATCGGTGTAGTGCTGGGCTTCTGCGCCACCGTTCGCCCCATGGCGCTGATTGTGGTGATCACCATTTTCCTGTGTATTTTCCCTCAAAAACTCTTCCTCCCGGCGGAAAAGCAGCAGCAGCCCTCCATCTCCCTGATGATCATCTCCCGGGGCTGGATGCGGTGCCTGATCGTGCTATTGTGCTATGCAACCATCACCACCGCAACCAATATGACCATCGAGCAGACCATCGACCGGGAGATTGCCAGCGGCACGACCTCTTTCGGCTATAATTTGCTGGTGGGGCTGAATGCATCTTCCGAGGGCGGATGGAATGCAGAGGATGCCAAGTACCTGACGGATGCCTATGAACGCACCGGGGATGCCGGGCAGGCGCATCTGGAGTGCCGGGATCTGGCATTCCAGCGCCTGAGCAGCGATTTTGAAAGTCTGATCAATCTTTTCCTGCGCAAGTACCATGTCCTCTGGGGCAATGATGACTATGGCGGGACATGGAATATCCTCTTCCTGGATGAGCAGGGGAACATGACACCTCAGCGGGAGGAATTCCTCTATGCCAGCCGCCAATGGGGGAACCTGTTTTACCTGGTTTGCGTTGCCTTTGCGGGCATCGCCGGGATCATCCTCTGGCGGAAAGGGAACGACATTGAGTACATCTTCGTGCTGATTTTCGTGGGAACGGTGGGAATGCATCTGTTTGTGGAGAGCCAGAACCGTTACCATTACCATGCTCTGTTCATGTTCGCTCTGCTGGCCGGGTGCGCCGTGGAGGGGATCTATCGCATGAACCGCTCCAAGGTGCTGAAGCTCCGGGAAGAGAAAGAAGCACGTCAGGAGCAGATACGCCGCCGGAACGAACGGATCCAAAAGAGACGTCAGGAGGAGCAGGAGTTGAATCAGCTGAGGGAAGCCGTCATGCAGACGAAATTCGATATGAAAGATGCCCTGGAGCGGAGCCTGATCCATGTCAGTGTCAGCGAGGCCTACCAACAGGAGCAGTCCAACGGTGAAAAGAAAGATGAAACCTAAATGGATCCTTGCCCTGGCACTTTTGGTGCTGGGATTGTCCTTGCTGCTGCTGTGGCGCTCCGGGGAGGAGAATCTTCCGGCGCAGCCCACGCAGCCCGACACCCTCGACCCGACGGAGCCCACCCTGTCCGGGGAGGACTTCTTCCAGCCCCAGTTCCTGGCATTCGGTGAGAAGCTTCCCGTAATGCGCTTCCGGAATGGGGCAGGGGAGAACGTGGAGCTACTGACGATTGGCGATGGGTGGAAAGTATTGATGTATTGGGGCAGCTGGTGTCCCTATTGCGAGAAGCAGCTGGAATATTTGCCGGAATTTCAGGCTTTTTTAGGGGAAACCGGTGATTTTGACCTGATCCTTGTGAACAAAACCGATGAATCCAAGGAAGAAACCATCGAAACGGCTGAGCATTATCTGCAAGAAAAGGGATGGGACGAATATACCCACCTGTACGATGTGAATTTGCTTGCTTATCAGGCCTACGGCATCAAGCGAATTCCCACCACCATTGTGGTGGATGAATTGGGTTACGTCCGTGCCGTGTCCAGTGAAACGCTGGATGGTGAAGCATTTTGCCAATTGATTCGCCGGTCGCTGACCGGGAATGGGGATGCCCAGCTGGCCTTTTTGAGGGGGAATATGATGAGCGAAGCCGGGGGTATTTACACCGCCTACCGGACTTCCACTGCATCCTCCCCCGGCGGGCAGGATGTGCTCAGCGAATCCATGGGGCTGATGATGCGCTGCGCCGTGGAGCTGGATGACCGGGAACTGTTTTCCGATTGCTGGGAATTCCTCAGCAGCCGGATGCAGCGGGGGGGCATATTCGTATGGTATCTGGATGCCGGGGGAGCGCAGGCGGATGCCAATGCGCTGCTGGATGATTTGCGCATCGCCCGGGCGCTGTATGAGGCCAACAAAAAATGGGGCGGATACGAAGCGGAGCTGGATGCGCTGGCCGGACAAATTCTGACCAAGAATGTCTACCGGGGGCAGCTCAGTTCCTTTTATGATTTCCGGCAGCAGTGCGCCGGGAGCAGCATCGCCCTGGCCTATGCCGATTTCGTCACGTTGGAGCGATTGGCGCAGATCCAGCCGGAATATTCCTCCCTCCGGGATTCCCTGCTGGAGGTGGTGCAGGGGGGATTTATCAGTGAATCTTTCCCCCTGTACTATAGCGCCTATGATTATCAATCGGGAACCTACAGCGCCGACAGCCTGAATACGGCGGAAGCTCTGCTGACCCTGTGCCATTTGGCAGAGGCGGGGCTGGTGCGGGAGGAATCCCTCCGGTGGCTGAAAAATGCCCTGCTTACCTCCACCCTTGCCGCCCGCTATCAGCTGGACGGTACCAGTGTGCCGGGGTACGAGTACGATTCTACGGCGGTGTTCGCCATTGCGGCATTGATCGGCCAGTATGCTGGGGATGCCGAAATCTACCATGCAGCCCGTCAGGCCATGGAGCGAAGTTTCGTTGCGGATGAAGACAGCCCCTTTGCCGGTGCCTTTACCTACCGGGAGGATGGGGGAGATATCCGCTCCTTTGACCAACTTATGCCTCTGGTGGTTTCCTGCCAGGGAAAGAAAGTTTACTTCAATTCGAATTGATAGAGGTGGGGATGTTATGCTCTTTAATTCCGTGGATTTCTTGATTTTCTTTCCCCTGGTCACGCTGATTTATTTTATCATTCCACATAAGATCCGCTATCTCTGGCTGCTGGTATGCAGTTACTATTTCTATATGTGCTGGAATGCCCAGTACGCATTGCTGCTGTTTGCCTCCACCTTTGTCACCTGGGCAAGCGGGCTGGCCATTGCGCACGTTGCGAAGAAAGAGGCGGATGACCCGACCCGCCAACGGAGCAAGGGAATCGTGGCGATTTCGCTGATGCTGAATCTGTCGCTGCTGTTCTTTTTCAAATATGCCAATTTTACCATCGATAATTTCAATGCCATTTTCTCTAAAATCGGCATTACGTTCCGCATTCCGACACTGGACTTGCTGCTGCCGGTGGGCATCTCCTTTTATATTTTCCAGGCGCTCAGCTATACCATCGATGTCTACCGTGGGGATGTCCCGGTGGAGCGGAATCTGCTGAGGTATATGCTCTTCGTCTCTTTCTTCCCCCAACTGGTAGCGGGGCCGATCGAGCGCTCCTCCCGGCTGGTGACCCAGCTGTATGAAAAGCATCGGTTTGATTTTGACCGCATGGTGCGGGGCTTGATGCTGATGCTCTGGGGATATTTCCAGAAAGTTGTGGTGGCGGACAGAATTTGCGTTTTGGTGGATCAGGTGTTCAACTACGCAACTTATTATTCCGGATTCACCGTTTTGGTGGGGGTGCTCTTCTTTGCCGTGCAGATTTACTGCGATTTTTCCGGCTACTCCACCATCGCCGTGGGTGCGGCGCAGGTGATGGGCTTTGATCTGATGGATAATTTCAGCCAGCCGTATCTGGCCGTGTCCGTGGCTGATTTCTGGCGGCGTTGGCATATCTCCCTGACCACCTGGTTCCGGGACTATCTGTATATTCCCCTGGGCGGCAACCGCAAGGGGAAATGGAAGAAGTATCGCAATATTCTGATCGTTTTTCTCTGCTCCGGCCTGTGGCACGGTGCCAACTGGACATATGTCATCTGGGGCGGGCTGAATGGCCTGTACCAGGTAATTGGGGCGGAAACAAAGAAATTCCGGGAGAAATGCAAAAGAATTTTCCATATTCGCAGCAATACCTCCAGCGGGAAGCTGCTGTCCATGATGATTACATTCCTCCTTGTGGATTTCAGCTGGATCTTCTTCCGTGCGGCGACTTTGGGGGATGCCATCACGGTGCTGAAGCAGCTGTTTTCCAGTTTCAATCCCTGGGTGCTGTTTGACGGAACCCTGTATACCCTTGGCCTGAGCCAGATCGATTTCTGGGTCGGGGTGCTGGCCATATTGGTGATTTTGATTGTGGATGTGCTCCATGAGCGCAAGGTACATATCCGGAAATGGATCCTGGAGCAGAATTTGGTGTTCCGCTGGGTGATCTATTTCGTCACTCTCTTTACGATTCTGATTTTTGGCTTCTATGGCCCCAACTATGATGCGGCGCAGTTCATCTACTTCCAGTTCTAGGAAAGGAGCAGGGCGAAATGAAGAAATTTATCAAGAGAGCATTTCAAACCATTGCATTCCTTGCCGTTTTCCTGGCGCTGTTTTACCTGGTCAGCTGTGTTCTCGCATTCAAGTATGAGGATGGCATCACGCCCATGGATCATTTTTATGATTTGCCGGAGGATACGGTGGATGTGCTGCTCCTGGGCAGCTCCCATATGGGCATGAATGTTGACCCCAGTATCCTTTGGGATTTGCGGGGGATCGCCGCCTATAATTGCTGGGGCAGTATGCAGCAACCCTGGAATACCTATTACTATCTGAAAGAATGCCTGAAATATCAGAGCCCGAAACTGGTTGTGATGGATGTTTATGGCGTGACTTTCAGCGGCGATTTCCCGGGTTATGACAATCTGGTGAAAGCGACACAGGGACTGCGCTTTTCCTGGGATAAGATCGAAAATATTCTGGTCAGTGCGCCGGAAGAATACCGTAGTGCGCTGCTTCTGGGGCTCCCGGCATCCCATTACCGATACAGCGAAATATCCGGCGAGGATTTCGAGAATTTCTTCTGGAACAAGGATACCGGGATCCAGACGATCGATTTGTCCAATGACCTGGTTCAGTCATTCGATATCCTGGACGTAAGCGACATTACGAATAGCGAACCCCTGGCGGAAAAATGTGAGACCTATTTCCGGAAAATTCTGGATATGTGCCAGGAAGAGGAAATTCCGGTGCTCTTGGTGGCATCCCCCTATTATCTCCATGAACAGGAGCAGCAGCGCTTCAACCGCATCGGGGAGATTGCACAGGAGTACGGCGTTCCGTTCCTGAACTTCAATGAAAATTACCGGGAACTGGGGATCGACCCGAAAACGGATTATTGCGACCTGGCGCACTTGACTCAGGCGGGGGTGGAGAAGTACACTTCCTACCTGGCAACCTATTTTTCGGAGAACTACGATTTGCCGGATCGCCGCCTGGACGAAAACCATATCTGGAACCAACGGACGGAAGCGGAGAGCCACTGCATTTATGCCCTGGAGGAGAAATTCTACGGCGGTGGCCGGAACTATTTAAATACCGGGGTGCAGTTGTATCAGAATCCCTATGCATCCTATACCTTAATGGCGGAAATCGACACCGAATGCCTCAGCGATGACCAGGTTTGGCTTTCCTGCTTTGCAGAGGGGGACGATATGCGTGGCCTGCTGCTGACCCGGGCGGATGGAAACCTGTATTTGGTGTTCAATGCTTCCAAACGAATTGAAATCCCAAACTATGGGAAAAAGATGAAACTTGCAGTTGTAAAAGAGGGGCTTACCTATACGGCCTATGTGGACGGCGAAAAATTGCGTTCTGAAACCGTTACGGTATTTGACCCGGTGGAGGATACCCTGCTCCTGGGCTGCCAGGTGAACGAGGCGGGGAAGCGCTTCCGCTACAGCGCCACGGAGATCGACCATCTGGAAATATACGATATTGCGCTGGATGCTGAAATGATTGAGAAGTGGGCGCCGGAGGAGCTCCCCGAGCCGCCCCAGCGGCAGGCGCAGAGAGCGGACTCCGATGCGGCATTCGAATTGAATCAGCAATTCATCGGCAATGGCTACAGCACTTATCTGGATACCGGGTTGGCGCTGTATGCCCAGCCGGAGGATTCCTGGACTTTGCTTGCGCAGTTTGCCCAGGAGCCGGGACAGGGCGCCGGGGTCTACTTCTCCTGCTATGCGGAGGATATCTCGGACTACCGGGGCGTAATGGCACGATGGGTAGGGCAGGGGAAACTGAATCTGCTCTATGCCAACCGGAGTGTCAATTTGGATATGCCGGCGGGGGAGGAGATTCGACTGGCCATCGTCAAGGATGAGATTGCCTATTCCGTCTACCTCAATGGAGAAAAAGTGGTGGACGAAGATTATGCGGACTCCAATCCCTGGGGCGGCAATCTGCTCCTGGGTTGCCAGGAGACTACGGCGGGAGAGAAGATGCGCTTCAGCGGCGTAACGCTGTACAATTTCCAAGTGTATAACGGCGTTATGACGGAAGAAGAGATCCTCTCCTGGGCACCGGAGCATTGTCCGGAGCCGGAAGCCAAAATTGCCAGCCCGGTGAATTACACGCTGGAGCATTCGTTCCTGGGGGACGGTACGGCAGCCTATGTGGACAGCGGTGTGCAGCTGTACGATGTGGAAAAGGACTGGTGCCTGGAGATGACTTTCCGCAAGAACGGGGGACAGACCCTGGTCACCTGCTTTGCCGAGGACCCCAGCAGCTACCGTGGACTGATCATCTCTACCCTGGATGACAAGACACTGAACCTGACTCTGGGGCAGACGGCGCTGGAGCTGGAGATGCCGCCCCAGCCGGAGCAGGAACTGAAAATCGTGAAGCGGGGCAGCAGCTACACCGTCTACCTCAACGGGGAATATGCCGGAGGAACCGATTCCCGGTGCCCGGATTATGACGGAACCATGCACATCGGCTGCGCCGTGGATGGGGACGGCAACCCATTCCGCTTCTCCGAAGCAAAGATACTGAAACTGACCGTTACCGATGATGGAAACAACGAAGAGGGATAACCAATGAAACGTCTGAGAGAATCCACCAGAAGATGGAGTGACAATGGGAATATTTGCGGGCTGATCTTTGGCCTGGCCGTTTTGGTCGCCCTACTTCCGGGGATTCTTTCGGCGGAGCGCCTGGGGACGGTGGACAATGGCCGCTATGAGCGGGTGCTGCTGTCTGCCGGGCTGGAATACCGGGCAGAAGATTTGGCGGATCCGTCCACCCTCCAATATAACCGGGTGATCGAGGAATATGACTATGGCAGCTTCTCCTATTGGAAGCTCTTCGCCCCCAATGGGGAAAACAGCATCCTCTATCCCATAACCCTGATCCGCCTTGTAACGGAGCCCTTTGGATTGCATTTTTCGACCCAATACCTGGCGATTCTCTATGCCATTGGCCTGGCCTTGGGAACCTGGTCTCTGGTGCGGGGATGTACCTGCCTCGGGGGATGGCTGGGGATGATTCCCGGGGGAGTGCTGGTGCTGATTGCCTCCGACCGGAATTTTGCCGCCTATCTCAATTCGCTGTACCCTATGGGTACGGTGGCGGTGAGTTTGGTGCTGCTGGTGGCGGCTGCTCTGCGGATGTTTACCTATGGGGCAGGGCGCTTTGGCAGGAGCATGATCCGGTTTGCCTTGGCCGCTGTTTTCTGCTTGAATTCCTCGGAATTGTCCTTCCTGCTTGCGCCTTTTGTGCTGCTGGCCGGGGCGGCAGGAATGGTGATGGGGTGGAAGAATGGGGATTTCCGCCCGAGTGTATCCGCTGTTGCGGCGCTGGCACTGCTGGCGGCGGTTTTCTCTAGCACACAACTCAGGGACAATAGCCCGAATCTGAACAGCGATGCTTCCGCCTACCATGCACTGTTCCTGGGACTGCTGGAAACATCGGAGGATCCTGGGGCAGATTTGGCGGAATTCGGGCTGGACGAAAGCTATCTGGAGGATGTGGGGAAATCCTATTACCTCAGCGAGGACAGCTATGCCCATTGCCCCCGGGATGAGGAGACCCTTTTTGAAAAGGTGAATTCCCGTTCCATTGGAAGATTCTATTTGCGCCATCCCCTGCGCCTGGTTCAGATGGCGAACCGGCAGGCGGAGCGATACCGTACCTTTGAATCCGATTTGACCCTCCGGGTGGGGCAGACCACCCAGGACAGCGGCAAGATCGTCCGCTATTGGAGCGCAGCGGATACGCTGATGCAGATGCTTCTGCCCGGGGACTATACCGGTGCGGTCTGGCTGGCGGTGCTTGCGGCCGTTGCTTCGGTTTGGCTGACGATCCGGCTATGGAGACCCCGTGGCGCAGCGCTGTCGCTGCTCTCCGGAGGAGCGCTGCTATCGCTGAATCTGGGTGCCGTGGGATTTGTCCCCGCTCATTTGCGGTATATGGGGCGGGAGTTCCTGTCCGCCGATCGGGTGGCGGGGCTGTTTGCCATGCTGAGCTGCTTTGGGGTCATTTGCGTTGCGCTGGGGGATGGGATCGGGTGCCTGTCCGCCTGGTTCCGTGCCAAGCAGGAGGAATCCCCCAATTGGATGCCGGTTCAGGACTGGCGCACCTGCCTGGAGCAGCCTCACCCCCGGCGGCTGCACCGTTCCGGCGGTTTGCTCAGCCCCATTGCCGGGAATCGGCTGCTGGCAATGCTGAGTGTGCTGATTATGGCATCGGTAATGTCCGGCATTGTTCAGTTCGCTTCGGTGCGTGCCGGATGCGTGAACAATGGTGACTTCGGCCGCATGATGGAACAGCTGGGCCTTATCTGGCAGGGGGACATTTATTTTAATACCGATGCCCAGTTGGGGCGCCGGGTGATTGAGACTTACGCCTATCGGGACAGTTTCGACTGGACGAGCCTGACTTTCCTCAATCCCAAATACAGTCTGGTTTATCCTGCTGCGTTGGTGCGGCTGATTTGCAGCTGGACGGGGGAGGCATTCAGCACATGGTATTTGAGCCTGGTGATGAATGGGGTGCTGATCGTCTGCATTGTGTCCATCGTATATGATCTGCATGATTTGCTGAAAGAATATGCCCTGTTACTGGGGGCACTGCTTTGCGGCGTTTTCCTGTGCGAAAGCTATTTGGTCTGGTTCAATTCCCTCTTTGGGGAGAGCTGTATGTTCATGGGGCTGTTTATGGTGATTGCCTGCTGCGTGCATCTGGCGGTGCGCCCGGCGAACAGCTGCTGGTTCACGGTTTTGCTGCTGCTGTTCAGCGGAAGGATCCTGGTCTGCGCCAAGGCGCAGATGCTGGTGACGTTGCCCGTGGTGCTGATTCTCGTGATCCTGTTTGCCCTGTATCATCGCCCCCTCTCTCTGAAAGGGCTGATCCCCTATACCCTCTTGGTGATGGTCAGCTGCGCACTGATCTGCCTGGAATGCATCACGGTGTACAATGACAACAGCGGCATCTCCGAGCGCCAGACGGTTTGGCAGTCCACTTTCTACGGCGCATTGATGATCACGGATGACCCGGAGGCGGCCATGGATGAGCTGGGAATTGACAAATCCATGCGCCCCGACATCGGCAAGGATGCCTACCAACCCGACGATGATTATGTGATCAGCCCCAATTCCGCCGAGGCGGATGCGGCGCTGTATGACCATGTGAATACGTTTACCATGGTGAAATATTATATCCGCCACCCGGGTCAGCTGATGAAGATGCTGAACCATGCGGCGGGGGAATCCAGAACGGTGTATAATGGTTTCCGAGCCTACCTTGGTCAGGATTATTCCCGGGAGCATGACGAGGTCAATCGCCTGGGGCTGTGGCAATATTGGCGAAGCTTCTTCACCTGCGGCAGTTTCCTGGGCTATGTGGTGCTGTACGGGTGCCTGATCGGCATATGCCTGTTCGGTGTGCTGCTGCGCCACGGAACGGATATCCGGTGGAAACTGCTGGCGGCAACTTACCTGGGCGTGATGGCGCTGGGGGCGGTGCAGTATCCCCTGTCCGTTATCGGCAATGGCTTCGCCGACAACCAGAAGCAGATGTTCGGCTTCATGATGTGCCATGATGTGCTGACCCTCAGCAATATCACGCTGCTGCTTTGGCTTGCCAAGCGCTATGGCAGCGGGATAGGGAAGATTGCTCCGTTTGCAAAGCGTATTCAAAGAAAACGCCGCAGGGCGTAAGGAGAGAAAGAATATGAAAAAAGTGATGCTCGTATTTGGTACCCGGCCGGAGGCAATCAAAATGTGCCCCCTGGTGAAAGAATTGCGCAGCCGTCCTGGGTTACAAACCATTGTCTGTGTCACCGGCCAGCATCGGCAAATGCTGGACAGTGTGCTGAACGTATTCCGGGTCACGCCGGACTATGATCTGAATATTATGAAAGAGCATCAAACCCTGTTCGATGTGACGACCAATGTGCTGAACCGGATGAAACCCGTCCTGGAGCAGGAGAGGCCGGATATCGTTCTGGTGCATGGGGACACCACTACTGCCAGCGCAGCGGCTCTGGCCTGCTTCTATTTGCAGATTCCCGTGGGTCACGTGGAGGCGGGACTCCGCACTTACGATATGTACAGCCCCTACCCGGAGGAGATGAACCGCCGCCTGATCGGATTGCTGGCGCAGTATCATTTCGCTCCCACCCAGGTGGCGAAAGAACACCTGCTGGCGGAGCGCACCCCGGCGGAGAGGATCTTCGTCACCGGTAATACCGGTATCGATGCCATGGCTACCACCGTCCGGGGGGACTACCGCCACCCGGAGCTGGACTGGGCATCGGATTCCCGGCTCATTCTGATCACTGCCCACCGGCGGGAGAATCTGGGGGAGCCCATGGGGCATATGTTCCGTGCCATCCGGCGCATTGTGGAGCAGTTCCCGGATGTGAAGGCAATTTACCCCGTGCATTTGAATCCCCAGGTGCACCAGTGTGCCAGAGAATTCCTGGGGGACTGTGACCGGATCCATCTGATCGACCCCTTGGATGTACTGGATTTTCACAATTTCCTGAACCATTGCTACCTGGTGCTCACCGACAGCGGCGGCATCCAGGAGGAGGCTCCCGGCCTGGGTAAGCCGGTTCTGGTGATGCGCAATACCACCGAGCGGCCGGAGGGAATCGCCGCCGGTACCCTGAAATTGGCGGGTACGGAGGAAGAGGAAATCTACCGCCTCTTCCGCCTCCTGCTGACTGACCGGGAGGAATACGAGAGAATGTCCTGTGCCTCCAACCCCTATGGGGATGGGCACGCCTGCCAGCGGATCGCCGATGTTTTGGAATTTGGCCATTGCCAGGAGGTTATGTGATATGAAAGACACGGTACTGTACATCGTTATCCCCTGCTATAATGAGGAAAAGGTGCTCCCGCTAACGGCGCCCATGTTCCTGAAGAAAATCAATGACCTCTCCGCTGCCGGGAAGATTTCTCCCGATAGTCGAGTGCTTTTTGTCAACGACGGCTCCAGGGATTCCACCTGGGAGATCATTCGTGATCTGGCGAGCCAGGATGAGCACTATCTGGGCATCAGCCAGAGCCGCAACCGTGGGCATCAGAATGCCGTTATGGCCGGACTGATGGAGGCAAAGGATCGGTGCGACATCACCATCTCCATCGACTGCGACGGTCAGGACGATATCAATGCCATGGACGAGATGGTGGCGGCCTACGATGACGGATGCGAAATCGTCTACGGTGTGCGCAGCAAGCGGGATACCGATACTTTCTTCAAGCGCTTCACGGCGGAGAGCTTCTACCGCCTGATGAACTGGATGGGGGCGGAGGTAGTATTCAATCATGCGGACTACCGCCTGATTTCCAGCCGTGCGTTACAGGAATTGGCCAAATTTAAGGAAGTGAATATCTTCCTCCGGGGGATGGTGCCCCTGGTGGGCTTCAAGAGCACCAGTGTCTACTATGCCCGGGCGGAGCGCCTGGCGGGGGAGAGCCACTATCCGCTGAAGAAAATGCTCATGCTTGCCTTTGACGGCATTACCAGCCTCTCCGTCAAGCCCATCCGGCTGATCACGGGACTGGGGCTGTTTGTGGCGGCGCTGAGTTTCCTGGGCATCCTCTGGGCGGTGATCGAGAGTATGATCGGCGGCACCGTCTCCGGTTGGGCGAGCACCACCTGCATTCTATGCTTCCTGGGGGGGATCCAGCTGCTGTCCCTGGGGGTCATCGGGGAATACATCGGCAAAATCTATCTGGAAACCAAAGCCCGCCCCCGTTACATCCTCAGCGAGAGAACCTATGACGAAGCGGACAAAAAAGAGAATTCTCCCACCCTGAGTGTAAAATAAAAAACATCGCCGGGAATCATGAAACGATCATGATTCCCGGCAAATTAAAATGAGGGCGCTTTGCGTAAGTCAGTCGGAATTTGCATTGCGTAAATGGGAACGCAAGCTATCCGATATCCCGTTGACCAAAGTTATTACGTCCAACGCTAACGATTGTACCGTCAGATTTTAGCCCAACGGTAAAGTACATCCCTGCACTGACCTGTACGATGTTTCTCCAATTTTCTACGTCGCATGGACCGGATTCATCTGAGGAACCGTCTGCAACTACGGTTCCGTCAGATTTTAATCCAACGATATGGGAGCTACTGGCGCTGATGGCGACAATATTTCGCCAACTGGAGATGGTACTGCTGTTCCAGGTGTCACTGCTTCCTGTGGACACTACGGTTCCATCACTTTTTAGCCCTACCAGATCGTAAGTGCCTCCGGCAATGGCCACAATATTCTTCCATGTGTAGCCATAGTTCTTCTCCCCGGCGGAGATGATGGTTCCGTCGGATTTCAGACCATATGTCGTTTTTTGAGAGGTTGCGATTGCTTTGATGTTCCTCCAGTTGGAAACATTGCATTGTCCATGGTCGTTGTTGCCCGTTGCTACAACCGTTCCATCACTGCGCAAACCAACCGTATGCTCATCACTGGCACTGATGGCTACAATATCGCTCCACCAGGACAGGTCGCACTGCCCATATCGGTTCACGCCGCAGGCAACGACAGTTCCATCGGACTTCAGTCCCACCGTGTGGCTGGAAGCACTAATGGCTACAATGTCTCTCCAGTCGGAGACATCCAAGCGACTTCCTTTGTTGGCGTATTTGCTGGGACTGCTGCTGCCTACAGCGCTAACCGTTCCATTGGGGTTCAAATAGACTGTGTGATAGTTCCCGGCCTCAATGATGCCCACAGCGGGGATGGACTGACTTGCGCTTTTTGAAAGGGCTGTGCCCTCCGTTGTACCGCACCTGGTACAGGTTTTGGGGGAAGTGGAGGTTGCAGCTTTCCACGTGTGTCCTTTGGCGGTTCCTGAGCTTACACCGCAAACAGAGCAGGTTTTCGGGGAAGTACAAGTGGCATCTTTCCACTTATGTCCGTTAGCGCTACCGAAAGTTGTTCCGCAAAGGGTGCAGGTTTGGGGTGAAGTGCAGGTTGCAGCTTTCCATGTGTGCCCGTTGGCGCTGCCGGATGTT
>CAZTYB010000009.1:0-38195 GCA_964617595.1 uncultured Oscillospiraceae bacterium | reverse complement strand
GCATCATGAAGCGGATCAAGGCCAAGGGAGCTACAGTCATCATCTACGAGCCGACTCTAAAAGATGGCGAGAAATTCTTTGGCTCTGTGGTAGTGAATGATTTGGACGAGTTTAAGAAGCAGAGTCAGGCAATTATTGCGAACCGTTACGACAAGTGTCTGGATGATGTGAAAGAAAAGGTTTATACACGCGATATTTTCCAGTGTGACTAAACATAAAAAGAAAACCTATGGAGGAACTAGTGTATGAAAGCAGTTATTTTAGCAGGAGGCTTTGGCACAAGAATTTCAGAGGAGTCTGAATTCAAGCCGAAGCCGATGATTGAAATCGGAGGCATGCCGATTCTGTGGCATATTATGAAAACCTATTCGCACTATGGAATCAACGAATTTGTTATCTGCGCTGGATATAAGCAGCATGTGATAAAAGAATGGTTTGCAGATTATTTCCTACACACTTCGGATATTACTTTTGACTTTACGCAAGGTAATAAAATGATTGTTCACGATCAACATGCGGAACCGTGGAAAGTAACTATTGTTGACACGGGATTAAATACTATGACGGGTGGTCGCGTGAAGCGTATTCAGAAATTTGTTGGTAATGAGCCGTTCTGTCTGACCTATGGTGATGCAGTGTCAGATGTTGACATCGGAAAGCTGATCGAGTTCCACAAGAGCCATGGTAAATGTGTGACATTGACTTCTGTTAGCTTGGCACAGCAGAAGGGCGTGTTGAATATTGATGCTAATGATACGATTACGGCTTTCCGGGAAAAAGATAATGAAGATGGATCTTTAATCAATGGCGGCTTTATGGTATGCAATCCGGAAGTTTTTAACTATTTGGAAGGCGACTGGACCGTTTTTGAACAGGAACCGATGAGAAATCTTGCAAAATCAGGCGAACTGAAGAGTTTCTATCATGATGGATTCTGGCAGTGCATGGATACAAAGCGTGAAAAGGACAAACTAGAAGCATTGTGGGCTGCAGATAGAACTCCTTGGAAAGTGTGGGAAGAATAATGAGTTTTGATTTGAGCTTTTATAAAGGGAAAAAAGTATTCGTAACGGGACATACGGGATTCAAGGGCTCTTGGCTGTGTAAGCTTCTTGCAAATGCCGGAGCGATTGTGACCGGCTATTCACTCAATCCTCCAACAGAGCCTTCGTTATTTAAAATTGCCAATATCGAGCAGGATGTTCATTCTGTGATTGGCGACATTCGTGACTATAAAGCATTGAAGGCAGCTTTTGAGGAGGCGCAGCCTGAAATCGTGCTTCATTTGGCAGCGCAGCCTATTGTCCGCGATAGCTACAAAGACCCTGCTTATACATACGAAACGAATGTAATGGGGACGGTCAATATTCTGGAATGTGTCCGAACCAGTAAGTGCGTAAAGTCTTTCCTGAATGTGACTACAGACAAGGTCTATCTGAATAAGGAGTGGGCATGGGGTTACCGGGAAAATGAAGAACTGGATGGATATGACCCATACTCTAACTCCAAATCTTGCTCGGAATTGGTGACGCATTCCTACAAGAATAGCTTCTTTTCCGATAATCGTGTTGCTATCTCCACAGCTCGTGCGGGCAATGTGATTGGCGGCGGTGACTTCGCGAATGACCGTATTATTCCGGACTGCATTCGTGCCGCAATCAAGCATGAAGATATTGTAGTAAGAAATCCGTTCTCAACTCGTCCATACCAGCATGTATTGGAACCTCTGTATGCTTATCTGATGATTGTCGCAATGCAGTATCAGGATATCAAATACGCAGGGTGCTATAATGTTGGTCCAGATGATGTTGACTGTTTCCAGACGGGAGCCTTGGTTGACCTGTTCGTGAGCAAGTGGGGCGATGGCATGAAGTGGATCAATCGCTATGATGGTGGCCCCCACGAGGCCAATTTCCTGAAGCTTGATTGTTCAAAGCTGAAGACTACCTTTGGATGGAAGCCGCATTGGAATCTCGACACTGCCATTGAAATGGTGGTTGAATGGAGTAAGTGCTGGGTAGAAGGTGGAGATATCCGGGCTTGCATGGATAAAGAAATTAAAACTTTTTTGTGTTCTGAAAAGGTATGAGTATTACTCAAGCGATTCATTTTTTCAAGGAAGAAATGAATCATGAACAGATATTCCCGGAAAAAGGATTGGGAACAGAATGCTTTCAGTTTGCATCTACTTTGATGCCGGTTGTAAATGTGGATTTGTTAATTACAAATGAGAAGCATGAAATATTGCTTTCTTGGAGAGATGACCCACATTGCGGAACGGGCTGGCATATACCAGGTGGTTGTATTCGGCTGATGGAAACAACTGCTGACCGGTTGCAAAAAACGGCATTATCTGAGATTGGAGCAAAGGTGATTGCGGAATCTGAACCAATCAAGGTTTATGAAATCTTTTCGAGAAATTATCGTGAAGGAATAGAAGATCAACATGAACGATCTCATTTTATTACGCTTGCTTATAAATGCAAGGTGATAAAGGAATATTCTATTCCAAATGAAAGAGCACTTCAAGGAAAAGTTGGTTCATTGCGATGGTTTGACGATTTGCCAGATAACCTATTGCAAGCTCAGAACTGCTATCGTAAAGACTGGAATATTATAAAAAAGAAACTTTTGGAGGTAAATAATGACTATTTGGAAGAATGAGACAGAAGCCCGCGAACAGATCAAAGCGATGGTAGCAGAATACTACCATGATTTTAAGGAAAAAAAGACCCCGTATCAGGAGGGTGACAGAATCACCTATGCAGCGCGCGTCTTTGATGAAAAGGAAATGTGTGCACTGACTGATGCAACGCTGGATTTCTGGTTGACTACTGGCCGCTTTGCGGATCAGTTTGAAAAAGAGTTCGCAAAGTGGATCGGCGTGAAGTTTGCGCATCTGGTGAATAGTGGTTCCTCTGCAAACCTGATCGCCTTTATGACTTTAACAGCCCCTGAACTGGGTGAACGTCAGATTAAGAAGGGCGATGAAATCATTACGGTTGCCTGCGGTTTTCCCACAACTGTTACTCCTGCTATCCAGTATGGCGCTGTGCCGGTATTTGTGGATGTGACGGTTCCACAGTACAACATTGATGTGACCAAGCTGGAAGCTGCACTTTCCCCGAAAACAAAGGCAGTCATGATTGCGCACACGCTGGGCAACCCGTTTGATTTGTCTGCGGTAAAGGCTTTCTGCGATGCACATAATCTGTGGCTGGTCGAGGATAACTGCGATGCACTGGGCACCCAGTATACCATCAATGGGGAAACCAAGTTCACCGGCACATGGGGCGATATCGGCACTTCTAGCTTCTATCCGCCGCACCACATGACGATGGGGGAGGGCGGCTGCGTCTACACCAACAATTCGCAGCTGAACCGCTTGATTCTGTCTTACCGCGACTGGGGCCGCGACTGCATCTGCCCCTCCGGTCAGGATAACTTCTGCGGCCATCGCTTTGACGGTCAGTTTGGTGAGCTGCCGAAGGGTTATGACCATAAGTATGTATACAGCCACTTTGGCTACAACCTGAAAGTGACCGATATGCAGGCGGCGATTGGATGTGAACAGCTTAAGAAATTTCCGTCCTTTATTGAACACCGCCGCCATAACTGGGACCGTCTGCGCGCCGCGTTGGAACCGGTTTCTGATAAGCTGATTCTGCCGGAACCTGCTGCAAACAGCCGTCCGTCCTGGTTTGGCTTCCTGATTTCCGTCAAGCCGGAAAGTGGACTGGATCGTAACGCTGTGACCCGCTATGTTGAAAGTCACAATGTGCAGACCCGTCTGCTGTTCAGCGGCAATTTGATCAAACACCCCTGCTTCGATCAGATGCGTGGTACGGATGCATATCGTGTGGTGGGTGAGCTGACCAATACTGATTTTATTATGAACAACACCTTCTGGGTTGGCGTTTACCCCGGTATGACCGATGAAATGATTGACTATATGGCAAAAACAATTATTGAGGCAGTTAATCAGTAAGACGGTTGAGGAGGACGATTAAATGAAACAGCGTTTGGCTGACTATGTAGCAGATTTTCTGGCGGCGCATGGTGTAACAGATGTGTTCTCCGTTGTGGGCGGTGGAGCAATGCACCTGAATGATGCGCTGGGCCATAATCCACGGCTGCACGTTACCTATAATCACCATGAGCAGGCTTGCGCTATTGCGGCGGAGGCTTATGCACGTCTGGAAAATAAAATCGCCGCAGTATGCGTCACAACCGGCCCCGGCGGCACCAATGCGCTGACGGGTGTTCTGGGTGGCTGGCTGGATTCTATCCCGATGTTTATTGTTTCGGGGCAGGTCCGCTATGATACCACGGCGCGGTACGCACTGCAGTACACCGGTACGCCGCTCCGCGCTATGGGTGATCAGGAATACGACATCACCAAGTCTGTGCAGTATATGACCAAGTTTGCCGCCATGCTGGAAAACCCCGCGGATATCCGCTATCTGCTGGAAAAGGCGTGGCATCTGGCAACCACCGGGCGCCCCGGCCCGGTTTGGCTGGATATTCCGGTCAACTATCAGGGCAGTTATATTGAAACGGATGATCTGCGCGGCTATGACCCGGCAGAAGATGATGCACAGTTGCCACCGCCGGTGGATGATGCGACGATTCAAACCGTTCTTGAGAAAATCAAGAACGCCAAACGGCCGGTTTTCCATGCGGGCTACGGAATCCGCCTGTCCGGCGGTTATGCGGCGTTCCGCGCGGTGGCTGAAAAGCTGAATATTCCGATTGTCACCTACTGGAATGCGGCGGACCTGATTGAAGATGACAACCCGCTGTACTGCGGGCGCGCGGGCAACATGGGAGACCGGCCCGGCAACTGGGCCATCCAGAATGCAGACCTGATTCTTGCGGTGGGTACCCGTATCTCCATCCGTCAGGTGGGCTATAACTGGAAAACTTGGGCCCGCGCTGCGGAAGTTATTATGGTGGACATCGATCAGGCGGAGCTGAAAAAGCCCACCCTGCACGTTGAAATGCCGGTTTGGGCCGATGCAAAGGACTTTTTGACAAAGCTGGACAAAGCGGCCGTTGCCCCCGTGAATGCGGGCGACGAGTGGCTTGCAACCTGCCAGCGCTGGAAAAAAGAGTACCCTGCGGTTCTGCCCCGCCAGTGGGAGGAAAATGGTGAGACAGCCAATGTCTATGCGTTTGTCCGCTACCTGAGCAGCCATCTGCCGGAAAACAGCCTGACAGCGGTGTCCAACGGCGCTTGCTGTGTGGTAGGCAATCAGGCGTATGTCATCCAGAAAGGCAGCCGCATGGCCAATAACAGCGCTGTTGCCAGCATGGGATATGGTCTGCCGGCCGCTATCGGCACTTGCATCGGCGGCGGCCGCCGGACCACGATCTGTTTGGAAGGCGATGGTTCTATTATGATGAACCTGCAGGAATTACAGACCATTCTGACAAACCGCCTGCCAATTAAGATTTTCTTGATCAACAATAACGGCTACCACTCCATTCGCCTGACGCAGAACAACCTCTTCAAAGAACACTGCAAGGTTGGTATCGGCCCGGAGAGCGGGGACCTGTCTTTCCCAGAGTTTGAAAAGGTTGCCAAGGCGTTCGGCTACCCGTATTATAGTGCGCACAGCAACGCCGAGATGAAGCAGATTGTGGATGAAGTGCTTGCACTGGACGGGCCGATGTTCTGCGAGATTTTCACCGATACAAAGCAGGTTTGGGAGCCGAAGAGTAGCACCAAACGCCTGCCGGACGGCACACTGGTCAGCCCCCCGCTGGAAGATCTGGCACCGTTCCTGCCGCGTGAGGAACTGGCGGCGCAGATGTTTATCCCAATGATTCCGGAAGTATGAGGAAAGCTATGAAACGTGCAATTATAACAGGTGCAACTGGCGCAGTGGGAACGGCCTTAATAAAGGAATTAATCTCGCATAATATTGAAGTTCTAGTATTTTGTCGGGAAGGATCGAAACGAAATGTTCAAATCCCTCTGCATGAACTTGTCACAATAAAGTATTGTGCGCTGAATGAATTAGAGACAGTGCAAAATGATACTGGGAAGAACTATGATGTGTTTTATCATTTTGCGTGGGCTGGAACTACTGGAACTGCTAGAAATGACATGTACCTGCAAAACCAAAATGTCCGTTATGCGCTGGATGCCGTGGCAGCGGCAAAACGGTTTGGTTGCCAACTATTCATTGGTGCAGGAAGTCAAGCTGAATATGGTCGAGTCGAAGGTCTTTTAAGACCGGATACACCCACATTTCCGGAGATGGGTTATGGTATCGGAAAGTTGTGCGCAGGTCAAATGACGCGCGAATATGCACATCAACTGGGCATGGAACATATCTGGGTGCGGATTTTGAGTGTATACGGTCCTAATGATGGAGCACAGAGCATGGTTATGTCTACCATTCTTAAATTGAAAAATGGCGAGGTGCCCGAATTTACAAAAGGAGAACAACTCTGGGATTACCTATACAGCGGAGATGCAGCAAATGCGTTTCGCCTTCTTGGGGAAAAGGGATATGATGGTAGGGTATATGTTCTAGGTAGCGGAAACGCTCAACCGCTTGCAGAATATATAAAAGATATAAAAAATTCTGTAAACAAAAAAGCGGAAATTGCGCTTGGTGCGATTCCGTATGGGGAAAAACAAGTTATGCACTTGCAAGCGGACGTAACGCAGCTTGAACAAGATACGGGATGGAAAAGTGTAACATCCTTTAGAGAGGGTATTAGACGCATCATTGAACAGGAGAATTTTTTGTGAATGTATTCTATTTTTCGAGCGATTTGTTCGCAAATGTAGCGGCGACATCAATGGTATCGTTGATGGAGAATAATAAGTCGTGCAATTCAATTCATTTTTATTTAGTGGACGATGGAATTAAAAATGAAACAAAAAAACAGCTTATAACGTTGATATCGAGATATCATCGAGAAATTGATTTTATCCAGGCCCCTGATCCGTGCGAAATATTTCAGTATCCATTTAAGGACAAATACCAAATGGGACACTCTTGTGTGAGGATGTGCATTGGTCAATTGCTCCCACAATCGGTTGAACGTGTATTGTGTTTGGATAGTGATACACTTGTTCTTGATGATTTATCAGAATTGTGGAATATGGATATGGGTGATAATATTCTGGCAGGTGTTGCAGATTGTATGAATCTGAAAGCTTATTCTAACCAGTTCGGGTTATCGAATAATCAAATTTACTGCAATGCGGGTGTATTTCTTGTTGATTTGAAAAAATGGAGAGCGCAGAAGGTAGAAGATAGAATTAAAAATGTTATTCAAACAAAAAATGGAAATGTATTTTTCTTTGAACAGACATTAATGAATTACTGCTGTCGAGGAAAGATAGCAAAATTACACCCGAAATATAATACATATACGCTTTTTTATGCCTTCGATTATGAGAATTTGTTGCGTTGGAGAAAACCGACATCTTTTTACACATATCAAGAAGTTTTAGAGGCAAAGGAAAAACCGGCAATTATACATTTTACAAGGAATTTTTATATGTTAAGCCGTCCGTGGATAGAGGGCTGTGATCATCCGCTTACAAATAAGTATTGCGATTATAAGAAAAAGACACCGTGGCCGATGCTAGGTAGTGATAATAGGTCGAGAAAACAGATTGTTCGATATAAATTATGGCATCTTATTCCACAAAAGTTGCTATGTGGTATGGCAAATATTGTTTACAACAACATTAGACCACAATTATGGTGGAAAAACGAGTGATTTTTGATGTATTTGTAGCATCTAAATCAGTGATAACTAAAGCAGTTTACGATAATTGTAGTATATAATGTAAGAATACTGTAATAAGATGGAGTGATATAGGTGAAAGATAAATATTTATTGACGATTTCTATCCCGACCTATAACGGCAGCAAAACAATTTCAAAGATGTTAGATGTGTTATTGCCGCAATGTGATGCACGAGTCCAAGTGCTAATTTCCGATAATGCATCAACAGATAATACAAAATCAGTTGTTGAGAGTTATCGTTCTGCATATCCGATGATTAAATATATTCGTAATGATAGAAATATTGGACCTGATTCTAATTTTCTTCAATGCTTGAAACTGGCAGAAGGAAAATATACATTGCTTCTGTCTGACGATGATATTCTAATGGAAAATAAACTCTCGCTCATATTGTCATTCTTGAACAATAATGAGAGTATGTCGCTGGTTTATTTAAATGCAAAAGGTTTTCACGAAACATACAAAAATGAATTAGAATGTGAATTCTATTCGGGAACAATATATGATGATTCCATGTTCGTTACCACAGATAAAGTCCGATTTATGAATTATGCAGGGCGCATGTGGGGATTTCTATCTTGCTTTATTTGCTTGACTGATGCTTTTAGGAGTATCGGCAATTGCGATCAGTTTAAAAAGACAAATTGGTTGCAAAGCTATATACACATCCTTTGTTCTGACTATGGAAACAGAAATCTCGGAGTGATTAGTGTTCCGTGTATTGGAGCAGGCATTTATAGCATAATATCCAACTTCGATTCGGGAAGGGTGGATGGAATCACCTATAAAGAAATGTTGGAATTTGCGGTAAAACACGGATACAACAAAAAACAGTTAGATGAATTATTTGTTTGGAGAATATGTTTTATCTTTAAACGAACAATAATTAAGGAACGAGCCGCAGGATTACATAAGTCATCAATAAAAAATGTGTTCCAATGTACATGGATGTATCCGAAGGTTTGGGTGCAGTTATATCCATTTTTCTTAGTTCCTCCTTTTGTGTGTAGAAAAATCGTGAGTATAAACAATAGATTGAAGGGCTACCAACATAAAGCAGAGGTTAACCGCAAGGGCGATGTTATAGGATGAAATTTATAAATGAAATCTAGTACACTGTGAGGAAATATGCAATCAGTAATAGCGATTTTTTTTATTGCATTAATGGTACTTCTTAGTGCCATATCCGAAAAAAGTTGGTCTAATCCACTGACTATATTTTGTGGCATGTGGTGCATGATTTGTTTCTTAGCAGAGTTGAAACTTTTTGGAATGTATGACTATTCTGAAAATGTGTTCTTAATTGTGCTACTTGGAAACATTGGCTTCTTTTGCGGATATATGCTTGCAAAAAAAACAAAAGTAATTTCGCGGTATGAAGTTCCTGCAATCGGAATCAGTAATAAATGTTTATACCAGTATAATACAAAAACTATAATGGCATTTCTTTGGGCCGCGATAGCGATTTATTTAATGATGTCCATACAGGTTTTAGGGTTGCTTCTTGCTGGTTTTGATACGGCAACAATCCGAGAATCCTATAGAGAAACCGGAACGACTACAGTAAGCGGAATGGCATTAACTGCAATCTTTGGCTCAACGCTAATAAAACAATTGGAATTATATATAGCCCAGCCAGTAATGAGAGCGGCAATACCTATATTTGCTATTGAAATCACAGGTAAAGGTAAGATGACGCCGTTAGCAACGATGGCTTTGGCTGTTGCGGGACTTTACACTTTTTCAAAATTTGGCAGATTTGCTTTGTTGTATATTATTGCAGATGTTATTCTATGCTATTTTATTATTGGAAAAAATATTGATCGTAGAACAAAGAAAAAAATTAAAAGAGTTGTCCTATTAGGCATTGCGGGAATCTGTTTGATTTTGGTTTATTTATCTGTTTATAGGTGGGAGAACGAAACTTTTTCATATGCACAATCGATTTATGGCTATTTTTCAATTCCAATACCTCTGCTTGATTTTTGGGCAAAGAGAATAGACGCTGCAAACGCGTACTCTTTTGGTAATTCATATGTATTAGGATTTATGGGCTTTGTAACGAGAGTCCTTAAACGCGTGGGCATTTCTTTGCCAGCATATACGACGGCAACTCTTTATAATTATAATTTGGTTGATTCATTTGTTTATATATTCCCTGGACAAAAATATAACGCCTATGTAAGTATGTTTTTTGCTTTTTATCTTGACTTTAGAGAAATTGGAGTCTTTGCAGGAACTCTAATTTTTGGCTATATAGTAGAAAAAGCTTATAAAAAAGCAAAAACAAAGAGAATGGAATATTTAGCTTTTTATTTATTGTTGATTCAATGCATTGTGAAGTCATTTGTGCGTTGGGAATTCGTCCTTGAACAATATTGGCTTTCTTTCCTTATATTAAGACTATGGTTTAAAAAAGAGAAGGTAGGTGAATCTGATGTATGATAAAGCCGTATTAAAAGCATTAGAAAACTTAAACCTGGAAAGAATTTATCTTACAGAAAGTAGCACATATCGAAATGGACAGAGGCTAGAGAGATTCAAAAAAGCGTTTCAAAGACATATATTTTCGTTTGCATTACAATATCTTAGAAATAAAGAAACCAAAAAGAAAGTTGATAGTATCTCAAACTATATAATGCCTGAGAATGTTAAATATGCTGACCCAGCACCAGAAGGTTTGACAGGGGTTGCATATACATGTATCACAGACGGCTATGATGTACCTAAAAATCCGGTGTATATTGATCCATGTTTGGATTATATTTTATTCACAAACAGTAGTTCGGATGATTTGGAAAAAACAAATATATGGAAGACAAGGATGATAGATAAAGTCGCTGTCTCGCCTCAAAACAATAGCGCGAACAGATTTTATAAATTTCATCCATTCGAATTGTTCCACGAATATAATTTTTCTATATATATTGATGGCAATGTTCAATTGATATCAGATACTTCTTCATTGTTTGCAGTAGCAAAAAATTCGAAGTCAGGTATTGCGATGCATAGACATGCTACCATGAACTGTGCTTATAAAAATGCTTTGTGGTGCGAGTATAATCATCGAGGAAATATTTCTGCCATAAGGAGACAAACCGAAAAGTACCATAATGAAGGATTTCCAGAGGAGTTCGGATTATTGGAGGCTACAATCATAGTTGTGGATTTGCATAATGAAAATGCAAGAAAAATCATGGATGAATGGTGGAAGGAATTTTGTATAACGGGAGGCGGGCGAGATCAAATATCTTTACCGTATGTATTGTGGAAAAATGGATATAGCATAGATGATATTGGAAATCTGGGAAATGATGAGTATCATAATCCTAAATTTCGAATTGTTGCACATAAAGGCGATTTGTTTTGAATAAAAAAGTCATAACGGATATTAACATCTTATAAAAACAAAATGTTGTGACTGCGGATTGTATGACTGTATAATGGGATTGAATATAGGTGAATGTCATGAAGTTGAATCGGTATATAAAGCAACCTTGGCTAATTCCGATAGCTCTTCAAAATAAAGGGCTAGGAATTATTATTCCAGATTCTGTTTTTTTGAGAAGTGCATATTATAGCTCTTTTGGAAAGAAATTGAATCTGAAAGAACCAAAGACCTTTAATGAAAAACTGCAGTGGTTAAAACTCAATGATAGAAAAATGATTTATACTACTATGGTAGATAAATATGCTGTCAAAGAATATGTAGCAAACATAATAGGAGAAAAGTACATAATACCTACTTTGGGAGTTTGGAATAAGTTTGATGAAATAGATTTCTCTACACTGCCCCAAACTTTTGTATTAAAATGTACGCATGATAGTGGGGGAGTGGTGATTTGTAAAGACAAGACGAATTTTGATTTTGAAAAAGCACGCAAGAAACTAACTGAGAATTTACATAAAGACTATTATTTTAATGGACGCGAATGGCCTTATAGAAATGTGAAACATAGGATAATTGCAGAACAGTTTATTGACGATAATCTTCAGGATTATAAGATATTTTGCTTTAATGGAAAGCCACGGATGACACTTGTATGTAGCAATCGCTTCACAACAAACGGACTAAAAGAGGATTTCTATGATGAAAACTGGAATCATTTAGAACTTCAAAGACCGGCTCATGGTAACACAGATCATGAAATCAAGTGCCCATATCAGTATGATTTGATGAAGGAACTGGCAACGAAGTTGGCTGAAAAAATTCCATTTGTAAGGATTGATTTTTACGAACATAAGAATAAAGTATATTTTGGCGAAATGACATTCTATCCGGCAAGTGGATTTGAAGGCTTTAACCCACCTGAATGGGATGAAAAACTTGGAGATTGGATAATACTACCTAAGCAGATAAAATAGAATAATTAGAGCTATGAGAGCCGAGAAACAGCATTAAATTGTATGTAAATTGATTCAATGTTATGACAGATTGTATGATCCTAATTTTAGATGAGATTAGCTAAAAATGCTAGCTAATAAAGGACGGTAATATGAGAGAGAAACGATTGCTATATAATACGGTATCATCATTACTATATCAGATAACGACGATAATATGTGGGTTTATTTTGCCGAGGCTGATATTAAATGCATTCGGCTCAGAGGTTAATGGTTTAGTAAACTCAATATCGCAATTTCTGGGGATAATCTCTTTTCTGGAACTGGGAGTGGGTGCCGTTGTACAGTCTGCATTGTATAAACCACTGGCAGAAAAGCGAAGCGAAGATGTCAGTAAGATAATTGCATCAGCCAATAAATTCTTTACTCGAATTGGGCAAATATTACTGATTTATGTGACAGTTCTTGTTGTGGTCTACCCTTTTTTTGCGGGAAGACAGTTCGGATTTGTTTATACAGCTACTTTGATTGTTGCAATCTCGATTAGTTCGTTTGCTCAGTATTTCCTTGGAATAGTAAATAGACTTTTGCTTGTGGCAGATCAGAGGGGGTATGTTCAATATATTGTTCAAACTGTTGCTGTAATTTGCAATACCGCAGCATGCTTCATTTTGATACTGATGGGATGTAATATTCAAATCGTAAAGCTTACAACATCATTAATATTTCTATTGCAACCTTTCCTTGTTCATTTGTATGTAAAAAATCACTATGCTATTGATAGGAAAATAAGCTATACAAAAGAACCTATTCCGCAAAAATGGAATGGCATAGCACAACATATTGCAGCAGTTGTTTTAGATGGAACAGATACGATAGTTTTGACATTACTTGCGAGTCTGTCTGACGTTTCAATTTATTCGGTCTATTTTCTTGTAGTTAAAGGCGTCAAACAATTATTTATGTCAATGACGAATGGGATTACCTCATTGATTGGAGAGTTGTGGGCAAAGCAAGAACTAGATACATTAAAGATTACATTTTCGTGGACTGAATGGGCTATCCATACAGGAACCACTTTTGTATTTGGCGTTACAGCAGTTCTTATTGTTCCGTTTGTAAGAGTGTACACGCTTGGCATTGATGATGCAAATTATATTCAACCACTGTTTGCTGCGTTGATTGTTGCAGCGAATGCTGGACATTGTCTGCGGCTTCCATATAATATTATGATATTAGCGGCAGGTCACTATAAGCAAACGCAGAATAATTACATAATTGCGGCCGCTATTAACATTATTGTGTCGGTTCTTGCTGTCAAGGCGTGGGGATTGATAGGAGTTGCTGTAGGCACACTTCTTGCCATGGGATACCAAACGGTTTGGATGGCATGGTATGATTCAAAACATCTTATTCATTGGCCATTTTCTAGTTTTTTAAAGCAGATAGCGGTTGATGTTGTTACTGTTGTGCTATGCGCTAATGTAAGTCGGATGTTTTCGATGATGAAAGTAAGCTATTTAGGGTGGGTGATCAATGCAATCGAAGTGGCCATTGTATGGCTTGTTATGATGATAACTATTAACTTGATTTTTTATAGAGATAAAGTATTGAAACTTGTAGATGGCCTAAAACATAGACTGGTGCGAGACGGAAGAACGATATGACCTCTATAAAGTGTTGTTTTAAGGAAATATCAGAATAACCTTACGATACTATTAAAAAGCATGAACTGGGAAGAAGTTTCTGAAGAGCTGGGAATCAGTCAGAGAGCTTTTTTACTCTCTGAAGGGTGCTCTGAAAAAGATCAGAAATAATTTTTGAAAACTACTTCTAAAACCAGCAAAACCTTAAGAAATATAATGTCACAATTATGCTTGACAGGATGGAGGATGAAATGGATAATTTAGCAAGCAAGCAAGCAAGCAAGCAAGCAAGCAAGCAGATATTTCGCTTCTAAGAATTGCAGCAACATTAGCTGTGGTTTTCTTACATACAAATAATACACTCTCAAACAATAGTGAGCAGTTCTTTTTGACGAAGAATCAAATGGTGTTCTTTACAACGAACAATCTTTTGATGAATTGGGCTGTTCCAGTTTTTTTAATGATTACGGGTGCGCTGTTGCTTGACCCCATCCGACAGATTACATATGGAGATTGTATAAAAAAGTATTTTTCAGGCAACCATAAATGTGATAAATGGAAACAGCTGGAGTCATTTGTGGTATTTGTATGCGTTAATAGGATTGTATTTGATTCTTCCGATGTTAAAAGCATTTGTGAATAATTCTGATGAGAAGACATTTCTTTATCTAATAAGCGTAATATTTATCTTCTGCTTCGTTATAAAGCTGATTGATAAAGTCTCAGGTGCAACAATTGCTTTTGAGATTCCTATTACAGGATTCACGATTTTCTACGCATTAGTAGGAAGATATATTACAATTATTAAATCTCGGCTTTTAGACAAAAAGAACTTTTGCATGGGGGTACTCATCTTTGCAATTGCTGTGGTCGCGATTGGAAGTGTATGCTATTACCCAAAAAGTAAGGAATTGCTCGGATATAATTCTCCAATGATTGCAGTGCTTTCGATTGCTGTATTTTGTCTTTTTATAGGTGCTAAATCAGAAAAAACGGAGCTTCTTTGGAAGATAGATAGACTGTGTTTTGGAGTTTATTTGATTCACCCGGTATTTATTAACTTCATATATAAATTTGTGAAATTCACGCCGGTAACATTCGGTGGACTCTATCCAGTTGCGACATTTGTGTTTTGGATACTTTTTGTAATATGTTCTTTTACAGGAGCTTGGATTATGTATCAAATACCAATTCTAAAAAATATATTTTATAAGTAAGAAAAGAGAAAAAAGATGAACGCAACATTACTTGTTGTAGGTGTTACAATCATGTATAACAAAGAATAAAAAGAGTAGCGAATAGGAAAGACCTGTGGTACGGTAGAGCTGCGAGACAAAACTGAAAAGACAGGTGGCAATCCTATTCGCTATGAATAAGATAACACAAACTATGCTGTACAGGCAATCCCTAATTCGATATGCAGAGAAAAATGGTGTAACAAAAGCAGCGATACGATATGGAACAAACCGGCAGTATGTTTATCGCTAGCGGAAAAGATACGATGGGACACTGCAATCGCTGGCAGACCGTTCACACCGCCCGCACAGCCATCTGAATCAGCGCACGCAGGAAGAATTAAAGCTGATTCTGAATATGCGAAGAAGAAATCCTCATGCAGGGCTCGTTGTTTTTGGTGAAACTCAAGCAGCGCGGGTACACCCGTTCCATTTCCGCCCTGTACAGGTTCCTGAAGAAGCGGGATGCAATGGGAACCAGGCTGCCGAATCCTAAAAAGTATTCTCCTAAGCCCTATGAACAGATGGCGTACCCCGGCCAGCGTGTACAGATTGATGTTAAATTTGTTCCCAAAGTCTGCATTGTTGGGCAGCAAGAACCAACACAATGGTATCAGTACACATTCATCGATGAGTACAGCCGTTTCCTGTATCTGGAAGCCTTTCCTGAACACGGCGGTTATTCTTCCTCACTTTTCATTCGTCACTGCGTTGAAAAGTTCCCATACGTGATTGAATGTGTTCAGACAGACAATGGTCCGGAGTTCACAAAGCGTCTGATAGGCGCCAAGGATGCTTCTCCAACACTGTTTGAAGTCGCTTTGGCTGAATTGGGAATCCGGCACAAACTCATTCGTCCCTACCTGATCCCGACTTTCATCGGTGAACTGTTGGACGAAGGTAAGATGTCCGTGAAAGTCTAGAAGTCGAACGACACCTGGTATGGCATGACCTATCACGAAGATGTGGCTTCGGTAAAGGACAGCTTTAAGAAAATGTTAGAAAAAGGTCTGTACGAGGCTGACTTGTTCTCGGATCTGTGATATACTGGGGGTAACAACCCCGCTATGGAGGCCACGGGAGACCGTGGCTCTCAGTCTATCTCATCCTCTTCTTCATCCTCATTCTTCGGTCCGCTCCACCCTATGTATACTTCCCGTACATCATCAAGCCCAAACCAGTCCAAGCGTTGCCCACACCTACCGCAGAAAAATTGATACTCATATTCGATACCGCCTTTGCAACGAGGACACTGTGCGCATGAAGTTTCGTCCTTGTAGATGTGTACCTCGGTCACTCGCATAGACCAGCGGTAGGTAGGGGATAGCAGCAGCTCATGGATGATGGTGGATAGTTTGACATCCGGATTCCAGTTATCATCGAACCAATCGTATTTACTTTTCATTTGTTTTTACCTCCAGTGTGTTGTGATAACACAATGGTAGGATAAAATCTAACGGCTGTACATAAGATGTGCAGCCTACGCTGCTCGAAACTTTGCACACCTCTTCGTGGCGAGCAGCAGGCAACGTCTACTGACGGCTAAGAATGCAAAGGCGTGTGTAATTGTATTATTATCATAGAATTGCAAAGGTGTGTAAGAAAGTTTGTGATATTGAAAGATACTGGGATATGCGGTAAGGCCGTGCGGAACATGAATATGGAATAAAAAGCGAAACGATACTTTTTAGAAAAAGTATTGAGTGGATGTCTATTGTGAGGAAGAAGAGGAAAAACGATATGAAAATAAGTAAACCAAGTCTAGTAGACGTGATGGGATGGACTATCGGTATACTGGGAGTAGCTGCATCCATATTGTCTGCTTTTGCTAATGAAGAAAATGGCTTCTTTGCAATTTTTGTGGGGTTGCTTGTTGCGGAAGCGATAGTTGCAGTTGCATGGTTTTGGTCACTGCATGAAAAATATAAGTTGGGGCGTGATCAGGAACAGCTTCAGTTGACTAATAATAAGCTGGAAGAGGAAAATAGCAAACTCCGTGATGACTTAGAAATGCAAAAGAAAGAGTATGAAGAGAAAATAAATAAAATTCTGGAAAAACTGGGGACAATTTGTGCAAGTCTAAAAAGTGCGAGTAAGTTATACAATGAAATTTATACGCAAATTCCTAACATTTCAGAGCACTCGTATCATGTGCTGGAAACTCTTCAGAATAGTTCAATAAAGGATGATCCCATACTTCAGAAGGAAGCAACATACGCTTTAAATGAGTTCGCAGAAGGATTGTTTGGGCTTTATAAAAGATATACACTCAATATGTTGGCGGCGTTAGTTTCTATAGAAGAGACATATCTTGAAATAAAAGGAACGCCGATAAATGTTGCAGCGACAGTAAAGCTGTTCAATAAGCCATATAATCATAATAATAAAAAAAGGATACAATAATATATACTGCTTTTCGAGATAAGAAAACATATGAAAAGGGAGAAAGAGAAGTAGGAAACGTAGAATATACGATTGATGGTAATATCGACTTTGTAAAATGCCTGAATAGTGACCACTTTGTGGTAAATAATGCAACGAGGAATAGTGAAAACTATATGAATGAACATGTCGATTTTGACTCCTATTACAATTGTGCTGCAGTAGTTGCCATTAGAACGAAGAATCCGGATAGCTCGTTTAGATATTTTGGATATTTATGTTGTGATTGCAAAAATTTGAAAGAAAATACTGAGGTGTTTGATAAGAAGTCAGCACAATTGTTATTTTCACTGGCACAGCAGTATGCAATATTCCTGAATGCGTTAGATTCAAACTGGATGGACAGAGTTGAACCAAATCTAAAGGGCATTCCTGAAGATTTCTTGCAATTGGTTTATTCTAAGACTTTTTCGGGAAAAACAAAAAAACATTGATTAGAGGGAGGTGAAGCCAATGAATACTAGCGTGATTATGAACACAAGACAACCTAAGGTAACAGAAGATGACAATGACATTTCAACACCGACTCTGGTGACAGTTGTTCGTCGAAAGAATGGAAAAGTGGTTGTGCCGCTGAACCTAGTACTTCATAGAAAATATACAATGGAAGAAAGAAGAAAACTAAGAGCTTTCGAGCGTTCAATTATGGAAGCAACGAAGGAGTAAAAATAATATCAGCGAGTACAATTTAAGTGGTAAGTGATGTGAGACTCGAACATTATGCTGCGAAGTTAAACACCTGTGGCAAGGTTTGGTGTCATTACGATATGGGAAAGCCTGTAAATCACTATAACACTGGAATAAGGTTGTCACACTATGCCCAGAACCAAAGGAAGCAAGAACCATCCCAAATCCGATATCGCATCCCAGATCGCAGAGAAGCAGGCCATCGTCACAACCCTGACTACTGAAATTGAAGCAATCCAGAAGGATATCGAAGAAAAGAAAGCCGACCTAAAAACTAAGAAATCCGAACTGAAGTCCGCCGAGAAAGAAGTAGCCAAGCTGGAGGCCAAGAAAGCCAAAGCGGATCAGAAGGCATCCGAAGAAGCAAAAAAGGCAGAAGCCGAGGCTGTGGTCAAGAAGCTGCTGGCTGGCGGCATGAGTGCTGATGAGATCCTTGAGAAGCTGAAATAAAATCTACGCCGTGTGAACAACCTGAACTCCAGAAGTTCGCACGGTTATTTTTAGAAGTAGCGGTTAGCTAAAACTAATCAAAAATATAAGTTGCTATGTGCAAAACCTGATGCTAATATCCATCCTAACCAGGGAGCGGAATGTGATTGCTCACGGTTGGAAAGGACGGTAGCGTTATAGAGAACATAAGAAAAATATTGAAGGACTTCATGGAAAGTACAAAGCCGGAATACTATCCTCCGGTCGAAAATCTGCTGGACCTTATTTACGAGCATTACAAGGAAAATAATTCTGTAGCACCAAGGTCTACGGAGGCCGGACGGGATGCCAAGCAAAAAGAGAAAGAATTGGAGTCCTGGCTGCGTAGTTTAGATGGCATGGAGATCTTGGTGGAGGACTACGGTGGAGATATCCCGCTGTGGGAGAAGATCATGGACAAGCAGGGAAGCGTATGCTGCGCCTGGGAAAAGACTGCCTTTGAGGAAGGCATGAAGGTCGGGATGCGGCTGATGATGGAAGTGCTTGGAGAATAAATTGCTGACAGAAATCTTGCTGTGCTGTGGAAGTCCCATACCTTGACAATCAGTGCATACGCGGGATGAAATTTCTCCTTGACTTTATACATCTTTAGATGTACCATCAAAGCAACAGGAGGTGAGCAGATGAAGCAGGTCAAAGGTTTTACAAAAGAGTACTATATCGAAGAATGCAAGAGCGATGGCGGTGTGCCAATCCTGTATGCCAATATGCAGGAAGCAGTGAAAGCCTTATCACATGTTGATCCTCGCCTACGATTCCTCTAAGAGCGAAGTGAACCTTTACAATTCGTCACAGTTCCGGGAACTGGGTGCGAATGGCTACTATATCGCTGCATGGTATGAGAATCGCTTCTGGTATCCGCATATGAGTCCGTCCTTCAACATTGTGCTGGATGGAAAGGAATATAAGGCGGGCGCACTGTTCGATGAGGAACGGCGCGACACTTATATCGAGAAGAAATATGAGGATCGTATGCAGGCAGTTCGCCTGGAACTGGCAGGCAAGACTTCCCGGCATATGTATCTGGCAACGGGTGGGATTACCATCGACCAGGATGCCGGTACGATCCAAGTCAGCACAATGACAATGTTGTTTTAACTGAGCATGCAGCTCCCTGATTGGCTAAGAATATTTTGGCCTGGCTCAGGTGACCTTTGTGAAAGTTTTTTGCCAATAGTTGTAGCAGCACCCAAATAAGATTTGCATTGAGCTGAAGCGAATGCTTCAGCTCAATCTTTTAAGTATTACAGAAAAATGGACAACGGTTGGCGAATATAGTATGCTGAGGTGATAAATGTGCAGCTTTGTGTTTGGCTGATACTCAGCAGCATGCTGTATTCTTTGCAGCTGTCCACGGGAAGTTTCCCAAAGCCGCTGACGGAGGAAGAGGAGCGCCATTATCTGGCTCTGGCGGTGCAGGGAGATATGGAGGCACGGAATATCCTGGTGGAGCGGAACCTCCGTCTGGTTGCCCATATTATGAAGAAATATTATGCCCAAACCGCTGACCAGGAGGATCTGATTTCCATCGGCACCATCGGCCTCATCAAGGGGATAACCACTTTCGACCCGTCCAAGGGTGCCCGCCTGGCGACCTATGCAGCCAGATGTATTGAAAATGAGATCCTGATGCATTTCCGTTCTGGGCGGAAGAGTGCCCAGGATGTATCGCTGTCGGATTACATCGATACCGGGGCGGATGGTGCGCCATTGGCGCTGATGGATGTTGTGAGTGAAGATACGGACTTAACAGAGCAGGTGGCGAATCACGAGGCGGTGGAACTCCTGCGCCGGGCGGTGGACAGTTGCCTGACGGAGCAGGAACGTCAAGTGATCGTCCTGCGCTATGGCCTGGGACGGGAAGCGCCCCTGCGCCAGCGGGAGGTGGCCGATCTGACGGGCATCAGCCGAAGCTACGTATCCCGCATCGAGAAACGGGCGCTGAGAAAACTGCGTAGTGCACTGGAATAAAACAAAGCGGCGCTGGAAGAAATTCCAGCGCCGTAAGCGTATGCATTTTACAGAACCATTACCAGTGTCCCTGCGGCGATGAGGATGCAGCCCAGGAGCGATTTTGCAGTGAATTTCTCATGCAGGAATACGAAAGCCAGGATAAGGGTGAGCACGGTGCTCAATTTGTCAATGGGCACGACTTTGGATGCTTCGCCCATTTGCAGCGCCCGGTAGTAGCATAGCCAGGATGCGCCCGTGGCCAGCCCGGACAGGATGAGAAAGAGCCAGCTCTTCCGGCTGATTCCGCTCAGGCCGCTCTGGGCGTTGGTTAGGAAGACCATTCCCCATGCCATCGCAACCACTACCATGGTTCGTATGGCGGTGGCCAAATTGGAGTTCACACCGTCAATGCCGATTTTTGCCAGGATGGAGGTCAGCGCCGCAAATACGGCGGACAGAATCGCAAATACAAACCACATCATATTTCTCTCCTTTTTGCGTAAAGCGCAGATTGAATTCACCCCATATTATAGTACGCTACGGCAATATGTCAATCCATAGCGACGGAATTTTAGAGTTTGTCCACCACATTCCGGTTGACTTTTCTCAGGAGCAGAAGCGTAAGGGGGATGGACAGAACCTCTGCCAGCAGGAAAGCGCACCAGACGAGGGTGAGTTCGCCGGTAGTGGCGAAAGCGTAAACCAGTACCAGTGGCAGCCCAACCTGGCGAACCAGGGTGAGGTACATACTGTAATTTCCCATTCCCAGGGACTGGAAAACGGTGGAGCCGATGTACCCCACAACATACAGGAAATAGCACACGGAAAGGATCCGCACCGCAGGCAACCCCAGGGCAAGCATATTCTCCGATGCATCAAACAGCAGCAGAATTTGCTTCGCAAATAGCTCCATGCCAATGAGCACGGCGCCCATCATGGCGAAAGAATAGAGATACGCCCAGCGGATGCTCTGGCGGATGCGTTCTTTGCTCTTGGCGCCATAGTTGAATGCGATGATGGGGATGAGGGCATTGCTGATGCCGTGGGGCGGCAGGGTGGCAAGACTCTGGATGCGGGTGCAGATACCCATGATGGCTACGGCGGTGGAGGAGAAGCCCTGAAGCATGGTGTTCATCAGGATACCGGTCATGGCCACGGCGCTCTGCATAATGGTGGTGGGGATGCCCACCCGGAGAATATTGCGGATGCTCTGCCAATGGATGCGCAGGTGGAACCGGGCGACGATCTGTTTATTTTTCTTTTCATTCAGAATGATTCCTGCAATGGCGCCGCAGAATTGGCCGATCACCGTGGCGATGGCGGCACCGCTGGTGCCCATTTCGGGCAGCCCCAGCCAGCCGAAGATGAAAATGGGATCCAGCACCAGATTTACCCCGGAGGCAACGGACAATGTGATCAGAAACAGTGAGGATTTCCCCGTTGCGATAAGGAACCGGTCAAATACCCATTGGCCGAAAGTACCCAGGGAGAATACCATGCAGATGCGAAGATAAGCGACCCCGGCACGAGCGATTTCCTCATTCCCCGCTGCTTGCCAGGCAAAGTAGGGTTCCACCCCCAGAATGCCAATGATTGCCACGATGACCCAGGCAAAAATCGCAAGCCAGAGGGAGGCAGAGGCGGTGGCACGCACTTTCTGCTCGTCCTGTTCGCCCATGGCCTTGGAAATGGCGGCGTTTAAACCCACGGCAATGCCGCAGCCCAGTGCGCCGATCAGCGATTGCACCGGGGCGGCCATGGACAGGGCGGTCAGCGCCGCTTCGGAGACATGGGAGACAAAAACGCTGTCAACGAAATTATAAAGCGCATGGGCAAGCAATGAAAAAATCAATGGGATGGAGTTTTTCCAAATCAGTTTGGGGATGGGGGTCGTCCCCATGGGGTTCACAATGTCGTTGGTAGAATTCACAAAATTTCCTCCTTACGCTTGCTTTTCTTTCAAAGATACTATATCATTAAACCTGGGTTTAATGTCAAGCTTTTTCAGGAGGAATTTTTATGTATTCGATTAAAGAAGTGGCGGATATGATGCATCTGCCTCCCAGCACCATCCGCTATTACGACAAGCAGGGTCTGCTCCCCTTTGTCCAGCGGGCGGAGTCCGGCTACCGGGTGTTTTCGGAATCGGATGTGGGGCTGCTGAATATCATTGAATGCCTGAAAGCAACGGGGATGCCCATTCGGGATATCCGCCAATTCTGCCGCTGGCTCCAGGAGGGGGATTCCACCTTGCAGCAGAGGTACGAGATGTTCTTAGAGCGCCGGGCGGCGGTGCAGGAACAAATGGAGCAATTGAAAAAGACCATGGCAACGATCGAATATAAGTGCCATTTCTATGAGGAAGCGCTGACTGCCAGCCGGGCGCAGGAAGCGATTTGACGGTTAGCAGGGGAGGAGTCCGCTATGTCTCAGGTTACGAAACGGGCGCTGGAACAGTCGCTGAAGAATCAGCTGCTGAAAAAGCCCCTGAATAAAATAACGATTACCGACATCGCCGATGACTGCGGCATCAGCCGCATGACCTTTTACTATCATTTCCGGGATATCTACGATTTGGTGGAGTGGGTGTGCCTGGAAGATGCTCGCAAAGCGCTGGAAGAGAAGCATCATTACGACAACTGGCAGCAAGGGCTGCTGCAAATTTTCGAGGCGGTGCGCAGTAACAAACCTTTCGTCATGAATGTATACCGCTGTGTGCATCAGGAGCAGCTGGAGAAATACCTCAGCCCCCAGGTTGACCGGCTGGTGCTGGAGATCATCAACTCGGAGCAGGGCGAAAGAAAGCTGGCGCAGGAGGACAAGGATTTCATTGCCCGGGTGTATTCCTATGTATTCGTGGGTTTGATGCTGGATTGGATCAAAGAGGATATGCGCACGGAGCCGACGGAAATTGTGGCGAAGCTTACGAGATTGATCAAAGGCAGCATGGAGCAGGCGCTGAGCCGTTTCCAAAAAGAGACAAATGCCGCCATTTGACCCCAATTCTTACATTTTGCCCCGTATGATAAAACTTTTATCATGGGGCGATGTTTGCCGATTGCGTTTTGCGGGGATAACGGGGATAATATTTTCCATCTTTTGAAGAATGTGGAAAAATGCCCCGATTCTGCCGCAAAAATTGCTAAAAATGCCAACTCTACCCATGGTAGAAAGTCTTTTTGTGGGAGAATCTACCCAGCGATGAGAGAAAAAATGGGTTCTCGTATCCATGTGTTTACTTTTCCCGTTGGGGCGGCTATTTTATCTGCGGAAAGACTGCCCCGGAGAAGCGGGGGCGAAAAGGAGTTTGGGAACAATATGAATTGTGATTTTATTATTTCCTGTGAATCGACGGTGGATATGCCCTATGAGCAGATAGCAAAGAGGGGCATCCCGGTTCTGTTTTATTCTTACATGGTGGATGGGGTGGAATACCCGGACGATATGGGGCGCAACCCGGAGGCGCTGCCGGGATTCTACCGATTCCTGCAAGAGGGGAAGATGCCAACCACTTCCCAATTGAATGAATTTCAGTACGAGTCCTTCTTCGAGCCTCTGCTACAGCGGGGGGACGTGCTGCATATTGCGTTCGGTTCCGGCATGACCGGCTCCGTCCGCAATGCCCAGAGAGCAGCCCAGACCCTGGGAGAGAAATACCCCCAGCGCAAGTTGATCGTGATCGATTCCCTGTGCAGTTCCTCCGGCTACGGCCTGCTGGTGGAGCTGGCGGCGGATATGCGGGATCGGGGATGCTCTATGGAAGAAATCCGGATCTGGGTGGAACAGAACAAGGGCAGGATCCATCACCAGTTTTTCTCCACCGACTTGACCTATTTCCGCCGCAGCGGGCGGATTTCCGGCCCGGCCGCCATGCTGGGTGCGGTGCTGAATATTTGCCCGATTATGCGCCTGGACGATACCGGTCACATCATCGCCTATGACAAGGTGCGGGGGAAGAAGCGAGCCATTGCCCGCACGGTGCAGACCATGGAGCAGCACGCAGAAAATGGAGCATCCTATTCCGGCAAATGCTGCATCTGTCATGCCAACTGCCTGACGGATGCCTTGGAGCTGCAAAGCGCCATCCGGGAGCATTTCCCGGAAATTCACGAAGAAATCAAAATCTATGACATCGGCACCATCATTGCCTCCCACTGCGGCCCCGGGACGGTTGCGGTGTTCTTCCTGGGGGATGAACGGGAAGCTTACAAAAACGGATAATTCACCATAGAGGAGCGGTAAACCAATGGCGAATTTCACAGCCAGAGCCATTAAGGAAACATTTATCCATATGCTGGAGGAGCAACCCCTCAGCGAGATCACCGTGAAGGACATCGTTGACAGATGCGGCATCAGTCGCAACTCCTTTTATTATCATTATCAGGATTTGCCCGCCCTGATCGAGGAAATCGTGAAAGAGGAGGCGCAGGAGATCATCTGCGCCTACCCATCCGTTACGTCCATTGTGGAGTGCTACGATGCCATTACCGCTTTTGCATCCCACCGCAGGAAAGCGATCATGCATATTTACCGCTCCATCAACCGGGATGCTTTCGAACGGAATCTGATGATGGTGTGCCAGTATTTTGTCCGCAGCTATGTGGATACCGCCCTGGCGCAGGAACAGATCCCCCCGGCGGACAAGCAGACGATCGTAGACTTTTATAAATGCGTATGCTTCGGTTTGACCATCGATTGGCTAAACCAGGGAATGACGGAGGATTATACCCAATCCATCAGGAGAATCTTCCTGCTGAAAAAGGATTTGGCATCCGAAATCGCTGCGCTGCTGCAAAATCAGGTTTGAATTTTTTGCACAAAATCATATCCCGTGCCCAAATTTTGGACACGGGACTTTTTTTGCCTCTGGAAAATGGATGCTTAAATGGCTAAAATATTCCCCACAACGGCGGGCGCTATTGAATGAATATAAGGAGGATAATTTTCATGCGTTTTTCGAAAGCGGTAGTAAAGTACCGTGTGCCCATTTTGATTTTAACAGTGCTGTTGATGATTCCGTCCGTCATCGGCATGGCAGCAACCCGGGTCAATTACGATATGTTGACCTACCTGCCAGAGGATATGGAGACGGTGATCGGTCAGAATGAACTCTTGGAGGATTTTAACAAGGGAGCATTCACATTCCTGATTTTTGAGAATATGGAGCATAAGGACGTTGCCCGGCTGAAAGCCAAGGTGGAGCAGGTCGATCATGTGGATACGGTGCTGTGGTACGATTCTCTGGCGGATTTGTCCATCCCCATGGAGCTGTTGCCGGAGGAACTGTACCGGCAGTTCAATACGGACTGCTCCACGATGATGGCAGTGTTCTTTGACAGCGGAACGTCGGAAGATGTGACCATGGATGCGGTGAAAGAGATCCGGAGCATTTGCGGGGAGCAGTGCTTCGTCTCCGGTATGACGGCACTGGTGGTTGATTTGAAAGACCTTTGTGAGCAGGAGGAGCCGGTATATGTTGGCCTTGCGGTGGCGCTGGCCTGCGGAGCGATGCTGCTGTTCCTGGATGGTTGGCTGATTCCTTTTGTTTTCCTGGCATCCATTGGAGCAATGATTCTGCTGAACATGGGTACCAATTATTTCCTGGGGGAGATTTCTTACATTACCAAGGCTCTATCCGCCGTGCTCCAGCTGGCGGTGACCATGGACTATTCCATCTTCCTTTGGCACAGCTATAACGAGCAGCGCCAAACCTGGGGCGATAAGTGCCAGGCCATGTCCCTGGCCATTCAGGAGACCCTCACTAGTGTCATTGGTAGCTCCGTGACCACCATTTCCGGATTCATCGCCCTGTGCTTTATGAGTTTCACTCTGGGGCGTGATTTGGGACTGGTGATGGCCAAGGGCGTGCTGCTTGGGGTCATCGGTTGCGTGACGGTGCTGCCCAGTTTGATCCTCGTGCTGGATAAACCCTTGCAAAGAACCCGGCACAAGTCCATTATCCCGGATATGCAGCGCTTCTCCAACGGAATCATCAAGGGGATGCCGATCTTCCTGCTGATTTTCGCCCTGCTGATTGTCCCGGCGTACCATGGCTATGATGCGGCCAATGACGAAGTTTACTATGATATGGGTCAATGCCTGCCGGAGGACATGAATTACGTGATCTCCAATTCCAAATTGAAAGAGGATTTCGGCATCGGTTCGACCCATATGGTTTTGGTGGATTCCGAACTGTCACCCAAATCCGTCAAAGATATGATGACGGAAATGGAAAATGTGGACGGTGTGAAATATGTCCTGGGCCTGGAATCGGTCATCGGCTCCCGGGTTCCCCAGGAGATCTTGCCGGACAGCATCAAGGGAATTTTGGAGAGCGACCGATGGGAACTGCTGCTGATCAATTCGGAGTATTCTCCCGCCAGCGACCATGTCAATGCTCAGATCGCCGCTCTGTCCGATATCCTGAAATCTTATGATGCTGGCGGTATGCTCATCGGCGAAGCTCCCTGCATGAAGGATATGATCGAAACCACGGATCACGATTTTGCGGTTGTCAATACTGTTTCCATCGTGCTGGTGTTTATCATCATCGCACTGGTGGAAAAGAGCCTATCCCTGCCCATTATCCTGATTGCCGTTATTGAGCTTGGCATCTTCATCAATTTGGGCTTGCCCCACTACCTGGGGCAGAGCATGGCGTTCATCACCCCCATCTGCATCAGCACCATTCAGCTGGGCGCAACGGTGGACTACGCCATCCTGATGACCACCCGCTACAAATCGGAGCGTATCAGCGGCAAAGAGAAGCGGGATGCTGTCTGGACGGCGCTGTATACATCCATTCCCTCCATCCTGGTTTCCGGAATGGGGATGTTTGCGGCGACTTTCGGTGTGGCGCTGTATTCGGATATTGAGATCGTCAGCTCCATGTGTATGCTGATGGCACGGGGGGCAGTGATCAGTATGCTGTTAGTAATTTTTGTGCTGCCCGCACTGCTGATGCTGCTGGATAAAGTGATTTGCAAAACAACGCTGGATATGCGGCGTATTGAGTACTAAGGAGGAAAAAATGATGTATCATTGGATTCGGAAAATCTTGGCGCTGGGTTTGAGCGCAGTGCTGTGCATTGGCTGCGCAGGCGCTGCATTTGCTCAGGAAACGGATGCCGGGAAAGCAGAAAAAGAGGAGACGGTTTACGTCCTTGCGGATTCGGATGGCAGCGTTCAGAGAATCATTGTCAGTGACTGGCTGAGAAATCCCAACGAATTGGAGGAAATTGAGGATTATTCTACGCTCTCTGCTCTTGAAAATGTCAAAGGGGATGAGCCCTGCGCCATTGGGGAAGATGGTAGCCTCCTTTGGAGTGCCAAAGGGAACGACATCTATTATCGTGGCGACGGGGATGGGGAACTGCCCGTTGACCTTGCGGTACGCTACTGGCTGGATGGGGAGGAACTGACGGCGCAGGAGCTGGCCGGGAAAAGCGGCCGGGTCACCATCCGCTTTGAATATGAGAATCACGCCGAATCGACGGTGGATATCAACGGGCAGCAGGAAAAGATGTATGTTCCTTTCGCCGTGCTCACCGGTATGGTTCTGGATGGGGAGAGATTCCGCAATGTGTCCGTGACCAATGGCAAGCTGATTCACGATGGTGACAATACTATGGTTTTGGGCATCGCCCTGCCGGGAATGCAGGAGAATCTGGGACTGGATGAAGAAATGCTGGAGATTCCCTCTTTCGTGGAACTTACGGCGGATGTGACGGATTTTGAACTGGGTATGACTCTGAGCCTTGCGACTAATCAGCCCTTTAGCGCCCTGGATCTGGAGAATTTGACCCTTGATGCCGACTCTGCCGATTCTGTGACAGCTTTGACCGATGCCATTGGGGCATTGATGGACGGTTCCGGCGCACTTTACAGCGGATTGGATACTCTGCTGGCGCAGATCGCCGACCTGCCGGATGGGGCGACGAAGTTGAGCCAGGGAGCCGCCAGCCTCTATCTTGGTGCGGATACCTTGGATACCGGTGCGGCGCAGCTGGAGGCGGGCGCCTCTGCGCTGAGCAATGGACTGCAGACCATTGCCGGCAACAGTGCATCCCTGAACCAGGGAGCATCGCAGGTATTTGCAACGCTTCTGGCATCTGCGACCCAGCAGCTCCAGGCGGCGGGGGTACCCGTCCCGGAATTGACTGTTGATAATTATGCCGAAACGCTGGACGGTGTGGCGTCAATGCTCAGTGCAGCACCGGAGACGGCGGGCAGCGCCGCTACGGTGAGCGCCTTGAAAGCCTCCCTGGACAACTACAATGCCTTTTATCAGGGGCTACTGGCCTATACCGGCGGCGTGGACAGCACCGTTAGCGGAGCGGGGGAACTGTATGGGGGCTTGAGTGAGCTGCATACGGCTATTGGCCAGCTGAAAACCGGCGCCGAGAGCCTGAACGCTGGCTTGGAATCCCTCGGTACTTCTGTCCCTGCGCTGGTGGACGGAGTGAGCCAACTTCGGGATGGAGCGAAGAATTTGTCCGATGGCTTAACTCAATTTAATGAGCAGGGAATTGAAAAATTGATGAATTGGATTCAGGGTGATCTGGAGGGGATACTCGACCGGGTCAACGCAATGACGGAGCTGTCCAGCACTTACCAGAATTATTCCGGAATTGGGGACGAAATGGATGGACAGGTGAAGTTCATCTTCCGCACGGAAGAAATCCAGGCGAAATAAAAAATGGCGGTAGAAGCTACCCAAATGGCTTCTACCGCTTTCGCTTTTTGGTAATCAACAGAAGATGAACTGGACGAGAACCATGTAGCATATCGTCCCACCGGCGATGGACAGCAGCGTATTCCGCTTCCACAGGTGCAGTGCGATCACTACGGCGCAGGCGATGATTTCGGGCAGTGCATGGGGCGCTGCAACGAAATCAATATTTTTCAGGCAGTATACCACCAGCATCCCCATAACCGCATGGGGCAGCACCTTGCCAAGGTAGGATATGATCGGTGGGGTGCTTTTCCTGCCACCAAATAACCAGAATGGCAGAAATCGCAGCAATACCGTAACGACCGCCATGGTGCCGATCAATGCGGCGCTATGGACGGTTGGACGGGAGAGAAACTCAGCCATTTTCGTCCTCCTTCTTCGGATTCCCTTTGATCAGCAGTAAAAATCCTGTAATCAGAATCATGGCGGGAATCAGGAATTGATCCGAACCAAACAGAACGAGGCACAGAGCAGCTGAGCCCAGACCGGTGAGGGCGGGCAGATGCTGCTTCGTGCTCAGCCACTGCTCCAGGAAGATGGTGAGGAACAGCGCCGTCAGCGCAAAATCGATACCGGTGAAATCCACGTTCAGTTGCCCGATCAGTGCGCCCAGGGCGGTGCCGAAGATCCAGTAGCACTGATTCATGGCCGATACCAGCAAACAGTAGCCATTTTTGTCTACATTCTCTGGAAGATCGGGGCAGGAGACCAGGGAATAGGTTTCGTCCGTCAATGAGAAAATCAGATAGTTCTTATTCTTGCCGGTATTTTTGTAGGCATCCACCATGGACAGCCCATAAAACAGGTGCCTTGCATTGACCATCAGGGTCGCCAGTGCCGCAGTGATCAGCCCTGCACCGCTGGCCAGCAGCTCCACCCCCACGTATTGCATGGAACCTGCGTAAATAAACGTACTCATGGCCACCGACCATGGGATGCCGTAGCCACGCTGCTGCATCAGGATGCCGAACCCGGCACCCAGAAAAAGATACCCCGCCATAACGGGAACCGTGGCGCGAAAAGCGGCTTTTCTTGTTGCGCTGTTCATAATCTCTCTCTTTCCGTGCATAACATAAAAAAGATTTTCGATTATTATATGCTCCCGGATTTCCGTTGTCAACAAAAATCGGAATTGCTAAAACCGTTGCAAAATGGGAAGAAACGTGGTATGATGATAAAAATGAAATCATACAAGAGGAAGTCGCCCATGGATAGAAACAGCGAAAAATATCAGTGCTATGTGCAGATCCTGAAAGAGGAGCTTGTCCCCGCAATGGGATGCACCGAGCCCATTGCTCTGGCTTATGCCGCAGCCAAGGCACGGACGGTTCTGGGGGCGCTGCCGGAGCGGGTGTTGCTCCAGGTCAGCGGGAGCATTATCAAGAATGTAAAGAGTGTCATCGTCCCCAATACCGGCCACCTGAAAGGAATCAGCGCCGCCGCAGCGGCGGGCATCGTGGCCGGTGCAGCGGAAAAGGAACTGGAGGTGATCTCCCAGGTCTCCGCCACCGAGCAGGAGGCGATCAAAGACTATTTGAGCAAAGTTCAGATCGATATCGAGCATATCGATTGGGGGCATACTTTCGATTTGCAGGTGACGGCTTTCTCCGGCGAAAATTTTGCACGGGTGCGCATTACGGATTTCCATACCAACATTGTCCTGGTGGAGAAGAATGGGCAGATTCTGGCGCAGAAGCCCGTCTCCGTGGCGGAGCACTACGAGAGCCGCACCGACAGAAATATGCTCAATGTGGCGGATATTTGGGATTTTGCCAATACGGCGGATCTTCGGGATGTGCAGGATTTGCTGGAGCAGCAGATCCGCTGCAACAATGCCATCGCCGAAGAGGGATTGATGGGGGACTACGGTGCCAATATCGGAAGTGTCCTGCTGGCGACCTATGGCAATGACGTGTCCGTCCGGGCAAAGGCGAAAGCCGCCGCCGGGTCGGATGCCCGGATGAACGGCTGTGAGTTGCCCGTGATCATCAATTCCGGCAGCGGCAATCAGGGGCTTGCCTGTTCCGTCCCCCTGATCGAGTATGCCAAGGAGCTGCACTGCGGCAAGGAGAAGCTGTTACGTGCCCTGATTTTGTCCAATCTCGTTACCATTCACGAGAAGACGGGCATCGGCACCCTCTCTGCCTATTGCGGCGCAGTCAGCGCCGGGGCGGGGGCGGGAGCCGGCATCGCCTACCTCTGCGGGGGGGATTATCAGGCGGTTGTCCATACCATTGTCAACGCATTGGCTATCGTCTCCGGTATCGTCTGCGACGGAGCAAAGGCCTCCTGCGCAGCAAAAATCGCATCCAGCGTGGATGCGGGCATTCTGGGATACCGGATGTATTGCCGGGGGCAGGAATTCAAGGGCGGCGACGGCATCGTCATGCACGATATCGAGTCCACCATCCGTAGCATCGGAAAATTGAGCAAAGAGGGAATGACCGCAACCAATGAGGAGATCATCCGCTTGATGATCACCAGTTGAGAGCGCCTCAGGAGGAATGAATATGAAAAGGATCACGAATTGCAAAAAAATCACGGCGATGATCGTTTTAATGCTGATCGTCAGTCTGTTGTTGTGCGCCTGTGGCAGCAAGAAATGTGCCCTGTGCGGCAAGAGCTATTCCGGCAGTGGCCACAGCACCACCGTTGGTACGGTGTGTGATGACTGCTATTATTTCAGCACCGGGGTGAGCGCAGCTTCCGCCGGCAGTAATACCGGCGTTTGGATTGCAATTACGGTGATGGTGTTCGTGGCCGTGTTTGCTGCAACGTCGGGGGTGGTTTACCTGGTATTGCAGCGGGTGCTCCCGGAGGAGAAGCCCGCCCCCCGTGCCACCCAGCGGCAGGAGACGGCGCCCGTCTACCGTGCGCCCCAGCGCCCGGCATCCGCTACAGCGAACCAGCGCCCTGTAACCCAGCCAACCCGGCAGCCCCAGCGCACTGCTTATACCCAGGAATGGGTCTGTGCCCGGGATCACAGCCGAAATTTCGGCCCTTATTGCACCCTCTGCGGTGCGCCCCGCCCCCAGCAGTCCCGCCCGGCGGCGCAGCAATCCCAGCAGCCGCAGCAGACCCGTCAGGTGCGTCCGACCGGCCAGAGCGGCAATGCCTACTATGCCGCCGCTCAGCGCCAACAGCCCCAACCCACCCAGCAGCAACCGACGCAGCAGCCGGTTCAGCCCCGCTACGTTCCGGAGGAACCCGTTGCGGAAGCGGTGCCCACTTATTCCGGAAAATTCGCCCGTAAGCCCCAGCCGGAGGCGGAGCCTGCATCCCTGGCCGATGATGCCGAATTTGATGCAGAGCTCCTGGCAGCCATCTTCCGGGAGGCAGAGCAGGGCGACCAGGAATAATTCCAATCATGACTCAGAGATTCTATGGGTCAGCTGAGCAATTCTACGCAGTTCCATTTTGCTCTGATGGACGATAGAATAACGTGGATAATATAACAACGAAGCGCAAAGGAACGTGAAAAAATGAAAACTGCATTGATCACCGGCATTACCGGCCAGGATGGCTCCTACCTTGCGGAATTCCTGCTGGAAAAGGGGTACGAAGTCCATGGCATTGTCCGCCGGTCATCCATTTCAAATACCGCCCGCATTGATCACCTGATGGGCAGAATCAAGCTGCATGACGGAGACCTTTCCGACTCCTCCGGATTGATCCGGGTAGTGGGGGAGGTCAAGCCTGATGAAATTTACAATTTGGCTGCTCAAAGCCATGTTCAGGTCTCTTTCGATGCGCCGGAATATTCCGGAGATGTGGATGCGCTGGGTGTGCTTCGTATTCTGGAGGCGGTGCGTGTCTGCGGCTTGGCCAAGAGCTGCAAGGTGTATCAGGCATCCACCTCCGAACTCTATGGCAAGGTGGAGGAAGTTCCTCAGCGTGAGACGACTCCTTTCCACCCCTATAGCCCTTATGCGGTTGCCAAACAGTACGGTTTCTGGATCGTGAAAGAATACCGGGATGCTTACGGGATGTTTGCCGTCAACGGCATCCTCTTTAATCACGAATCCGAGCGCCGGGGCGAGAATTTTGTCACCCGAAAAATCACTCTGGCCGCCGGTCGCATTGCGGAGGGTTTGCAGGATCACCTGGAGCTGGGCAATATGGATTCTCTGCGGGACTGGGGCTATGCCAAGGATTATGTGGAGTGTATGTGGCTGATCATGCAGCAGGAGAAGCCGGACGATTTCGTCATCGCCACTGGTGAGCAGCATACCGTCCGTGACTTCACCGAGCGGGCTTTCGCCGCCAACGGCATCACCATCCGCTGGGAGGGAACCGGTCTGGATGAGAAAGGCTACGATGCAGCTACGGGCAGGATGCTTGTCTGCGTGAATCCCCAGTGGTTCCGCCCCACCGATGTGGACAACCTCTGGGGGGATCCCACCAAGGCAAAGACCGTCCTTGGCTGGAATCCCCAGAAGACCAGTTATGCTCAACTGGTCGAAATTATGGCAAAGCATGACCGTGCTTTGGCAAAACAGGAAAAGGCTATAAAAGCTGCGCTGCAACGGGGAGAGGCATGAACTTATGATGAAAAAAAACGCAAAAATCTACGTGGCCGGTCACCGTGGGATGGTCGGCAGCGCCATCGTCCGGGAACTGACCCGTCAGGGATATACCAATCTAGTCACACGCACCCATAAAGAGCTTGACCTGACCCGCCAGGATGCGGTGGAGGCGTTCTTTGCTGCGGAGAGACCGGAATATGTCTTCTTGGCGGCAGCGAAGGTTGGCGGCATTGTGGCGAACCAGAATGCCTTGGCTGACTTCATGTATGATAATATGATCCTGGAAATGAATGTGATTCATTCTGCGTGGCGCAATGGCTGTAAAAAGCTGGAATTCTTGGGTTCTTCCTGCATCTATCCCCGGATGGCGCCCCAACCCATGAAAGAGAATTGCCTCCTGACAAGCGAACTGGAGAAGACCAACGAGGCTTATGCCTTGGCAAAGATCAGCGGGCTGAAATATTGCGAATTTCTGAACCGCCAGTATGGTACCGATTATATCAGTGTTATGCCAACCAACCTCTATGGTCCCAATGACAATTACCATCCCACGCACAGTCATGTACTCCCGGCACTGATTCGCCGCTTCCACGAGGCGAAAATCACCGGGGCGGACAGCGTGACCTGCTGGGGCGACGGTTCGCCACTGCGGGAATTCCTGTATGTGGACGATCTGGCCAATCTGTGTGTCTTCCTGATGAATCATTACTCCGGGAACGAAACAGTGAATGCCGGTACCGGAAAAGAGCTGACCATTAAGGAACTGACGGAACTGGTCGCTAAAGTCGTCGGTTATACCGGAAGAATCCAATGGGACACCACCAAACCGAACGGAACTCCCCGGAAGCTCCTGGATGTTTCCAAGGCAGCGGAGCTTGGCTGGACGTATAAAACGGAGCTGGAGGATGGCATCCGCCTTTCCTATGAGGATTTCCTGAACAATCCAATGCGTGCTGAACGCTGAGACAATCATGAGCCGCATCTGTAAAAGGTGCGGCTCTTTTTCAAATGAGGAGGGTGAATATGAATATTATTCTGCTGTCCGGTGGTTCCGGCAAGCGCCTGTGGCCGCTGTCCAACGATATTCGTTCTAAACAATTTATTAAAATTTTCAAAAAAGAAGACGGCGAGTATGAGTCCATGGTGCAGCGGGTCTATCGCCAGATCAAATCGGTGGATACCGATGCGGTTGTGACCATTGCCACCAGCAAGACCCAGGTCTCCGCCATCCATAATCAGTTGGGTTCCGATGTGGGCATCTCCGTGGAGCCCTGTCGCCGGGATACATTTCCTGCCATCGCCCTGGCATCGGCTTATCTGATGGATGTGATGCAGGTTGATCCGACTGAGCCTGTGGTGGTTTGCCCGGTGGATCCCTACGTCGAGGATGTTTACTTTGAAACTTTGAAAGAATTGTCCGCCCAAGCGGAGAAAGGCGAAGCAAACCTGGTGCTGATGGGCATTGAGCCAACCTACCCCAGTGAGAAATATGGCTATATCATCCCGGAAAGCAATGATCACGTGGCCTGCGTGAAAACATTCAAAGAGAAGCCCAGCGCCAAAGTGGCGCAGGAGTATATTTCTCAGAGGGCATTGTGGAATGGGGGCGTTTTCGCTTACCGTCTTGGCTATGTGATGGAAAAAGCACATGAGTTGATGGATTTTTCCGACTATGCCGACTTGTTCGCAAAATATGATACTCTGAAAAAAATCAGCTTTGACTACGCCGTTGTTGAGCACGAACCGAAAATCCAGGTGGTTCGTTTCGCCGGTACTTGGAAAGATCTGGGTACCTGGAACACCCTGACGGAGGCGATGGAGGAACCGATCGTCGGACGGGGAGAAATGAATGAAACTTGCTCCGGTGTCAGCATTGTTAATGAGATGGATGTTCCGGTTCTGGCCATGGGGCTGCATGATGTGGTGATCTCTGCCTCACCGGAGGGGATCCTGGTTTCTGACAAGGAGCAGAGTAGTTATATCAAGCCTTTTGTGGATAAGTATGAGCAGCAGATCATGTTTGCGGAAAAGAGCTGGGGAAGTTTTAAGGTAATCGATGTTGAGGATGGCTCCATGACCATCAAGGTAACCCTCAACGCTGGGCACAGCATGAATTATCATAGCCACGCAAACCGAGATGAAGTTTGGGTGGTGATTTATGGCAACGGAAAGACAGTCGTCGATGGCATGGAGCAGAGCGTGAAAACCGGAGACGTGATCACCATGTCCGCTGGATGTCGCCATACCGTTATTGCAACAACGGAGCTGAAATTGATCGAGGTTCAGCTTGGGGAAGATATCAATGTCCAAGACAAGCAGAAATATGAATTGGAATTTTAAGAGAGTGAGTCTATGACACAATGCAATGACCCTATGCTGCTGCGCCCCTCCGGCAAGGATTACCTCTGGGGTGGTAGGCGACTGAATGATGAATTGGCAAAGGGGCTTCCGCTTTCGCCGTTGGCGGAAACATGGGAATGCTCCACCCATCCGGATGGACCCAGTTTCGTTGCAGGCGGGGCGTTTGATGGCCTGGAATTGGCTGAGGTGATCAAAGCCCATCCGGAATATCTGGGGGAGCGACATCGGGGAGAGAGCGCTCTACCCATCCTGATCAAATTTATCGATGCCCGAAAGGATCTGTCCGTCCAGGTGCACCCGTCGGATGAATATGCGAAAGAGCACGAAAATGGCCAGCTTGGGAAAACAGAAATGTGGTATGTGCTGGATGCTCGCAGGGATTCCAAATTGATTTACGGCTTGAACAAATCCTGCACCGCTCAGGAATTGCGCACTGCCATCTATAGTGGCTCCCTGATGAACTATTTGCAACAGGTTCCGATTAAAAAGGATGACCTGTTCTTCATTCATCCGGGAACCATCCATGCCATCGGTGCCGGAGCGCTGGTGGCGGAGATTCAGCAGAGTTCCAACCTGACCTACCGCCTTTACGATTATGACCGGGTGGGGAAAGACGGGAAAAGGCGGGAGCTGCACGTGGACAAGGCGTTGGCCGTTGCCGATTTACGAGGCGCTGCGGAGCCACGCCAGCCTCTTCGTGTGCTGAAATACCAGCAAGGAGTAGCATCTGAAATGTTGTGCCGCTGCAAATTTTTTGAAGTTTACCGGATGCTGGTGAATACTGAGCGGCGGCAGACCGTCCATTATTGGGCGGACGAAATTGCTTTCCGGGTGTTGCTTTGCATCAACGGCTGTGGAACGATCGGTTTTGAAAGTGGCAACATTCCCTTTTACAAGGGAGATTGTTTTTTCGTCCCTGCAAACTCCGTCCAGCTGAGTATCCATGGCAAGGCACAGTTCTTGGATATCCGTGGCTAGATATGGGACATTTAAAATGGCTCAGAGGCGAAACGAACGCCTCTGAGCCGCATTTTCTCTTAATCTGTGCACATCGGGTGGATAACGATTTACGAGTCAGGAATGAAGTGTTCTGCTTCTATGGAGATAATGTGCAGATTTGCTGTAGTGAGTGTATTTTAACGGAGAATATCGTACAGATGATCCAGCAGAAATCGCTGGGCGTTGGCATCATAATAAATTGCCAAATACTCGCCGTCCGGGGACTGTCGCAATTGTGTGGTCAGGCCTAGATCTCTTCCTACGGCCGTGGGAACACGGCGGCTTTTGCCGTCGGGCGCAAGTTCCTTAGCAAGGAATCCCTTTTCCATTAACCAATTCGTGATTTTGGTCACATTTAGCCTTTTTATAGAGCTGCTGTCCACAACCTGCATCAACATATTGGCAAATTCTGTGATTCGAATGGGATGGGCAGAAATGGATACTTTTGCCAATTGTTCCGGCGTGATAGAAAATTCTGCCTTTTGAATGGTGCCGACATGACCGCCGTTGCGGATCACTTGATCCAAAACACCGGACACATAGAAAAAGCACCGAGCCAGGCGGACGTTGTTCAAATCAGAATCCTCCGGCAGTTCCTGACCGGAAATGGGATCAATGCCCTGGGCGAGTTAATCTAAGTACATTTTTGCACGCTGAATGGTTTCCAATTCGGTCATGTGATGCACTGCCTTTCCGTAAGTTTGTTCGTAATTATTGTAGCATAAATGAATGTGAAAGGCAAGAGAAACTTTTTGCAAAAAATGCACCGCTATAAACAAAGAAAAGCATTGCAAAGATTAACACCAAATCAACAAATAAGCGTTGTCAAAAGGGGTTAATTGTGGTATACTAAACCTAAGAGGTGGTGCATTATGAAATACCGTGAACTATATGACGAATATCGGGAGCTTCTGAGCCGAGAAGCGAAGCTGCGGCAGGAGATGCAACGGATTCCCAAAGGATATCTGGTGACAAAGAAAATTGCGGGCAAGGAGTATCT
>CAZTYB010000008.1:0-39353 GCA_964617595.1 uncultured Oscillospiraceae bacterium | reverse complement strand
ACACCCACTACATCCAGTCCAAGCCCGACTGGGAGTTCGTAAAGGTCTATACCGACGAAGGCATAACAGCCACCAACACAAAGAAGCGTGACGGATTTAACCAGATGGTGGCCGACGCCCTGGCTGGCAAGATTGACCTCATCGTCACCAAGTCCGTCAGCCGCTTTGCCAGAAACACCGTCGATAGCTTGACCACGGTGCGTAAGCTGAAGGAAAAAGGTGTGGAAGTCTACTTTCAGAAAGAAAACATCTATACCCTAGACAGCAAAGGCGAGCTGCTGATTACGATTATGTCCAGCCTCGCCCAGGAAGAAAGCCGATCCATTTCCGAAAATGTCACCTGGGGCAAGCGGAAGCAATTTGCAGACGGAAAGGTCGCCCTGCCTTATAAGCACTTCCTAGGGTACGAGAAAGGTCCCGATGGATTGCCCCAAATCGTGCCGGAGGAAGCAGAAATCATCCGTCACATTTACTCCATGTTCATTCTGGGAAGCACTCCTTGTGCCATCGCAAAGCAGCTTACCGAGGATGGTATCCCGACGCCTTCTGGCAAGAGCAAGTGGTCACCCAGCACTATCGAAAGCATCCTTACCAACGAAAAATATAAAGGGGATGCCCTCCTGCAAAAAACATACACCGTCGATTTCCTCACCAAAAAGATGATCGTCAATGACGGTAAGGTTCCCCAATATTATGTAGAAAACAGCCATCCGGCTATTGTACAACCTTGGGAGTTCGCCATTGTTCAGGCTGAGATCAAGCGAAGGAAATCACTCCCCAGACGATATAGCGGTCAGAGTGTTCTGGCTACCCACATCATTTGCGGCGACTGTGGGGACTATTACGGCTCCAAGACCTGGCACTCCACCTCCAAATACCGCCGAACCATCTGGCAATGCAACAGCAAATTCTCTGGTGACCAAAAGTGTCACACGCCCCATCTGGACGAAGATAAAGTCAAGGCCGCATTTCTCACAGTTTTCAATACCATCATTGAAAACCGGGAGGCCTTAATTGAGGACGGTATTATCATCCAGCAGGCCCTCACCAATTGTGATGAGATTGATGGTCAAATTACAGCCATAGTCGAGGAGCAGGAAGTGGTTACCGAGCTGATCCGCAAGTGCATCGCCCAGAACGCTACAGATGCACTCGACCAGGAGGACTATGCAAAGCGCTACGCAGCCCTTATGGATCGTTTCGAGGCCGCAACCGCCAAACTGGCGGAGCTGAACGAAAAGAAACAGGCTCGGGATGACCAAGCCTGTATGATTGGCGGCTTCCTTTTCGAGCTGCGGGAACGAGATGAAGCCCTTACCGAGTTTGACCCCTACATTTGGGCCATCACCCTGGATGTGGTCATCGCCAACAGAGATGGAAGTCTGGTATTCAAATTTCGCAATGGTCTGGAGGTAGCGGCGTAAAGCCAACATAATACGGCAACCGGCAAGCGGAATAATCACCGCTTGCCATTTTTTCTGCCCATCCAGCCGCATCAGAAGCCATGACCAGCAACTGGTCTCTGAAAGATAGGATACCAATCTCCGGCTGGCACTGAGCCAGCGGTCCGGTATTGTTTATGAGGTGGATGCAGTCCTTGGATAGTCTTGAAAGATCGTGGATCATCACAAGATCAATCTCTCCAGCTTTGCATTTCTCGATAATCAGCTGGTATTCCTGCATAGCGGCTAGATCTGTGAACATCACCCCAAACTCAGAATACACCCCTTCAACACGGAACCGTGGATCTCTTTCCAGAGCCAATTTCATAAACTTGATATGAATTTCCGCTGTAGCTTCCTGCCTATCATTATAAGGCATCCGAGAATAGATGGCTACACGGAACGGCCCGGTGTGGTTCGGTCTGCTCCGCCTTAGAAGGCCATCAATCATATCCCAGTTAATCATCTGGCTCATCCTCAAAAAGCCCCGGGAACATCTGGTGCATTTGGGCAATGGCCGCAAATGTATCCCGGTTCTCTTCCAGAATGTGTCGAGCTGCCGTCCGGGCAATATGCTCCAGATTATTCTGCTGCATCTCTTCAAAGGTCACTGGTGCAAACCCATTGATATCCACACCGGCATTCAGCATATGGCTGCTCCGGGCAATCATGGGCCAGTAGTCCATGTTGGTGTTCTCGTGAATATGGCCGTAAATCATCCAGCCCTCATGATTAGAGAAAGGCCAGGACATCATAGGATAATGACATTCCGTGATCTTCCGCTGGCCGTCCGAAAAAAAGCGCATCATTTCCACGCTCTCAAACCAGCGGCTCAGATTCACTTTCTTCATCCATGCCTTGTCATGGTTTCCCACCACCAGATGCTTTTTTCCCTTCAGCCGGGATAGATACTCTTCTGGTGGTCTCTTATTTCGGAACATAAGGTCTCCCAGAATATGCACCGTATCCGCGTTGGTAACCTTGGCATTCCAATTGTCAATCAGTACCTCGTCCATTTCCTCCACGGAAGAGAATGGTCGATTGCAGTGCTTAATAATGTTCGCGTGACCCAGATGAAGGTCACTTGTAAAGTAAATCATTTGTGTTCTCCTCGTATTCTCGACAGGCCGCTTCAATGGCGGCTATTTCTTCTTTTGTGTAGAGCCAGCCGAAGCGGTTAAAGAAGTCCTCCCAGGCGAACATCAGGAAACGACGGTCCTTGCGATCATGGATCATCACAGGACTGTAGCCTTCATCAATTAGCTGTAGAACATCATCCATTCGCCGCTCCAGCTCGGCTTGTTTGAAATGGGGTATGTTATCCAGATTCACTTTTTCTTCTAACATTCTGCTTCCTCCATTCCCACAAAGGATAGGCCGAGCAAGTCCCCTATGCCACGCACAGCTCCAGCCATTAAAATGCACATCCGCTCCAATCCTTCACGATCCAGCGTAGCCAGATACTTCTGTTGCTCCGGCTCGATCAAATCTGTAAAGCTGCGAGTACAGCTTTTCCCATTCCGTACTACTCGGACATACACACTGTCTAGAGAGCGCGGCTCCGGGTAAATAACCTCACTTTGTTTCGTCTCCACCATAATACTCCTCCATATCAATGGGGCGATATTCCATGCGGATTTCACTCAGTTTGTAGTATTCCAAATGACGGTACTCATCCACCTCGTCCGCAGTTGTCCCGGCAATTATATAGAACCCCAGTAGCAAATCCTTGTCTGGCAGCATAATTGCCTCTTTAATAATTCCGGTTTGGGCATGGGTGTCCTCATACTGGCACTCATCAAAATATTTCTTTTCCTGCTCCAATGGGGTAAACATCCGCTTATAGACCCAAAAGCGAAACAGGCGATCTTTATTTTCATCAAGGAATTCGAAGAAACTACCGTAGCTGGCCGTTTCATTCATCTCCTGATTTATAGGTTTCATAATACCACGCTCTTTTCTTTGCTAATTCTTCCCGTATGCCGTTGACATCCAACCCGGAATACTTCTCCGCCGCATCTACAAAATCCAGAATAACAAGGCCCGAAAGGCAATAGTCGTAGCCCTCATACCATTTGAAACCGTCATCGTTTTCTACGGGAGTGATTTCCTTATCGTAGGAGACAAAGAGAATGTCATCTTTATACAGGTGATTGAACACATAATTGGGTTTGTAAAACAGATGCTTCACACCCTTTGCAGACATAAAACCGTGCCGCTTGTACATATATCCGCCCACATACCACTCCGGCAGATCAGCAGGATAGATTTTGGTACGATATCTTCCATAGGCCAGAAGGTGCCTGTCCGGGTCTGGATTGTCCTCCTGGAATCGGCGGCCTATAGGCGAATGCATATAAAGCGGTGCTTTGGCTCGCTTTCGCGCCTTTGGATTGTAGTAATCCTGCAGAGCATAGATGCTGTTTTCCGTGCGGACAATATGCGTTCTGGTATCCTCATTGAACGAGTAGCTCTGCACCTTTGTGGTCGTCAGTCTGGTATAAGACATCTCGTAGTCCATAATCAGCATAACCGAGCCCACCTCAATCAGCGGAACATATCCCGGGTACCCATGTATTCCTTCATATGGAGGATCGCTGCGTCGGTTGCCTTCCAGATCTGTCACAGCCTTCACTTCAACAAAAAGTTTCGTCTTTCTCATCAGCCATCTCCAAATATATCATTGCAGAACTCTGTGAAATCCACATCTCTGGCCAGAGGGAACGCGGCACGATCCTCTTCCGCGTCTTTCTTTCGCTTGAACCGCTTTTCTTCAACGGCAAGCCGATTATGGAGATAGCGCCCCTCCGGCATAATCATCATGGGGAAGCCCCAAAAACGATCTTCAATGGCCGTCCAGCCGCCTCCAATATCTTCGTACCGCAGGTTCTCAAAGCGAGCCTTAACCGCACTGCAATAAATTCCATCAAGGGAAAACCAGTAATGGGTGGTCTTCACCACATCACACCTCATGTTATACGGCCAACGCCATGTATTCAGATGCTCCCAGCGGCAATTATCCAGCCGCAGCGTTGCTACACCCAGCAGCTTGACCGGCTCCAGCAGCAGAATCTCCTGATAGGCCACATTGTGTTTTACAGCGGTGTTTCCAGCCTCATATTCCCGGAACGCAAGGATCAGGTTGGCATAGTTTTCACTTCTCTCCGGGTCGCTGTCCAGTGCGTCAATGAATGCCTTTACATCGGGCATGGTTCCATAGTAGGCCTTACCAAAGCTGGTAAAGGCTGCTGCAGAGTAATCATCCAAGTGCAAACAGTAAAGCTGCTCATCCATTGTCCTGCACCTCCTTGGGCTGTATCTCTTCGTAGCTCTCCATGAGGAAGTGCATCCGATCAATACGCTTGTTAATATGCCAGTGGCCACAGTACCAAGCCTCATATTCGAGCCGGTTCTCGATGCTATCCAACCATTGCTCGGTGCTGTTGTCCACCGTAGCATGGTTCACACCACTCAGAAATGCCTCCCGTGGCGTGTATTTCTCTGGGCAAGTATGGGTCCAGACAATGTCCACCTTCCAGCCCAGTTCATCCAGCTTCTGTTCCACTCTGGTCCTTATTTCAACAGAGGGCTGTTCGTCCGGGAACCAATGCAGGTCACATTGCAGTCGGTACCATTTATCAACGGAGTACGCTCCGCCGATCACAATGGCCTTTTTACCGCCAATATCATAAACTTCTCCATCTTTGGCAAACAGCAGATTGGAGAACTCATCCTCCACATATACTGTGCCGCCATGCCACTGCTCCTCATGGTAGGTGACGATGGTCTCTGGCCGCATCTCATGGTTGCCATGGATACAGAGCATCGTTACGCCCAGATTATTCAGCCGCTTCTTTCTGTGGCGGTCGCCACGCTTATCCCCATAATAGTTCATTCCCACATCGCCCAGCAACACGACGGTGTCATTGATCCCCAAACCAAACCGGGCAACAGCATCTGCAACACGGTATACTTCGCCGTGGATATCTCCAGTAACCAGAATCATCGTAAATCCCTCCATTTCTGGTTTTGCATTTATTGTTGCGCATGAAGATTGCGCTGTCAATAAAAGTGGCCGTTTCATAAAATATATGAATTTTTGAAGTGACCTCCGTGCAAAAATCTGCACAGAGGTCGTGGATTGATGTGCCTGTTGGTCTACCTTTCGCCCCCTGGCTTATTGTGCAAAAGGAAACGATGAGAATAGAATTACTTAGAATCCCATCTCATCGTCTTTGGGGAGCAGATCCGAGTGGTCTCGCAGACTTCGTTTTACGGCAGTGGCAATGTCGTGAATGACACCTCGCTCATACCCGGTGCAGTCGGATATGAGATCAAAAAGTTCCGTCTTGTATTCCTCTCGGTTGCCGGTCTGGTTTCCGTTGAGAACCTGATCAACAGTCACCTCCAACGCATTGGCAATCCGAACAACGGATTCCAAGCTGGCGTGCTTAATGCCTGTTTCAATATGGCTTATGTAAGAAACGGACATCCCGGTGTACTCCGCCAAATCGGCCTGGGACAATTTCTTTAGCTTCCGAAGCTGCTGAATGCGTTTGCCGATGCGCTCATAGTTTACAGCCATAGTCTTCACCTCCTTCTGTGCATAAACTTTTTCAATTATACACAGTATAGTAGGTGTAACCCAGTATAGACTGTTCATTTAGACCTAGTATTCAAGATATAATATACAAAACAAGAAGCCAAGGGAGGTGCTCAGCTTTGTACGAAAAATTAAGGCCAGTCGGCAAGCGTATTCAGGACGCAAGAAAAGACATTGGCATGACCCAGGCAGATTTGGCCGACAAGCTGGACATTTCTGTTTCCCATATGAGTTCCATTGAGACAGGCCGGGCAAACTTCGGTGTGGAAACCCTTATGAAGATTACCGAAATTTTGAAGGTTTCTGCAGACAGCCTTCTGCGGACGGATATCCCGGAGGTCTCTGCCATCTATGCTGGCGATCTGGATACTCTTCTGAAAGACTGCACAGCTGCGGAGGTTGAGTCCATGATGACCATGCTACGGCAGATGAAAGCGGCGCTAATCAATGCCCGGGCTACCGAAAACTAAATAATTTTTCTAATAATATAACCACAGGTATAATCGTGTACCTGTGGTTATTTCCATTTTTATGGTTTCCTTTTTATAATCTTTATAAACTAATCATGAGAGGTGCTGAGAAATGCTGGCTAGTATAACCAATAGGGATGAAAAAGGAAAAATTAGAGCACGGTTGCGTAAATATTCATCCAATAACTGCCAATCTGAACTTGAGTTGAGTTTTCCGAATGGTGATGCTTATCTCCGGGTAGGCATATATATCCGAACCCGCCATCGATCATTCACCGAAAACGCATATAGCTCTCTGGATCTGCAAGAGCGATATTATGAGGCATTTCTGGAGCAATTCCCAGGATTCAAGCTGGTTCGCTTGTATTCTGATTATTCCCGTCTGGCTGGCCGTCCTGCTTTCCAGCGAATGCTCAATGATTGCAAGCGTGGAATGATCGACTTAATTATCGCCAAAAGCATGACCTATTTTGCACCGAACCAAAAGGAATGCGTGGAAGCAGTCCAAATGCTCCATTCATTGCAACCTCCAGTCGGTGTGTTCTTTGAAACCGAGAACATCTTTACCTTAAAAAACACTGCTCTTTTCACGGAAGAGAATGCCGCTTGCCCGTATGAGCAAACGATATGGAGAGAACCCAATGCAGAAAGTTGAATCTAAAGGTCTGACCAAAGCCCAAATCAAAGAGAGGATCCGTGAGCGATACAAAGGCCGATCTCAGGATGATGCAGAGGTTATTCCTGCTCGGAAACAGCGTGATTTTTATGATACCGATGAACATCAACGGGTTGCCGTCTATGTCCGCGTTTCCACAGATAATATTCAGCAGACCAGCTCCTATGAGCTTCAGAAGAATTACTACGAAGATATGGTCAGTCGCCACGACAACTGGACATTGGTAGAAATTTACGCTGATGAAGGTATTTCCGGCACTTCTCTGAACAAACGAGATGCCTTTAACCGCATGATTGCTGATGCCAAAGCAGGAAAAATTGACCTCATTATCACAAAGAGTGTGTCCCGTTTTGCCAGAAATATTGTCGACTGCGTAACCATTGTTCGAATGCTCAACGCTATGCGTCCACCCGTAGGTATTTTCTTTGAGACAGAACACATCTTCACCCTAAAAGACAACTCTGAAATGAGCCTCAACTTCACTGCCACCATGGCACAGGAAGAGTCCCACGTCAAGAGTTCCATTATGAACGCTTCCATTGAGATGCGGTTCAGCCATGGCATTGTGTTGACCCCGGTGTTGCTGGGCTACGACCATGACGAAACTGGCCACCTGACCATCAATGACGATGAAGCAAAAATTGTCCGCCTTATTTTCTTTCTGTATCTCTTCGGATATACCTGTCAGGAAATCGCCGACACGCTTACGGAAATCGGCTGCGAGACCAAGCGAGGAAATACCGTCTGGAACTCTGGCTCCATTCTCCAGATTCTCCGAAACGAAAGATACTGTGGAGACGTTCTGACCCGCAAGACATACACACCCAGCTACCTCGACCACAAGTCCCGGAAAAACATGGGTGACCGTACCCAACACCGCTGGAAAGATTTGCACGATCCAATCATTACCAGGGATGATTTCATAGCTGTTCAGCAACTTATCAACAATGCCAAGTATGGGAATAAGGGCATTCTTCCAGAATTGCACGTGATCAAGGAAGGAGCCCTGAAAGGTTTTGTTCCGATCCACCCGCGCTGGGCTGGTTTCCGGGAGGAACACTATATCAACGCTTGCATGAGTGCTTTCACCGATGATGAAACCATCGACTTTCCTGGCGAACATCAGATTGTGGTGCAGGGTGGCGACTTCGATTTTCGTGGATTTGAAATTGCTCGTGCTCAGTTCTTCGATGTGAAGAACAAGCCGTCTGCCACATTTTCCAGCGATTCGCTTACGTTCAGCACGACCTGCATTCGCAAACTCAACAACTGCCTGTATGTGGAGCTGCTCGTTCACCCGGTGCAGCGCTTTCTCGCAGTTCGTCCCACCCAAAAGGGCACCAAGAACGCAATGCAGTGGGCCAAGCTCACCGATGGCGGAGCCTATGTACCCAGATACATAGCTGGTGCTGCATTCCTTAGTACAGTATTCAGTCTATTTAAATGGGATCAGACGTTCAAGTACCGTATCTGCGGTGTTCGAAAGAAGCAGGGTGATGATGCTGTTCTGATGTTTGACCTCCAGGACACGGAGGTGTTCATGCCAGAGGATCAGCTTCAAATCCCGGAAGAACACGCCCCGGAGCTGGACGGACAGGCATGGCTCACAACCGCCAGGAAGTCCGTTATCGGCTATCCGAGCGATTGGGCGGACAGCTTTGGCATGAGCTTCTACCGCCATGCACAAGCAAGAGAGCTGACCGCCTTCCTGGAAGATGGCACTTGGCAGATCTCCGAGCAGGCACAACCCTTTGAAGATGCAAAGCTGGCCGTAACTGGCCGTGCAGAACTACAACAAGGCATCCAGCAGTTGATGCAAGAAATCAGGCAGGATGTAAAACAGGAGGAAATTACAGATGGTTCTTGACCAGCAGCAATTTTTAATGCCCGTACCCGCTACCCATGACCCGGCACCGGGTACGGAGTTCGTAGAGGACAACTTCAGTTATGAAGGATATGAAGTTGTTCGAGGAGAATTCTTTTCCCACATATATGAACCCTCTGTATCCTTCAAGGACTGTAAAGTTCAATTTAATACGGCCTGCCTGAAAAAGATGCCTTCTGTAGAGTTTGTTCAGTTCCTGGTCAATCCTTATACGAAGAAAATGGTTGCACTGCCTTGTGATGAGGATACTAAGGATAGCTATGCGTGGTGTACTCGTAACGGCAAGCGTAAACCTAGAGAGATCCGCTGCAAACTGTTTTTTGCAAAGCTCTTCGATCTCATGGGCTGGAACCACAATTATCGCTATAAGCTCTTGGGTAATATCGTCCGCAGCAATGGAGAGTACCTGCTTCTCTTCGACCTTACAGCAACAGAGGTTTATCAGCGAACGCAGAAGGAGGGTGAAAAGCCCAAGACTTCCAGAACACCAATCTTCCCAGCGCATTGGAAGAATCAGTTTGGCCTACCTGTGGATGAACACAGGAAATCCATCCAAGTCAATCTTTTTGATGGCTATACCGTCTTTACCGTGCCGGAAGAAGGTTCACTCCCGGCATCAAATACATAACGAAATGGAGGCACTTTCATGGAAGACTATACATCCAAGTTAACGCTACAACTTGACCTGGCCCGTTCACGCATCCGGGTTCATCGGAAAACGCTGGCTGCTCTGGGTAACCCCGATTACGTCCTTCTCCTTGTGAACCCCGAAGAAAAAACACTTGGGCTTGTTGAATCGCCCAATTCTCCCGGTGCCAACAGAATCAGATATGGCAGTGGAAATCAATGCCAGGAACTTTACAGCACATCGCTTGCCCGGCAGTTTCGTCGAGTTATGCCAAACTGGATCAACGGTGGAAAATATCTGCTGACCGGCAATCTGATGTCAGATGGCACGGCGGTGTTCCCGATGGAGACGGCCATCCATACATCAACCGGCAAACCGAAATACCATGACTAAGAATAGTGGCACTCGCTTGCGAGTTCACCCGGACTTACACTTTATGGTGGCCCCATTATCCGAACAGGTGCATACGGAGTTGAAAAGGCGTTTACTCCTGAACGGCTGTTCCTCACCAATTCGGGTATGGGAGAATACTGTCCTCGTTGACTATGAAGCCTTTGAAATCTGCAAAACCCATGGCATACCAATAACTGTCTCCCGTATTCGGCTGGGGAGTATGGAGGAGGCAATCGCCTGGGTGTGCAAAAATCAATTACTGCGAAAGGACATCCCAGAAAAGATGCGGCAGTACCTCATCGGAAAGCGGTTTCTTGTTGAGAAGGCATTAGGTGCCCACGAGGCCGCCAAGGGGCGCCGCTCGGTAGCATCCGAGATGACCACTACCGTAATCGTTGACAACAATCCCTACGATGCTACAGCCACTAAGACCTGTGAGCGGTTGGGGCTGGAATATCATATTTGCTTTGTGACTGTAAGAAAGTATGGGATTTTTGCAAATATTCTGGATTACATCCGCTCCAAGGAGCCAGCCTTGGCGGAGAAGATACTAAATGGCAGCATCAGAATCTCCCACGAACATTTGGTGGAAATATCGCAGTTAACGCCTATGGAGTTTAATCGAATGACCCGTTATTTCCTGAAAACAACGGATTGCCGCCCCACGTACATTAAGTTCCGTGCCATGCTGGAGGAAAATCGCCGAAAGGAAGCAGTAATAACCACCGCACTACCCACAGGCACCATAAAAGATATGCCAGCTTATGACCCGGATGGTGAAGTGTGCAGCCTCGCTTTGACCATCCCTTCGTGGATCAGTTCTATCAACCGCACCCAGTCCGTTTCTGACTTTACTAAAGTCAGCGAAAGTGCAGGGGCAAAGCTGATTTATGAACTGGATCGTCTGGTGTACACCATAGAGGGTATCCGCGCAAAGCTCGTCAAGGAGGTCTATCATGGAAGATCTTAGTCAGTTCGTCCCCGATGTACGATTTGAAAAAATACCAATCCGCAATTTGGTCTCAAACCAGGAGTATCAGCGGAATCTATCCCAGAAGCATATCCGCAGAACTGTTGCAAACTTTGACTTATTGCAGGTTAACCCAGTAAAGGTTAGTCGCCGTGACGGCATCAACTATGTTTTCAATGGCCAGCATACCATCGAAATTGTAGCTGCAGTCTCTGGTTCTAGAGATACACCAGTTTGGTGCATGGTCTATGACAATATGGATTACACCATGGAAGCGGATACCTTCGCTAACCAACAGAAGTATGTCAAGCCGCTTCTGCCGTATGAAATCTTTGTGGCCAACCTGGAAGCTGGCAATGATAAACAGCTGATGATTAAGGCTCTGGTGGAATCTCTGGATTTGACCATCGGCTCAACCAAGGCACTAGGCACCATCTGCGCCGTTTCCTCTCTGGAAGAAATCTATGATAAGCATGGCTACCATGTGCTGGAACGTACCCTTATGCTCTGCATTGGTGCCTGGGAGGGGGAACAAAACTCTCTGTCTGCCAATATGCTTAAAGGTGTCTGCCGCATGGTTGTGGCCTATGGCGACTCCATGAGGGATGACCTGTTTGTGGAAAAGGTTGGCCGCTTCTCCGCTAAAGATATCAGCCGTACGGCAAAGGAGCGTCGTGCTGGTTCTTTGGGGTATGCAGAAGCCATGCTGCTGGCCTACAACAGAAAAATGCGGTACCCGCTCCGTTGGGGCAAACTCTATAACAAAAAGGGCGTGGATGATACCGGTCCCGATGTGGAGACCGATATGGAGTCTGACGATTCGGAGGACGACTGATCTGAGCAGAAATCAGTATCGTTTCTTCTGAACACTGCTGGTAACGGAGGATCACTATGACCGAACAAGAAAAACTTATGAAAACGCTGGCAATGGAGGAATCCATCAAGAAAAGCAGAGCTTTGATTTTTTACACATCTGACCGTATATGGTTGCTCCCACCCAGAAGTCGGTATCGAAAAACTGCGGCAACAAAATTCTCTCCCCCACAGTACAAACCGATTGGAAAAATGTGCAATCACAATACTATTCGCTGATACTCCACTTGACATATCCACAATTCAGCACAACAGTGTCAGCACCTAAATTTAGTAAAGAGGGCAAGAACAAGCAGAACTATGGTCTCGTCCTTTTGTGGCGAAGTTTTCATATTTGATATGATTTTTAGTCCCACTAGATTTTTGTATTTTTATTGACTATAATGAGTCTACACAAGTTACCGGGAGTTTTATTGGACAGGTCATCTATATAGAGGCAGAATCCGAAAGTTCATGCCAATAGAATGTTGGCGATTGCAAAGCTTTGTGAATGAGCAGTTCTATACAGCACAGGAAATCGGGCTCAAGGGCGCTCACCTCTATAAGATGACAAGCAAGGATGGTTAAAAATGGATTACACAAAGTTATCCGATGAAGGAAAAGTAAAATGTAAAAAAGCTGTATTTGAAGAATTATGGCTGAATTATTATAATGATACACTTCACAAGCAAGAACTCATTACAGAAACAGAACACAGAAAGATGCTTCTCATGATTTCGGAACGCACTCAAAAACTGCTGAAAGGTGCAAAGTAGGTGCTTCGGCATGAGAAAAATGACACCTGTCAACATTATCGTTTGTTATCCCAAAACAGAAAAAGGTCGGCGTGAAATAGCGCAAAAAATTGCAGCATTTCAGGCAAGTAAAGCAACTGCGTATCTGGAAAAACTAAATTGCCCCAGTTGGCAGAAAATCGAATTGATAGATGCTGTCATCAAAGGGCTAAAACAAAGCTCAGAATTTGAAATGGACAATATATGAGGAAACTGGCACCAATCAACGTGATCAGTGAAAGAAGCAAGGAGGCGTTCCTATGACGAATCACCGAAAAATTGTACAGGAAATCATTCCTGCCAAGTTAAAAGAAATTGAAACGCATGAGAATATCCGGATTATTCACTGCGTTGAGTCTGGAAGCCGTGCATGGGGCTTTGCCTCGCCCGACAGCGACTACGATGTTCGCTTCATCTATGTACGGCCCATCGAATACTATCTCCGCTTGGACAAGACCCGGGATGTTATCGAGTGGCAGTTGGATGAAACACTGGACATCAACGGTTGGGATCTGCAAAAGGCTCTGCGGCTGTTACACAGCTCCAACCCCACACTGTTCGAGTGGAACAACTCTCCAATCGTATATAAGACCACCCCGGAGTGGGCAGAGATTTCCGCAAACATAGGCCACTTCTTCCAGAAGAAGGCTGGCCTGTACCACTATCTCAGTACCGCCAAGAAAAACTACAGAGAGTACCTAAAAGGCGACATGGTCAAGCTGAAGAAGTATTTCTATGTGTTGCGGCCTATCCTGGCTTGCCGCTGGATTCTGGAGGAGCAAACGCCACCGCCCGTGTTGTTCTCAACGCTGGCGGATGCTTGCCTGGACGAAGCTCTGGTACCCGCTGTAAGCGATTTGTTGCGGCTGAAGATGGAAAAACCAGAGATTGGTCTTAGCCCCCGTATCGACATTATCAATGACTATCTGGATGCTTCCATTGAGGAAGTCGACCAGTTGATCCAGACACTCCCCGGCGATGAAAGGGTCACTTGGGATGAGCTGAACGCGCTGTTCTTGCGTACTGTTGGAGTGGCCCATTAAGGCCGTAAGGAAGCACGCATTTTTAGGGGTTTAGATATTGCACCCTTGCGATGCGGACTTCCTACTCAAATAAAGGAGCTATGCTATGTCAGATTTTGATCATTACCACGCTTTCACCAGTACCAGCGGCAGTGGTTCAGGCGGGTCGGGCTGTTCCGGCTCAATTTTCAAATGGATTATCGGAATTCTTGCAGTGCTGTGGCTGATTGGAAAACTATCTGGATAAAACGCAACCCCAAGGAGCATCATCGTTCCTTGGGGTACCTTTATGCCTATTCGGTTACAAGCGAGGGTGCCGGGTTACAGTCACAGACCTTCGGTTACAAATTCTAGAGTGCGGTTACAGGTTCCATGGCCGCCACCGCAACGCTACCACAGATTGTATCCATAAGTGCGTCCTTTTTCATAAAAGCACGCTTCGGCGTGCTTTTTTTGCGAAGTAAATTCCTTTTTCGCAATTCTTCGTGTTTCCCGGATGAGCAATCAGTCATTTAAAGCAAAGCAGGGTGCAGGTTATCCCCACGGATACCTGCACCCCTTGTTTACTTAGAAATAAAGATATTTATTGCGTTTGAAAATCAGGAACAGTGCACTGATGACCACAGCCATTACCTCCGCAACCACGATGGAGTACCACACTCCATCGATCCCGAAGAAACGGGGCAACAGCAAAATCGCCGCCACCTGGAATACCAGCGTGCGCAGGAAAGAGATAAGCGCAGAGGTCAACCCATCGCTCAGAGCGGTGAAGAAGCCGGAAGCATAGATGGCAAATCCCATAAAGCCGAAAGAAAGGGAGAAAATCCGGAAGCCAAACACCGTCAAATCCATCAGTTCCTGATCATATCCCACAAAAATTCTGGCCAAGGGCTCCGCCAATGCTTCTGCCGCAAGGATCATCGCAATCCCGAAAGCGCCGATCATCAGCAGACTCTTTTTCAGCAGTCCCTTTAATTCCTCATGATTCTGGGCGCCGTAATGGAATCCCACCACGGGCGCCGTTCCAATGGAGTAGCCCAGGAATGCGGCGGAGAAGATCATGCTGACATACATCATAACGCCGTAGGCTGCCACGCCATTCTCCCCGGCGTAAGCCAGCAGCTGGAGATTATACAGCATACCAACCAGGCTCATGGAGATATTGCTCATGAATTCTGAGGAGCCGTTGGTGCAGGCGTGCAGGATCGCTCGGCCATCGAATTTGGTTTTGCCAAGGCGGAGAATACTGCTGTTCTTCCGGCCAAAATAGACCAGGGGGACTGCACCGCCCACCACCTGGCTCAGCGCCGTGGCAACGGCTGCACCGGCCAACTTGTACTGCTGAGGCAGCAGCATCACCAGAACGGCATCCATCACCATATTGGTCACGCCGGAAGAAACGGTCACAACCAGACCCAACTGGGGTTTCTCCGCCGTAACAAAGAAAGACTGGAACATCATTTGCAGCACGTTAAACGGCAGCGCCAGAAGAATGATGCGGGAATAGACCACCGCATTCTCAAGCATCTCCCCCTCTGCGCCCATCAGTCGGGCAATGGGGCGGATAAAGGCAATGCCCAGTGCCGCAAACACAACGCCAAGTACCGCCGCCACATAGACAAAGAGGGAAAAATACTCATTCGCCCTTTTCTTGTCCCGCTCGCCGAATGTTTTTGCCACAATGGCGGAGCCGCCGGTGCCGAACATCAAGCCCACCGTGGACAGAATCATCAGGAACGGCATGATCAAATTGATGGCGGCAAAGGGCGTTTTACCGGCAAAATTGGAAACGAAGAATCCATCCACCACACTGTATATGGATGCGAAGACCATCATGCTGATGGACGGTAGCGTGAAGCGGATCAATTTGCCGTAGGAAAAATGATCCGATAATTGAATCGGTTTTTTCATATCGTATTTCCTTCCATTTTTCTTGCAAAGTGCTCTGGTTCTTCTTGCAGATTTGGCTCCTTTTCAAAAGCCACGCCGCCTAGTATAGTATGAAGTCGTACTAATGTCAATCCTTTTTTTCAATTTCTTTGACTCCAATGCCGATGGACATTTTATGCCGTTTATGATAGAATGGGAGCAGATAAAGAAAGGATGAATAGAACATGAATTCTCGGCAGTCAGCCCAATCCCAGGAAGCGCAATATCAGAAAATGACCCTCACCCCGGTTCCCAAACTGATCCTGGCACTGGGCATCCCAACCACCATCAGTATGCTCATCACCAACATCTATAATATGGCGGACTCCTATTTCGTCAGCCAGGTTTCCCTGAGCGCCGGGGGCGCAACCAGCGTTGTATTCGGCGTAATGGCCGTATTGCAGGCTTTCGGTTTCATGTTTGGCCACGGCGCAGGGAGCAATATCAGCCGGATGTTGGGCAGCAAACACATGGAGAAAGCCAGCCAGTATGCCTCCACCGGTTTCTTCTGGGCGCTGGGCAGTGGAATGGTGATCATGATTTTGGGACTGCTTTTCCTGAGTCCCCTGATGCGATTGCTGGGCAGCACAGAGACCATTCTCCCCTATGCCATGGACTATGGGAGATGGATCCTCATTGCCGCTCCGGCGATGACGACCAGCTGCGTACTGAATAATATTCTCCGCTATGAGGGAAAAGCCACCCTCGCCATGATCGGCCTGACCACCGGCGGCATACTGAATATACTGCTGGATCCACTATTTATTTTTACTTTCGATCTGGGCATCGCCGGTGCCGGGTTGGCAACGGCACTATCCCAATACATCTCGTTTTCGATTCTGCTTTCCATGTTCCTGAGGAAGAAGACCCAGAGTGTCCTCTCCCCTCGGTTCCTCAGCCGGGATTTCCGAATCCTCTGGGATGTGATCCGCACAGGGCTGCCCAGTTTGGCAAGGCAGGGGCTGAACAGTGCATCCACCATGGTGCTCAACGGTGTGGCGAAGCCCTTTGGTGATGCGGCCATTGCAGCCATGGGATATGTGGGGCGGACATCCAATCTGATTTTCAGTGTTGGCATCGGCATCGGCCAGGGCTTCCAGCCCGTAGCCGCATTCAACTACGGTGCCAAGAAATATTCCCGAGTGAAGAAGGGCGCCTGGTTCACCCTCTTCTTTGGTGCAGCACTGATCGGCGCAATCAGCGCAGTGTGCTTCACCCTGGCGCCCCAGATTATCTCCCTGTTCCGCAAGGATACCGCCGTGGTGGAAATCGGAAGCGAAGCGCTGCGGATCATGTGCGTTTTCCTGATTTTTCTGCCGGTATCCGTGGTGGGGAATATGCTGTTCCAGAGCATCGGAAAGAGCATGACCGCCCTGATCCTTGCGTGTCTGCAAAGTGGGCTGCTGTTTATCCCGCTGTGCATCACCATGGCGCATTTCTTCGGCATTCAGGGAATTGAATCAGCGCAGCCAATCGCTTATTTTTTCTCTGCAACGATTTCTCTTCCCATCACCATGAGATTTCTGAATAAATTACCAGAAGATGAGTGATTGCAGGTAATTCAAAAGAGCCTTCCGAATGTAACCGGAGGGCTCTTTTATTGCTATTGGATTCTACTTTTATAATGCTCGCCCCATTGCTCCATGGCGGCGATGATGGGGCGCATGGACTCACCCAATGGGGAGAGGGCATATTCCACCCTTGGCGGAACTTCGGGGTAAACCGTCCGGACAATGATCCCATCCAGCTCCATGGAACGCAGACTATCCGTGAGAACCTTTTGGCTGATGCCGTCCAGATTCCGCTTCAGTTCGTTAAATCGCCATGGGCGTGCTATAAGATTCCGCAAAATCAGCAGCTTCCACTTGCTCCCGATCAGCGAAACGGTGGTAGCAACGGGGCACTCGGGCATTTCTTCTTTCGTCAGCACGGATACTCCCCCTTTCAGCGAAACGAAATCAAGTGGTGGGATTGTAGTTCACAATGATGCTGCGTGCCGTCAGGGCGGAAACGTCCCCGATGCTGTTGCCATAAACATTCACCTGAACCAGATTCGGGCAGTTGGCCAGGGCACTGATATCCGTCAGGCTGTTATAATCCAGCGAAACGTAGGTCAGATTGTTCATGCCGCCCAAAACATAGACACTGTTCACATTGTTGTAGGAGCCCTGAACCATCCGCAGTGCACATCCCTGGGGCCAGGCAGGGAGGCTGGAAATACTGTTGTAAGAGAAATCGATGATTTCCAAACTGGACAACGAAGCCAGGTCGGAAATATCATAAATATTATTATTGGTGAAATACAGCTCTTTCAACTGGATACAGGCACCCAGGGGGGAAACGTTGCTGATCGAATTGTAATTCAGGGCAAGGTAACTCAGCAGGCGCAAATTGGCCAGGCCATTCACATCAGAAATGGTATTGTTGGATGCATCCAGCCAGCTGAGTTTCGCACACTGCGCCAGGGGGGCAAGGGAGCTGACGGAGTTGAAAGAGACATCCAATTTTTCCAGATTGTAGAGCCCTGCCAGGCAATCCAGGGATGTTACTGCATTGAGCTTCATGTAGAGCTCTTTCAGATTCGTCATCCCGGTCAAGGGTTCCAGGTTCCGGATGGTGTTGCCGGTGATATCCAGATAGGTCAGACTGGTCACATTGGCCAGATCCGCAATAGTGCTCAGGCCGCAATCAGACAGGATCAATTTCTCCAAATTGGGCAGATTCGCCAGAACGGACAATTCCGATGCAGCGAATTTGCATCCCGACAGATTCAGTTCCCGCAGGGTGGTCAATCCGGCCAGATCCGCCAAACTGCCGTTGGGCAAATTGGTAATGGTGAGGCTCTCCAGATGGGTCAGCATCGCCAGGTCTTCCAGGGTATAGGACTGGGCAGGAACGGTGAACTCCGTAATTGCCCAAAGGTCATTGGTATAGAGCATCTCCGTTCTGGTCATCCCCAGTTGGTCTCTGAGGGCGAATTCAATATCCGCATCCATGAATCCGGCGGGCTCCACCACACCGCCGACGGTATAGGCCAGCACATTCACGGGGCTAACCAGTCCATCCTCATTGACACTGATGCAATAAATCACCGTTTCACCCAGGGGCAGTTTGATGGGTTCGGAATAGACCTGGCCATGGATGCTGGGGTATTGCCCGTCAGTGGTGTAGTAAATGGTACCACCGGTGCTGCTCAGTTCGATGGAGGCATAGGTATTATAATAGCCGGGCTCCTGGGAGGGAACCGGGGCGGTGGGACGAGCTCCATCCAGCTGCCCACGGATGGCCGCATCCGGGATATTGGCAAGCAGGGCTACCGCATCCATCAACTTATCCTGCTCCATATAGGTGCGGCACAGAGCAGTATAGAGCTGGGCGCTGGGGGCAGCGCTGATGGCCTGGGACAGGGAAACTTCCGCCTTGGTATAGTTATCATCTGCTGCATATTGCTCCGCAAGCTCCATCGCCACATCCTCATCATTGCCGGAATGGGCATAAGCCAGCTTGTAGAACCAGGCAGAAAGGGCGGAATTACCCTTTGCATCGTTCACCCTGGCTTCTTTCAGCAGAATATCCCGGGTAAATGCCCGGTCATACACAAACAGGTACCAGAATGCGCTTGCGATGATGAGTGCCGCAAGCGCCAGGGGCACCAGAACACGAACGAACTTTTTCATAGAATAATTACTCCGTTCTAAAGGAATCTGAGGCAATTATACAACAAAGGCCGTATAAAGTCAAGCATACCGAAAATGCCGGCATTTAGGGAACTTTTTACAGGATTATGTAAACGTTTTTGCAAACTGCACCGGATGCAGCTCATCGCCGCATCCGGTGCAAAAAGTCAATTTTTCGCCTGCTTCATGCTCAGGCTGATACGGTGGCGCTTCTCATCCACGGACAGAACCACAACCTTGACGATATCCCCCACTTTCACCGCTTCGCTGGGGTGATGCAGGCGGCGGCTGGCTACCTCCGAAATATGCACGAGGCCATCCTGATGCACACCGATATCCACGAACACGCCAAAATCGATCACATTTCGGACGGTTCCGGTCAGTTCCATGCCCGGTTTCAGATCTTTCATTTCCAGGATATCCTTGCGCAAAATGGGGGCGGGCAACTCCTCCCGGGGGTCACGGCCGGGCTTGGCCAGCTCCCTGACAATATCAACCAGTGTCGGCTCGCCCACGCCGCAATCCGCCGCAGCCCTGTCCGCACCGTAATCCTCCAGCTGCTGGGGAAGAGTCGTGGGGTTCGTTCCGTCCAGGAGCTTCAGCAGCGCCTTTGCGGCGGGGTAGGATTCCGGGTGCACTCCGGTATGGTCCAGCACCTCGCTGCTTTCGGGAACACGCAGGAAGCCTGCGCATTGCTGGAAAGCTTTCGGCCCCAGCTTGGGCACCTTTTTCAGCTGACTTCTGCTGGTAAATGGGCCATTTTCCTCCCGGTAGGAGACGATATTCCTGGCCGTGGTGGCATTCAAACCGGATACCTGCTCCAGCAGGCTCTGGGAAGCCGTATTCACGTCCACGCCCACGGCATTCACGCAGTCCTCCACAACGGCACCCAGGGCGCTATCCAGCTCTTTCTGGGGGCAGTCGTGCTGATACTGGCCAACGCCGATGGCTTTTGGGTCGATCTTTACCAGTTCCGCCAGGGGATCCTGTAGACGGCGGGCGATGGACACCGCCGAGCGCAGATTCACATCATAATTAGGGAATTCCTCCGCCGCCAGAGGGGAAGCGGAATAAACAGAGGCACCCGCCTCGTTGACGATGACATAGCTGGCATCCGGGAAAGCATGGAGCATCTCCACCGCCATTGCCTCCGTCTCCCGGGAGGCAGTTCCGTTGCCGATGGCGATATGCTTCACCCCATGCTTACGCATCATCGCCGAGAGAGTTGCGATGGCTTCCTGCTTCTTGCGTTCGCTGAATGTGGGGTATACCACCCCGGTATCCAGCACTTTGCCGGTGGCATCCACCACAGCAACCTTGCACCCATTGCGATACCCCGGGTCAAGTCCCATGGTAACGAATCCTTTCACCGGCGGCTGCATCAGCAAAGGTTTCAGGTTCAGCGCAAAATTATGGATTGCCCCCTGGCTTGCCCGGTCGGTCAGGATGTTACGGATTTCCCGCTGGATGGAGGGGAAAATCAGCCGTTCATAGGCATCCTCCGCCGCTGCCCGAACAAATGTGGATACATTCAGCTGGGGTTTCAGCGCCGCTCTGCAAACCAGTGCGGCTCCCTCATTTCCAGGGAGCGTAACGGCCACTTTCAGGATCTCTTCTTTCTCTCCCCGGTTGATGGCCAGGATCTGGTGATCCAGCAGGCGGGAAATGGGCTGAGAGAAGTCATAGTAGAGGGTATAAACACTTTCCGCTTCGCTGTCCGCCGCCTTGCTCACCAGGCTGCCCCGGCGCATGACCAAATCACGCAGATTTTTGCGGATGTCGGCATCGTCCGAAAGCTCCTCCGCAATGATATCATTGGCTCCGGCGAGGGCATCTTCGATGGTCATTACGCCCAGTTCTTCATTCAGATAATCTGCGGCAAGGCGCTCCGGGGGCTGCCCATCCTGGGCAAAAATTTCCTCGGCCAGGGGTGCCAGTCCCTTCTCCCGTGCCATGGAGCCACGGGTGCGGCGCTTTTGCTTGTAGGGGCGATAGAGATCCTCCACCTCCGTCATGGTCTGCGCCATGTCGATTGCGGCGGAAAGTTCCTCGGTGAGTTTCCCCTGATTATCGATGCTTTTCTTGATTTCCTCCCGGCGCTGCTGTAAATTGCGCAGATAAGTCAGCCGGGTCTCCAGATTCCGCAGAGTGGTATCGTCCATGGTGCCGTGCATTTCTTTCCTGTATCGGGCGATGAACGGGATGGTGTTCCCCTCGTCGATCAATTGAATGACGTTTTCCACATATTCCTGCTTCTGTCCCAATTCCTGGGACAGAATTTCGGCAATAGACTGCATTGCATATCCTCCAATGATATTTTTCCCTATTATAGCATATTCCCGCTGATTTGGAAAGAATTTTCTCCGTTCCTCTTTCGCTGCCCAAAGAGAGATTTTTCCAACGGATATATTTACACCCGGAAAAAGATGTGATATATTGAAAACACCGAAAAGAGAAAGCGGGATGAACATGGGAATTGTTGTAATCGGAGCTATTTTTGTGGATATCAAGGGATATCCGGAATCCACCTATATCCCCTCCGGGCGCAATGTGGGCAGAGTGGAGCAAATTCACGGCGGCGTTGGCCGGAACGTGGCGGAGGATGTGGCGAACTGCGAATTGCGCCCCACCTTTATCAGCCTCGTAGACGACAGCGCCATTGGCCAGGAGGTACTGCACAAGCTGAAAAGTCATAAAGTCAATACGGACTACATCCGCAAATCCCCGGACGGCATCGGCACCTGGCTGGCCGTATTCAATAACGACGGCGATGTGATCGCAGCAATTTCCAAGCGCCCCAATCTGCTGCCCATTGCGGATATTCTGGACGAGCAAGGGGACGAAATATTCAGCCAGGCGGAAAGCATCATCATCGAAATCGACCTGGACAAGGAGATCGTCAAGCGGGTATTCCGGCTGGCGAAGAAATATAACAAGAAAGTTTTCGCCGTGGTATCCAATATGAGCATCGCCCTGGAGCGCCGGGATTTCCTGATGAATGTGGACTGTTTCGTATGCAATCAACAAGAGGCGGGCATCCTGTTTTCGACGGACTATTCGGACAAAACGCCCATGGAACTGGCGGATATCATTGCGGAGAAAACCCAGGCCGCCTGCATCAACAGTTTGATTGTCACCATGGGTGGCGCAGGGGCGGTATACGCAGACCGGAACGGGAACCGGGGCTTCTGCCCAGCACGGCAGGTGCAGGTAAAAGACACCACCGGAGCGGGGGATGCATTCTGCGCCGGGGCTGCCATCGGGCTGACCTATGGCAAGGATCTGGCGCAGGCCTGTGAAATCGGGTCGCATCTGGCTTCCTCCGTGATCGTCACCTCGGAGAGTGTCTGCCCCCGTTTCCGTCCCAAGGAGCTGGGGCTGGACATTTGCGTTGCCGAAGTTTGACCGTCTTCACAGAAACAGGGCATAAGCCCATGAGAGGAAGACAGACCCATGAAGTGGCACTCGATCCGGAATACGCAGAGGAACAAGGAAGCGATTATACTGGGCGCCATGTTCCTGATTATTATGGTATCCCTGTTCACAGCCAGTGAGCTCAGGTCGGGAACCGTGTCTCCAGGTGAGGATGCCGGGCAGAATGAACACGGCGATGTGGCCAGTGCCCAGCGGGAAACAACCCTTTTGGACGACTATCCCCCGGAATTGCAGCTTTTGGGCGATGAACAGATGACGGTTTATTTGGGGGAAGCGTTTCACGATCCAGGCTATACCGCTCTGGACAAGCGGGACGGTGATCTCACCAGCCAGGTCGATGTCAGCTTTGACCATCCTTTCGTCCGGTATCAGCCGGATACCTATCAGGTGATCTACCGAGTCACGGACAGCGACGGTCACGAATCCACTGCCCGCCGCACCGTCACCACGGTGCCCTACCCCGCCGCAACGACTGTCACTCCAAAGGGGAAGACCATCTACCTGACTTTTGACGACGGTCCCGGCCCGGATACCGCAAGATTGCTGGATGTTCTGAAGCGTTACCGGGTCAAAGCCACTTTCTTCGTCGTGGATACCGGTTATCCGGATTTGCTCAAACGGATCGTTCACGATGGGCACAGCATCGGCATCCACACCTGCTCCCATCGCTATGGCGAGATCTATTCCAGTGAGGATGCCTATTTCCAGGATCTATTTGCCATGCAGCAGATCATCCTGGATACCACCGGGGTAGAAACCTGGCTGCTCCGGTTCCCCGGCGGCAGCTCCAATACCATCAGCCGGAAGAACCACGGCATCATGACCCGATTGACCAAGGCCGTGACGGACTGCGGTTTCTCCTATTTCGACTGGAATGTGGATAGCCAGGATGCCGGCGGTGCCAGCAGCAGCGCTCAGGTGCTGCGGAATGTGGTACAGGGAATTGGGGGAAACAGTTGCTCCATCGTGCTGCAACATGATATCCATTCCTACAGCGTGGATGCCGTGGAGCAAATCATCCAATGGGGAGCGGAAAATGGCTATCAATTCCTCCCCTTGCAGACGGACAGCCCCGCAATTCATCACCCGGTACTGAATTAAGCTTGAAAAGTCAGCTGGAATGCTGTAGAATAAAAATAAAAATCATACCACGGAGGAAAATCAATTGAATTACGATGTGATCATTGTAGGCGCAGGCCCCGGCGGCATCTTTGCAGCCTATGAATTAAAGAAACAGCGCCCGGAAATGAAAGTTGCCATCTTCGAAGCGGGCTACACCCTGGCAAAGCGCCGCTGCCCCATCGATGGCGTAAAGGTAAAAAGCTGCATCGGCTGCCGCACCTGCTCCATTATGAGCGGATTCGGCGGAGCGGGCGCTTTCTCCGACGGAAAATACAATATTACCAATGACTTCGGCGGCACCCTCTATGAGCATATCGGCCGCAAAAAAGCCATTGAGCTGATGCAGTATGTGGACGAGATCAATATGTCCCACGGCGGTGAGGGCACAAAACTCTACTCCACCACCGGCACCGACCTGAAGAAAAAATGTATGCAGAACAAGCTGAAGCTCCTGGATGCATCCGTCCGCCATCTGGGCACGGATATCAATCTGGTGGTGCTGGAGCAGCTGTATAATGAGCTGAAAGACCAGGTAGATTTCTTCTTCGAGGCGCCGGTATCCACCATTGAGAAGACCGAGGATGGCTTCGACATCCTTGTGGGGGAGAAACACTATACCTGCCGCAGCTGCATCGCCTCCGTTGGCCGCAGCGGCAGCAAATGGATGGAGCAGGTTTGCCGTGATCTGCATATCGGAACAAGCTCCAACCGTGTGGACCTGGGTGTCCGGGTGGAGTTGCCCGCCGTCATCTTCTCCCATCTGACCGATGAACTGTACGAAAGCAAGATCGTCTACCGGACGGAAAAATTCGAGGACAATGTCCGCACATTCTGTATGAACCCCAATGGCATCGTGGTCAACGAGAATACCAACGGCATCATCACCGTCAATGGCCACAGCTACGAGGATCCCGCCCGCCAGACGGAGAACACCAATTTTGCTCTGCTCGTTGCAAAGCATTTCTCCCAGCCTTTCAAGGATAGCAACGGCTACGGCGAAAGCATCGCCCGGCTATCCAATATGCTGGGCGGTGGCGTAATCGTCCAGCGGTTCGGCGATCTGGTGCGTGGCCGCCGCAGCACGGAAAAGCGCATTGAAGAGGGACTGGTTCGCCCAACTCTGGCCGCAACCCCCGGCGACCTGAGTCTGGTTCTGCCCAAGCGCATCCTGGACGGCATCATCGAAATGATCTACGCCCTGGATAAAATCGCCCCCGGCACCGCCAATGACGATACGCTGCTCTACGGCGTGGAGGTCAAGTTCTACAACATGGAAGTGGAACTGGACGAGAATCTGGAAAGCTGCCAGAAAGGACTGTACGTCATCGGCGACGGTTCCGGCGTGACCCATTCCCTGTCCCACGCTTCCGCCAGCGGCGTGCACGTCGCCCGACAAATTGCGCAGACGATTTAAGCGGAACTATTCCCCATACATCTTTAAATACAGCTGATACTCCCGTTTCACCTGTTCGGGGGCATGGGAAGCGATGTATTTCATTTTCCAAAGCGGGAGGGGCATTTTCCAGTATTCCTGCCGGAATTTCTCCCGAATGATGCCATAAATGATTTTGTTCTCCCCGCCAAAGGGAATGGCAACCAAATCCCCGGTTGCAAATTCTTCCAGCCCCAAATAATAGAAGTGCCCATCCAGTGAGGGGATATAGACCCGATAGTACGTTACCTCCGGGCTATTTCCCTCACCCCAGGGCTCCGGAACCAGGCTGCTTGCATATGCGCCGGTTCGCTCCCCATCGGCGATTTGCCTTTTGCCCCGCCCACTGGCATAGGGCGCAAGGGTGCGCAATGTCGCCAAATGGAGCCGCATCTCCCCTAGAATTGCAACGGATTTGGCCGATGTCGGGGCATCATGGATCCCCTCTGCGCAGGAGACGATGGCCACATAGCATTGGGTGATTCGCTGATCCGTCAGCTGGCGCAGCTGCCTCCGGGAATACGCCCCGGATTCCAGATTCAGCGCCAAACGCCAGGGCTCTTTCCTGGCAAAATAACGGTAAAGCATACGTTCTCCCCTCCGCTGTAAAAGCAGTCTGCGGAAGCATCAAAAAATCGACATTTTTCGACACCCACACCTGGAATTATACAGCAAGAAGAGCTCCCTGTGAAGCCGTTTCGCAAAAATTAAGGTCTACCCAAAAGAGGCACAGATTTATGAAACAATACGATGATATTATTCATCTCCCCCGTCCCATTTCCAAATCCCACAAGCCCATGCCCGTCAGTGCCCGTGCCGTCCAGTTTTCCCCTTTCGCCGCATTGCAAGAGGATGATACGGTGGACGAACCGTGCGCATTGGACGAGTCTAATCCCCTGGGCGAAGACAACGGCAAGGAGAAAGTGAAATAATCCACAAAATGCCCGTCATTTTCTGTTCATAATTTGGCAATCTCTTTTTGCCTTTTCCCTTGCGTTTCTTGGGAAAAAGCGGTATACTGAAAGGGCAAACTCCAAGGATGGATTCTTTGGGGCTTTTTTATGGGTTCGCCCAAATGAAGGAAGAAGGAGGAATCGATGCATTTTTGCAGCGGTTCTTTTTTTGTCCCAAAGATTCCGCAGAAAAAGAAAGGAAGTATTATCAATGGCAAAAATCGAGAAAAACACCGATGCCGTCTATGATTCCAGCACCCTTGGCACCCCCAAGCAGCTGATTCTGGGCGTGCAGCACCTGTTCGCCATGTTCGGCGCAACGGTACTGGTTCCCGTCCTCACCGGGTTGGATGTGGCCAATACGCTGCTGTTTGCCGGTTTGGGCACCCTGCTGTTCCATTTGCTCACCGGTGGTAAAGTTCCTGCTTTCCTGGGTTCGTCTTTCGCTTTCCTGGGTGGCTACGGTGCCATCAGTGCGCTGAGCGCCGACTACGGCTTCGATACGCTGCCCTATGCCTGCTTCGGCGTTGCCTGCGCCGGATGTGTCTATCTGGTGGTTGCGGCGCTGTTCAAAGTATTCGGCGCAAAGAAAGTCATGCGCTATTTCCCGCCCATCGTCACCGGCCCCATTATTATCTGCATTGGCCTGACTCTGGCCAACTCCGCCGTAAATAACTGCGCCAACAACTGGTGGATCGCTCTGGTTGCCATTGCGGTGGTTGTTGCTGCCAATATCTTCGGCAAGGGTATGATCAAGATTATCCCGATTTTGCTGGGTGTCGTGGTCTCCTATGTTGTTGCCATGATCGTGGATACTGATTCCCGGGCAAATTTTGTCCAATTGGTTGGGGATGCCAAGTGGATCGGCCTGCCCATCACCTGGGATAAGACCGCCCTGTCCATTTTTGGAAAAGATCTGGATACCGGGCTCCTGCTCACCTCCATCATTACCATCATGCCCATCTCCCTGGCAACCATGATGGAGCACGTGGGCGATATCAGCGCCATCTCCTCCACCGTGGGCAAGAATTACGTGGCCGACCCCGGCCTGCACCGCACGCTGCTGGGTGACGGTCTGGCTACTACCATCGCCGCCCTGTTCGGTGCCCCGGCAAACACCACCTACGGCGAAAACACCGGCGTTCTTGCCCTGAGCAAGGTATACGATCCCAAGGTGGTTCGTCTGGCCGCTTACTTCGCCGTGATTCTGTCTTTCTGCCCCAAGTTCGCCGCCATGATTCAGGCAATGCCCGCCGCAACCATGGGCGGTGTCAGCCTGGTTCTGTACGGCATGATTTCCGCTGTTGGCGTGCGGAATGTGGTTGAGAATCAGGTGGACTTCACCAAGAGCCGCAATGTTCTGATTGCTGCCCTGATCATGGGGCTGGCCATCGGTGTCAGCAACAGCGCCGCCGGCGCTATCAGCTTCACCATCGGCTCCGTCACCATCAGCCTGTCCGGTCTGGCCGTCGCCGCACTGGTTGGCATCGTGATGAATGCCATTCTCCCCGGCAAGGACTATGAGTTCGGTACCAATGAGCAGGGCGATACCGCCGTTGTCAACATGGGTTCCAGCGCAAAATAAGGAAATTATTAAGGTTCTACGTCCATAATTGGAATCATTTATTTCCAGGGAATCGTGTCGGGGTGTATGCTCCGGCACGATTTTTTGCACCGACAGAAAAAAATTCGTTTTATTCATCAATTTTTCTTCATTTTCTGCTTGATTTTTGTGCATCTTTCTGTTACTATAAAAGAAAGCGTTTCTGGCATCGGTGCCGTAAATGCTTTCTTTTTTATTTTAAATAAAATGGAGGCAAATTCTATGATCACCCTGATGCATCTTCCCATTCGCCGGGGGAACGCTCCCCTCCGCATCGCCCGTGGCCACTTCGCCACCAACCATTCCCACATCAACTATTTCGTAGACATCACTTTCCAAAAGACCCGGCTGAGCGAAGCGAAAGACAGTGCAAAGCAACTGGTCGCCCACTTCGTCAATGATACCCCGGTGGATACCATTCTCTGTTTGGACGGAACCAGTGTGCTGGGTACGTGCCTGGCCGAAGAGTTGACCAAAAGCGGATTCCATACCATCAATGCTCACCAGACCATCTACATTCTGGAGCCGGAATACAATTCCAACTCCCAAATCATCCTGCGGGACAATAATGTCGGTATGATCAACGGCAAAAATGTACTGGTGCTGATGGCATCCGTCACCACCGGCTTCACCGCCAAGCAGGCGCTGCAAGCCATCGGTTACTATGGCGGCAATGTGGCCGGTGTCTCCGCCATCTATTCCGCCGTTGCAGAGGTGGAGGGTTATCCCGTCCGCTCCGTTTATACCGTCCAGGATCTGCCCGGCTATGCCAGCTATGACTACCGGGACTGCCCCTATTGCAAAGCCGGGCAGAAAATCGATGCCCTGGTCAATAGCTACGGTTATTCGCAGCTCTGACCATATAAAAATGCCATTCCGGGTTCTTTCCCGGAATGGCATTTTTTAGGGAAGCTGCCTTAGCATTGGGCGCAGGCCTTTCATTTTTTCTTTCCATTCATCGGTAATCCGGAAAGAATCGCAGATTTTCTGGATGGCTTTTCCGTTCACCTCATATTTCAATCCATTGCGCTTCATCCAGTTATAAACTTCCTCCGGTTGGCAGATGGCTAACTCCGCAATGAGCCATGCCTGCGCCATTTGCACATAATACTCCCCATCGTCATGGATCAGCGGCAGGAGCTCGGCTGCATGCCCCCGCCCCAACCGAGAAATAAACATCACGTATCCCCAGCGGCGGATGAAAGGATCCTCCCCATTTATGTAGCCCAGAGCATAGTCCATTGCCACTTTAAAATCCAATTTTGAAACAAAATTGATGAGCTGATCCGTATGCCACCAATCGGAAAACAGCAGATTACGGTGAATAAATTCCATCCGTTGGTTTACATCCCGCATCTGTTTCAGCGGAACGTAAAAGTAAATTCGATGGAACTGCTGCTCCCGCAGAATATAGTGTCTCAGCGGGGACGTATCGCCCCCCTGCTGCACATACTGGCGAATCAGTCGATCTACATCCCCAGTTTTGTAATGCTCCGGCAGTGCATCCAGATCGGCTTGCACCCGCTGCCTTGTTAACTCCATGGACTCACGCTCCTTTCCGTTTTCATTATAACCCATGCAGTTTCATTTGTAAAGGAAAACGAAACATTTGTTTTATGGTTGACCGCAAAACCCAAATGTGATATAATGGTTTTACCCCAATAAAAAGCCAAAGGAGACAAGCAATATGGAACAGGAAATTCTAGAAATGATCCAGCGCTATCAGTACGCCATCCACACCCAGGAGGCGGAGGATTTTCTCCCCCTGTGGGACGATCATATCCCGTGCACCCTCATCTCCCCCAGCGGATTTTATCAAGGGGTGGATTCCATTTATCAGGATTTCCTGCTGGACGGCATCCGGAGGGCCTATCGCCGAATCGACCTGATTTCGGACAATATCGACATCCGGATGATGGACGAAAGCAATGCAGTGGTTGTCTTCCAATACCACACCGACTGCAACCAGCGGGAAACCGGCGAACCCTTTGGCATCGCCGGGCTGGAGACCCAGGTATACCACAAAGGGAACGCCGGTTGGAAATTGGTGCACGTGCATTACAGCATGGGTGCAAAATAGGCTATTCCTTTTCCAGGAAGTCCAGCAGTTGAGGGAGCGTTTTCTTGCCAAAGGAGATGCGCTCGTCATCCACCACGAGGCAAGGCACACTCATCACGTGGAACTTCTGGCGAAGCTCCTCAAAATGGGCAATATCATAAACATCCGCCGTGACATCCCGGTTCTCCGCCGCAATGCGCTGGGCTCCGATCACCAGTTCCGGGCACATACTGCAAGAGAGAGTAACCAGGATCTGGAGTTTCATGGGTTTCAGCGATGCAATTCGGGTTTTCAGCCCCTCGTCCAGGGTCTGGCCCGGGCCGGCTGCATTGTATAGCCCCATAATAAAGGACGTAAATTCATGGCCACCCGGCACTCCATGGAACCGGAGCCCTATTTCGCTCCCATCTTCACGACATATGCTGACACAGGGGGCATCTTTCTCAATCGGGTTCTCCTGCTGAATCTGGACACGCAATTTCGTTGACAGGTTCACCAGCGAAGTGGCGAAATCCTTCAGCTCCGCCGAAATCGGCCGATGATCCAAACTGAGCTTCAGGAGCAGGTTCCGCTCCATACGGGAGAAGACCGATTCCAGCTGCTGGCGCATTTCGGGATGGAATTTCTCTTCCGGCTCCCGGGGCGCCGACCTCTCCTTGGGTTCAGAGAATTGAGGGACGATGCCGGTCTTCTGGTGCATGGATGCCACATATTTTTCCAGCTGTGTGGCGGCCAGTGCCCCGTCCCCCGTTGCCGTAACCACCTGGCGCAGGGGTTTGACACATACGTCACCGGCGGCATAGACTCCATCGATATTGGTTCTCTGGGATGCATCCGTCAGGATATATCCATAGTCATCGCAGTTCACAATATCCCGCATTTGTTCCGTAGCCGGGGCATAGCCCGCCAAAACGAATACACCGAAGCCGGCATCATTTCGATATTCCGTCACCTCACCGGTGACGGAATTTTTATAGCGGGCGTAGGTCAAGCCATTCTCTCCGGACACTTCCTCAAGGACAGTACGGGGCAGAATGGTGATTTTTTTGTGTTGCTTCGCTTTCTCAGCCACGGAGGCAGCACAGGAGAAATCGTCTTTCCGTATCAAAATCGTCACATGGCTGGCAAATTTCGTCAGGAAGACACTTTCCTCCGCTGCGGCATAGCCGCCACCGATGACAAAAATCTCTTTTCCTGTGAAGAATTCCCCATCGCAGGTTGCGCAGTAGGCCACTCCCCTGCCCTTGTATTCTTCCTCACCTTTGAATCCCACATTCTTCGGGTGCGCCCCCGTAGCCAGTAGCACACCAAAGCAGCGAAATTCGCCGCCATTGGTGCAGACAGTTTTGATATCCCCGGCCAGGTCAAAGCCGATGGCCTCAGCAAGCTTAAATTCTGCGCCGAAAGATTCCGCCTGGCGCTGCATGGTTTCGGTCAGGGCTTTACCGCTGATACGCTGGATGCCGGGATAATTCACAACTTCCTCCGTGATGGCGATCTGACCGCCGAACTGTTCCCGTTCCAGCACCAGAACCCGATATCTGGCTCTTGCCAGGTACAGCGCCGCCGTCAGTCCCGCAGGGCCGCCGCCCACGATTACCACATCATAGAGCTGCTCCATTACAGCTGCCCAACCAAATCCAAGCTGGGCTTCAGTGTCTCAGCCCCGGGCTTCCAATTGGCGGGGCAAACCTGGTCACCGTGGGCATGGACAAACTGGCAAGCCTGCACCTTGCGCAGAAGCTCCTGGGCGTTGCGCCCCACGTTGCCCGCCGTGATCTCGTAACCGACGATCTTCCCCTCCGGGTTGATGATGAAGCTCCCCCGCTCTGCAAGGCCATCTTCCGGAATCAGAACCCCGAAATCTATGCAAATGGCATGGGTGGGGTCAGCCAGCATAGGGAACTGGATTTTCTGGATGCGGGGCGAAGTCTCTTTCCATGCTTTGTGAACAAAATGGGTATCCGTGGAGATGGAGTACACTTCGCATCCGATGGAGCGGAACTGCTCGTACTGCTCCGCCAAATCCTCCAGTTCCGTGGGGCAGACGAAAGTGAAGTCCGCCGGGTAGAAGAAGAAAACGCTCCATTTGCCTAAGATCTCTTCTTTCGTTACCGTCTTGAATTCCCCATCGTGAAAGGCATTCACCCGAAAATCGGCTATTTCCTTGTTGATCATGGACATAATCAATTCCTCCATAAATTGTGTTGATTGCAAAAGGCGTAAACGCCCCTCACTTCCTCCCCATCCAGCAGGGAGAATTTCGTTTTCGGCTCATCCGCCGGAGTCAACTGCGCCAGATGAACTGAACGATCCGTTTCCAGGCAAATCCATGCGATATAGTGCTCCGGAGTCATGGGATGGGGCACTTCCCCAACGCAGACGGAAACAACATTCCCGTCACGATGCAGTACCGGTGCGTGCTTCTCCCGTGCGCCGGTGGAAACATCCGAGTCCATGATCCGCATTTTTTCACCGCAGCAGGAAAGATCGTCACAATCCCCCCGGAGCACCGCCACCAGACTTCCACAGCGTTCGCAACCACAAAATTTCATTTTCATAGCAAAACCTCCTCCGTGGAAGTTTGTCCGAAAAATACGAAATAATTCGCAGAATTTCGGGCAAACTCATTCCAGAGGATGTGACAATATGGAAAAAGAAAATACCTATCTGCGCTGCTTTGTCCGCTATGGTCTGGCCGCATTTTTAATCGGCATCGTCGGCGGATTTTCCACCGTGCTGGGTCCTGCATTCGTAAGAGACATCGGCATTGCCTACAACAATACCACCTGGACTGCCCTTGCCCAGGCCATGTCCACCGCCGCCTGTGCCCCGATTTTGGGGAAATTGGGGGATATTTTCGGCCGGCGGAAGACACTTTTTCTGGGCATCATCGTCTTCACTCTGGGGAATATTCTGACTGCCCTGGCAGATTCTCTGCTATTTATGCTGATTGCACGGTTCGTTACCGGCATTGGCATCGCCGCTATGAGCCCGGTGATTTTGGCCTATATCGCCACGCAATTCCCCCAGGACAAAATGGCGAAAGGATTCTCCATCTATATGCTGATTTCCAGCGCATCGGTAATCCTCGGCCCAACATTGGGGGCAATTCTCATTGAGCATTATGGTTGGCGCACCATGATCTGGATCTGCGTTGGGATCTGCTGCTGCGTTCTCGGGGGGTGTGCACTTCTCCCTGGGGAGGTTGAAGAGAAGCGGCAGGAAAAGGGCGAATTCGATTTGGCCGGATCAATGATGACATTGCTCTTTTTCAGTTTGCTGCTGTGCATCCCCTCCTTTGGACAGAATCTGGGGTGGACTTCCCTGCCCTTTCTGGTGGTGCTGCTGGCGGATGGCCTCAGTCTGGCCGGATTGGTCGCCGCCGAAAGGCGAACAGCTCACCCCATCCTGCCCGGAGAATTCCTCACCCGGAATGCATTCGTGTTCAGTATCCTCGCTCTCTTCCTGACTCAGGGACTGATGCAGGCCAATATGACCAATTTGATCGTCTTCGTTAATCATACGCAACCAGCGAACGCTGTTGTATCCGGCTATGCCATCTCCGTAATGTATCTGGGGATGTCCCTGGGTGCTATCATCCTGGGTCCCATGGCCGACCGGTATGAGCCGAGGGACGTACTCAGCGCTTCGTTATGCCTGACCGGAATTGGGTGTAGCCTGATGCTGCTGTTTTCCCAGTGGACAAGTGCAGCGCTATTGATGGCATCCCTCGGTATCCTGGGCTTCGGTCTGGGAGGAAACGGAACCATCACCATGAAAGTTGCTCTTTCCGGTCTTTCGCCCCAGGAAGCGGGGGCACGAACCGGCACCTATGGATTGTTCCGGGATCTGGCTGCTCCCTTCGGTGTTGCGGTTTTCGTCCCGCTCTTTACCAATCAGATCACATCCCGCACGGCATCGGGGCTGGACGATATCACAGCAGCTGTCAAATCCATCCATTTCCTTGCCGGTGTGGAAATCCTATGCGTGGCAGCAAGCATCGTCGTTGCCAGGTTCCTGCCAAAAATCCGAAACAACAAAGGAGTTCAAGCATGATTTTAAAAGACAAAGTGATTCTCGTCACCGCCTCCTCCCGTGGAATCGGGTACGCCATTGCAAAGGAATGCGCCGCAGCGGGGGCAAAGGTCTATATGGCCGCCCGGAATCCTCAGCGGGGACAAAAAGCAGCGGACAAACTGAATTCCGCCGGTGCTCAGGTGAAATGTGTCTTCAACGATGCAACGGTACCGGAATCGTTCCAGTCCATGGTGGACGAGGTGATGAAAGACGGGGGCAGGATTGACGTACTTGTGAATAATTTCGGCACGTCCAACCCGGGAAAAGACTTGGATTTCCTGCGGACGGATGTGGATGACTTCCTTGGCACCGTGAACCTGAATCTGCGCAGTGTCTTCTCTGCCAGCCAGGCGGCCGCAAAATATATGGTCGCTCAAGGCGGCGGAAGCATCATCAATATTTCCTCCATCGGCGGGCTTGTGCCGGATATATCCCAAATTGCCTACGGTACCAGCAAAGCAGCAATCAACTATCTGACGAAACTCATCGCCCTGCAGGGGGCAAAGCACGGCATCCGGTGCAATGCGGTGCTGCCGGGTATGACCGCCACCGAAGCGGTGAATCAGCATTTGTCCGAAGATTTCCGTCGCATCTTCCTGGGGCATATCCCCCTTGGCCGAATGGCATTCCCGGAAGAAATTGCCGCTGCGGTTGTCTACTTCGCCAGCGATGCCGCCGCCTACGTCACGGGGCAAATGCTGACGGTCTCCGGTGGATTCGGCATGGGCACCCCGGTATATGCCGAATACGCTTCCAACGGGATCCAGCGATAGTTCCCGGAAACGTCAAAAGCCGCCAATCTTCCGTAAAAAGCAGAAGATTGGCGGCCAATTTCAGGGGAAATTACCTTGCCTCAACATATTTGTGCAGCGTGCGGCGAACGGCACCGGGACCGGCATAGAGCTCCCGTGCCATATGCTCAATCTGCTCCCCCAGACCCATGGCATACAGATCCACGCCGAATACATCCCTCCGGGAGAAGAGGGTTCTCAGGCAGGAGAAATCCTGCTCCCCCTCCCGCACTTCCAGCCCGGCAACGATCTGCTGCAATTCCTCCAGCAGCGGATCGGGGGAGGGCTCAAAGGAATCGCCATTGTCGTCAATTCCCCGCAGATAGCGGGCATATCCCGCCAGCGTAAGGGGAATCAGCACCAGATTGGACTTATCCAATCCCCGCTCCTGATACTTGCGCAGGGTCTCACCGAAGCGGATGGGAAGCTTCTGGCTGGTATCCATGGCAATGCGCTGGGGCGCATCGGGCATAAAGGGATTGGGCAGACGGCGATTCAGCACGGCGCCGATGAACTCATAGGGATTCAGCACGCCGGGGTCAGTGACCACGGCCATTGCCTCGATATACCCCAGTTTCTGGATGAAGCTACGGATGTCCTTGTCCGCCATCTCCGCAGAGATTAGGGTGTAGCCCAGCATACAGCCATAGATGGACATTGCCGTATGCAGGGGATTCAGGCAGGTGGTGACTTTCATGGTTTCCACCATGTCCACCGTTTCCCGGCTGGTATACATCACGCCGCCCAATTCCAGAGGAGGACGACCATTGGTATAATTATCCTCAATGACCAGGTACTCCGTCTCCTCCGCATTGACGAAAGGCGCAGTGAACGTATGCTTCTCGGTTTGCAGGGTATAGTTATCCTCAAAGCCATCGGCGGCAAGCATCGCCTGAACTTTCTCATGGGGACGGGGGGTGATCTTATCGATCATGGACCAGGGGAAAGTGATCTTATGCTCATCCCGGACATAGTCCAGGAATCCGGCAGGAGCCAGGCCATCGGTGACCCACTTGTTGACATATTGCATCACACCGGCTTTTACCTTGTCGCCATTGTGGGAGCAGTTGTCCATGGACTGCACCGTCAGGGGCAGTGCGCCCGCATGATACCGCTCCAGCAGCAGCGCCGCCACCTTGCCCATGGCCAGCACGGGAGTAAGCCCCCGCTCCAGGTCAGCAGGGTTCACACTGTAGCCTTTCTCCGTGATGGTAAAGGAGATCATCTGCAAACTGGGATTGCGGAAAATCTCCACCAATCGTGCCCAATCATCGAATTGGTAATCGGCTTTCAGACTCTCCGTCACAGAGGCGATGACTTTCTTTTCGATGGTTCCGGTGGATTGCAGGGAAACAAGCAGGGACAGGTTGTCATAGGGGCGGTAGGCTTTGTCGATGATCTCATAGTCAAAGCTCTCCGCCACGATCACGCCCCGGTCATATTCGCCGGAATTCAGTGCCTCATTCAAAATTGCCGCCGGGAAAGCCCGGAAAATATTGCCTGCGCCGAAGTGAACCCAGGTTGGTTCCCGATAAGTCTTCTCACGGACAGCTGCAATATCAAAGGTGGGCAGCTGATACCCTTTCTCCGCCCACTGGGGAGAGATTCCATTCCTGATTTCAGAAAGCTTCATGATGCATCCTCCCGATTACTTCTTTTCCTCTGCCAGACGATCCAGCAGATCCCACACGCCCAGCATATATTGGATGCCCAACGCACGGTCGTACTTGCCATAGCCGGGGCGGCAGGAGCCAGGGCCTTCCTCCCACAGCTGGCGGCCATGGTCGGGGCGGATATAACCCTGGAATCCGCCGTCGTGATAAGCCCGGAGGATATCGATGATGCCGGTCTCGCCGCAGCAATCCCGGTGCGCTGCTTCGCAGAAGTCCCCATTGGGGAAATGGTGAATATTGCGGATATGGGCAAAGGCGATCCGGTCGCAGTGCTTGCGGACGATCTCCGCCACATTGTTATTGGGGTTGGCATTCAATGAGCCGGAGCAAAGGGTCAGGCAGTTATAGGGGTCATCCACCATGCTCAGGAACCGGTCGATACTTTCCGCATCCACCAGCAACCGGGGTAACCCAAAGATATCCCAGGGGGGATCGTCCATATGGACGGCCATCTTGATATCGCATTCGTGGCAGGTGGGCATGATGGCTTCCAGGAAATATTTGAAATTCTCCCACAATTTCTCTTTGGTCACGGGGGCGTAAGCTTTGAACAATTCGTCCAATTTGGCCATGCGCTCCGGCTCCCAGCCGGGGAAAGTCATATTGCATTTCTCGGTGAAGTTCATGATATAATTGGCCATGGCTTTATAGTCATTCTTGATCATGTCCTTCTGATAGAACAGGGCGGTGGAGCCATCCCCAACGGGGTGGAACAGATCCGTCCGGGTCCAGTCGAACACGGGCATAAAATTATAGCAGATGACCTTGACACCGAATTTGGAAAGGTTGCGAATGCACTGCTTATAATTCTCGATCAGGGCATCCCGGGTGGGCAGACCGATTTTAATATCGTCATGGACATTGACGGACTCCACCACATCCATGTTAAAGCCATAGGCATGGATCTGGTCAGCAACCTCCTGAATCTCATCCATCTCCCAAACTTCACCGGGCAGCTTGTTGTGCAGCGCCCAGACGATACTGGTCACGCCGGGAATCTGCTTGATGTCGCTGAGTTTAACGGGGTCGTTCCCCTCGCCATACCAGCGCCAGCTCATTTGCATAGGCATATCAAGACCTCCATTTTTTTGTATCTGGTACTTTCATTTTACCACAGCTCCTCCATTCTTGCAAGGCACCGGGCGGCAAAAAAGCATACGACAGTTGGCATAAATGTATTTGATTATTTTGCCTTTCCCGGTTCATCTTGCCCCGATGGGGGGAAGACCGCCACGGCAGACGATGAGCCATCCACCGGAGCACTCCCCTATTAACCATAAAAAATCTTAAAATGCAAATATTTCATTTTGCGTGTTGACTTTGTAAAGACACCGTTGTAAAATATGTGCAGTAGTTAGTTATAGCTAACCACTATTCAGGAAGCAAAGCAGCAGATGCTGCAAGGGCAAGTGCATGGTGCTTGCAAAGAATTATTTGAGCAAGTCGAAAAGCTGCCGTTTGGCGGCTTTTCAAAAGGCTGCGAGGTAGAGCTGGCTAACCAACATATATTATACGAGGAGAAATGGATATGAAAACAATGAATAGTAAAATTGTTCTTTCAGGTGTGCCGGAAACGATGTTGCAAACACTGTATGCTCGTGCAAAAGAAACGAAAACCCGTGGTGCTATTCACGATGAAAAAGCAGTGGAACTGCTTCAAAAACTGAATTATGACTTTTCCCTTGCCGATAAAGATACGGCAATGCACAGTGGTGTAATCACCCGCACAATTGTGCTGGATCGTTTGGTCAGAGATTTTCTGAAAACGCATCCCAACGCAGTGGTGGTCAATATTGCCTGCGGGCTGGATACCCGATGCTACCGTGTGAAAGGATTTGCCCATTGGTATAACCTCGATCTGCCGAAAACGATAGCCGTGAGAGAAAAGTTCCTGCCGGAGAGTGGCGATATTTCTCAAATTGCCATGTCCGCCATGGAGGATTGGGGCAGCAAGATCGCTGAAACCGCAGGTCCGGTATTGATCGTCATAGAGGGTCTGACCATGTACTTAACACAGGAGGATGTGCAGCGGATTTTTGAAGTGATCGCCCGACGATTTGACCACACAACGGTATTCGTAGAGACAATGAATCCACTGTTGGCTAAGAACTTCAAAGAGAAATCCATTGAAGGCAGTAAAGCAAAGTTTACATGGGGCATCAAAGACGGCAAAAGACTTGTTGCATTCCTTCCGTCGTTTCACTTCGCAGAGGAACACAGCTTAACGGAGGGCATGGCAGCATTTATACCGATCTATAAAGTTCTTGGTAAAATCCCGGCAGTGCGTAATATCTCAAATAAGATCATCATACTGGAGAAATGAGATTCAGGAGGAATACATAATGTTACTGCAAGTGATATTGGAAGGATTGGGATTGGGCACACTGCTGGTATTGGTCTGTGCCATTGGCATCCGCAAAGGGGCTGTCGGCATGGTACATTTTTATAGTGACAAGGTGCAGCAGCGGTGCATAGAACTGGGACTGACCACGAAAGAAAAAATCAGGCGAAAATCCATCTTGCTGAAAGTTGTTTTACTGCCAATCTATATAGCGTATATGTGTATATGCGTATATGTGCTCAATGGCGCACGAGGTTTTTTACCTGTATTTTGGCAGAGTTTTGTGATCCTGTCCGTGATGAATCTGATCGACAAGTTTGGCGTTGATGCCTACTGGGTCGGACGCACAAAGGCATGGGTGATCCCAGGGACGGAGGATCTGATGCCCTATATCACAAAATCCGATACATGCAAAAAATGGTTTGTCGGCACCGTCGGTATGGCGGTGATTTCCCTGATCTTTGCGGGGATTGGTATGCTACTGTAAAGGAGAAAGCACAATGTCAAAATCAGCATCTAAATT